>JANXMN010000076.1 GCA_025354605.1 Hymenobacter sp. | reverse complement strand
AGTCGAAGCATTTCGCGTGCAGCAGTAATGTAATCGTTGCGGCGTCAGGATATAGTGGTAGCACGCGAGATGCTTCGACTCCGCTGCGTCTCTGCTTGATGCGCAGAATGCTCTGCATGACGTTCTTTTTAGCGCAATTCTCACCCAATATCACACAATCAAGTAGGAAATCAGCGGGTTGAGGGGGCTGCGGCGCAGGGCGTAGTTGGCCACGCCAAACACCTCGTCGAAGGCCAGCGTTTCGCCGGGAAACTCCGGGCAGTTCAGCTCATCGAAGGCAACTACCGCGCCTTTGGTGAGGCGGGGTCGGATGGCTTCGAGGCAGGCCTTGGTGGGGGCGTAGATGTCGAAATCGAAGTAAGCGAAGGCGATGATGGTTTCGGGGTGGTCGCGCAGGTAGCGGGGCACCGTTTCGGTGGCATCGCCGGCCACGAGCTCGAACTTGCGCTTGTGCGGGATGGGGCTGTCGGCCTCGTGCAGGGCCAGAATGTCGGTGAGCTGGTGCTGGTAGTCGGCGCTCACGCCGTAGTCACCGGCTTTCACGCGGTCGCCGTCCTTGGCATCGACCGAGGGGAAGCCGCCGAAGGTGTCGAATCCTATTATTTTCCGGTTGTAGTTGAAGGGCTCGTAGATGCCGCGCAAGGCGTGCAGCAGGGCCAGGTTCTGGCCCCAGCGTACGCCGAATTCCATGGCCACGCCGTGCACCGGAACGATGTGCTGGTAGAGCTCGGCCATGAACAGCAGGCGCGAAAACGTCTGTCGGTTCAGGTACAGGCCCAGGTTGCTCAGCAGCTCGGGGTTCGGAATGGGCGACTCGCGCAGGCTTTGGGCGAAGTTTTCGCGGCGCAGCTGCTCGGCGGGCAAGGCCCCGCTGAGCACGGAGATGGGGGAAGACATGGGTGTTGGTTGAGTAATCGAACGCAAAAGAACGTCATGCCGAGCGTAGCCGAGGCATCTCGCACGGGGTAGTAATCAGGCTAACGCAACGATTGAATTGGTGGTGGCACGCGAGATGCCTCGGTGTCTGCTTGATGCGCAGAATGCTCGGCATGACGTTCCTTTACCCTTCCTACGGCTGCAGAAACGCCACCAGGCTGCGACCCAGGCCCACGCTGGCCAGGGCCTCGTAGTAGGCGGCCACGGCCGGCAGCGAGGCGGTGCGCAGCAGGAAGTTGTCCTGTTCCAGGCGCGCCTGGTGCGCACCCTTGCCGAGGCTTTTGTCCAGTACGTAGTTGGTAGCGGGATTGAATAGGTTGAGGTCAATGGGCTGGTCGCCAAGTAGTTTTTGCGTGCGCCAGCCGGTGGCGGTGGCCAGGTTGCGCAGGCCCTCGGCGCCGAAGTAGGAGAGGTGGTCGGGCAGGGCTACCCAGAAGGGGCGGTCGATGTGGCCGGCGGCCAGCAGGTGCTGCTGCAGGGGCGAAAAGTCGTTGGGCACGTCTACCATGAGCACGCCGCCGGGGCGGGTGAGGGCGCGGCAGCGGCGCAGCAGCTCGGCCGGGTCGAGGACGTGTTCGAGCACGTTGTCGAGCCAAAGTACGTCGAACTGATGGCCTTCGGCTATCAGGTCCTGGAGGCCGTCGTAGAGGTCGCCGGCGCGCAGGCGGCCGCGCAGGCCGGGGTGGAACTGCTCCAGGCTGAAGCTGCTGAAATCCAGCCCCAGCACGTCCCAGCCCTGGCGCTGGAAGTAGTCGAGCGCCCAGCCCTCGCCGCAGCCCACGTCGAGAAAGGTGCGGGCGGACGGGGTCGAATCGGTCGGGTCCAGCAGCTGGGCCAGCACCCAGTGGCGCAGCCGCAGCTTGCCCTCGATGTGCTCGCGCTCGGTTTCGGAATAGTCGGGCTGGTAGCTGCTGCGGTTTTCCTGGTAGTAGCGCTGGGCGTAGTAGTCGCGCAGCTGTTCGGGCGTGGGCTTTTGGGTGACTTCGTAGTAGCCCAGCGCGTTGCGGTGCACGAGGTCGGCCGGGTTTTGCTCTTCACTCATGCTCAGGTGGTTTTCTGCTCAACTTCGGCGTTCAGGGCCATGATTTCGGGATGGGCTTCGAGCAGGGCCAGCAGCTCAGTCAGGGCCAGCTGGTCGGCGTGGTGCTCCTCGATGAGGCGGCGCAGGACTTCGTAGTCCTCGGGCGTATCGAGGGTGATGCGGAAACGGCTGAGGTCGCCGCCCGGCCACACCTCGTCCACGTTGCGGAGGCGGCCGGCGGTAGCGGAGCCGGTTTTCAAGTAGGGCGTCACGTGCTCCCGCTCGTAGGGCGAGCTGGCGCGCTCGTGGGCCTCGGCCAACAGTTGCATCGAGAAAATCTCGAAGTCCAGCCCGCGCGGGAAGCTGCGGATGAGCGAATTGGAGCGGAATTCCAGCGGGTCGGCATCGGCCAGATAGCGGGCCACAGCGGCCCCAATCAGGGGGCCGTCCACCAGCGGGCAGTCGGAGGTGACGCGCACAATTACGTCAAGGCCAAATTTCACGGCTGTTTCGTAGTAGCGGGCCAGCACGTCGGTTTCGGAGCCGCGGTGGTAGGGCAGGGCGTGGGCTTCGGCGTAGGCGGCCAGGGCATCGTCGGCGGGCTCGGTGGTGGTGGCCAGGTACAGGGGCAGGCCGCTTTGGGCCAGCCGCGCCACGTGGTAGTCGAGCAGGGGGCGGCCGGCGGCGGGCAGCAGCACCTTGCCCGGCAGACGGGTGCTGCCCATGCGCACCTGCGAGATGATTCCGGCTTTCTGCATCAGCCCGGCACCTTTTCGAGCAGGAACATCACGTCCTGGTTGCCGCGCTCGGCCTCGTTGACGTAGGGGTAGAGGTGCTGCTTCACCAGCCGCAATTCGGGGTAATTGTCGAGGAAGACCTGCGCGAAGTCCATCTTCCACAGAAAGCCCTCGTTGCTCCGGTAGCGGATGGCCGTGGTAGCGGCCGCGAAATACTCGTAGCCCATGATGTAGCGCTTCGAGCAGCGCACCATCTCGCCCATGATGCGCGGCAAATCCGTCGGCGCGATGTGAATGAGCACGCCGTTGGTGCACACCACATCGAAGTAGTTGTTCTTGAAAGGCAAATCGAAGCCGCTGCCCTGCAGGATGTTCACGCCGCGCACGAACTCGCGGGCCTTCTCCACGGCGTAGCCTTGCAGCTCGATGCCGTAAAGATTGGTGAAGCCCATGGCCTGCAGGCCCACGAGCTGCATGCCGGTGTTGCAGCCCACTTCCAGAATGCTGGCCTCGCGGGGCAGCTCGCCGATGAACTCGGCGTTCATTTCGAGCTTGGTGTGGCCGTAGATGCTCCGGTAAAATTCATTCCACTCATCGAGCGGGCGGGAGTTGCGGTCAGTGTATTCGCGGCCGAAGTCGCCGGCCCAGAAGTCTTCTTGTTGGGTGTTCAAAGGGGGAGGGGTGTTTAAGCTGTCATTGCGAGTGGAGCGCAGCGGAACGCGGCAATCCTTCCTCTCAGTGCGACAAGTTTTCTAAAGTGATGCAGCTTTTGCAATGATAGCGCCGCCAAAAAAGTGGGTCACATCTCGGGGCTTGTCGCTGAAAGAGGACGGATTGCTTCGTCGTTTCTCCTCGCAATGACAGCTAAAAACTCCCGAATGCACGCTACCACGTACGCCTGCTCTTCGTCGGTGAGGGTCGGGAACAGGGGGATGCTGAGGCAGCGCGCGTAGTATTCCTCCGCCAGGGGGAAGTCGCCGGCGCGCCAGCCCAGGCTTTCGTAGTAGGGCATGCGGTGCACCGGGATGTAGTGCACCTGGGCAAATATCTGGCGGGTTTTGAGGAAGTCGTAAAGGCCCTTGCGGTCGGCTACCTGCACCACGTAGAGGTGGTAGGCGTGGCCGGGCCGGCCGGGGGCCAGCACGGTGAGGCCGGGCATATGCGCAAACGCGGCGTCGTATTGAGTGGCGAGCTGGCGGCGGCGGTCCAGCCCCTCGTCGGCGCGGGCGAGCTGGCTCAGGCCGAGGGCGCAGTTGAGGTCGGGCAGGCGGTAGTTGTAGCCGAGCTCCTGCATTTCCATGTACCAGCCGCCGTCGGCGGGGCGCGTCAGCTCGGCCGGGTCGCGGGTGATGCCGTGGGTGCGCAGGCGCAGCAGGTGGCGGTACAGCTGTTCGTCGTTGGTCGTTATCATGCCGCCCTCGCCGCAGGCAATGTGCTTCACGGGGTGGAAGCTGAAGATGGCCAGTTCGGCGAAGCGGCCGTTGCCGCAGTGCTGCTCCTGGCCCTCCGAATCGATGAAAAAGCCGCCTGGCGCGTGGCAGGAATCTTCAATAATCCAAAGGCCAAAGGCGTCGGCCAGCTGGCGGGCCTGCTCCAGGTTTACGGCCAGGCCGGCGAAATCGACCGGAATCAGGCCCGTGAAATAACCTTTGGGGTGGGCTTCGAGCAGGGCGCGCACTTTCACCAAATCAATGAGGCCGGTGGCGGGGTCGATGTCGGCAAAGTGCACCTCGCCGCCGCAGTAGCGCACGCAGTTGGCCGAAGCCGCGAACGTGAGCGGGGAGGTGATGACCCGTTGGCCGGGCTGCACGCCCAAGGCTGAGGCGCACAGGTGCAGGGCGGCCGTGCCGTTGCTCACGGCCACGGCGTACTTCGCCCCCACGTAGGCGGCAAACTGCTGCTCAAACTCGGCCACGGTGGGGCCCTGGGTGAGGTAGTCGCCGTGCAGCGATGCAACCACGGCCGCCACGTCGGCCTCTGCTATGTATTGGCGGCCGTAGGGCAGGGGGCGGGTGGGGTGGAAAGCAGGGGTGGGCATGGGTGGGCAAAGATAAAGCGGAATAGGACGGGCGTTAGGCAAAAAACTTGATTTTAACCCCTTACTCCCGAAGGTGAGCCCCCGATGCACGTCAGTCAAAACAAGAAAGCCATCAACAAGCACCCCCTTTGAACAACCGCAACCAGCACAAAGTCTGATTGCAGCCATAGTGCCACAGATGGCTGTTTTCCCCACAATATTTGCTTTGCAATGTTCCGAAAATTTAGTCTTTTGCTGCTACTGGTTATTGGTTGCAGCCACGCTGGTTGGGCGCAGTACGAATTTAATGCCTGGCGTTTTGGGACGCAGTTGGGCCTCCAGTTTCCGGCGTCGGCGGCGGCTACGCCGCCCATTGTTGCCGTCACCAACCCCACCTTTTACGCGCTAGAAGCCAGTGCTTCCGTCGCCGATTCGGCGGGTAATCTGCTTTGTTATACCAACGGCGAAAAGGTGTGGAACCGACGCAACCAGCTAATGCCGAACGGGCAGCTCAGCGGTGGGTGCCATTCGGCTGCGCAGGGAGCGCTGCTGCTGCCCCGTCCCGAGCACCGGGGACAGTATTTCCTGCTCACCGTGGACTGCCGCGAAAACCAGCTGGCCGGGGGGCTCCGCTATTCCGTCGTGGACATGGCCCAGGACGCGGGCGACGGTGCCGTACTGGCCCCTAACTCGGTGCCAGTGCCCCTGCCCCCTGGCACCTTGCTGCTGACGGAGGCCCTAACCGCCGTGCGCCACCGCAATGGTACCGATTACTGGGTGATAGTGCACGGCTGGCGAACCAACGAGTACCTCAGCTACCCGGTGCTGCCCACTGGGTTGGGAACCCCGGTGCGAAGCCCGGTGGGCAGCGTGCACGGGGCCGGCCTAATCGCGCGCTATTCCATCGATGAAGCCTATGGGTCGCTGCGGGCTTCCCCCGACGGGCACTACCTGGGAGCCACTATTCCCGACCAGAATGCCGTGGAAATATTCGACTTCGATAACCGGAACGGGCAGGTAAGCGCCGCCCGGCAGGTAGCCTTGGCCCAGCCCGCCACCACCCGTCCCTACGGCCTGGAATTTTCGGCCGACAACCATTTCCTGTACCTGACGGATGCGAGCATTGCCGGAGCCGTGGCAAATACCGGGGGGCTCTACCAGGTAGATATGCGGCAGCCCGGCTTGTCGGCGACCCGCGTGGCGACGGGGGAGTTCGGCACCCCACTCCGCGGCCCCGACGACCGCATTTACATGCCCGCCGATGGCCGCTTTTTCTCATCCAATAGCTTGGCCGTCGTCGAGCTGCCGAACGTCGCGGGGGCCGGCTGCCGGTTTCAACCAGCGGGTGTGACTTTTACGCTCGGCCGGGTTCTGTTGGGCTTGCCCAATTTCCCCAACCGTAACCGTCAGCAATTGCGCATCGCCAGCCCGCTGGTGGTGTGTGCCGGCGAAGTCGCGGCCTTTACCGCCACCGCTGTCGCACTGGACTTGCCTACTGGTGGCGGCGCGGGCGGGTTTGTCTGGGCCTTCGGTGACTCGGCAACCGGAGCCGCTAACCAGGCTACGGGGCCTTCAGTCCAACATCGCTTCCAGCGAGCCGGCACCTACGGCGTGGTCGTGACGGTGGCTACGGCCAACGGCCCACTCGAGCAACGGCTCAACATTCGGGTTAACAACCGGCCCGGCTTACGCCTGATGCCGCGCGATACACTTGCCTGCGACGAACCCGGGGTGCTGCTACAAGCATCCGCTCAGCCCGCCGGCACGGCTTTTCGCTGGCAGGATGGCAGTACCGGCCCCACCTTGCGGGCACAGCGCCCTGGTCGCTATACCTTGGAAGTACGCAATGCCGCCGGCTGCATGGCCCGCGATTCAGTTTTTATTAGCACCCGCACCTGTCCGGTCACGATTCCCACCATCATCACCCCCAACGGCGACCGCCAGAACCAGGCCTTCATCCTCAAAGGCCTGAACGCGCCCGACTGGAGCCTGCGCCTCTACAACCGCTGGGGCCGCGAGGTGTACGCCCAGGACAAATACGATAACGCCTGGGCCGCCCAGGGCCAGCCCGACGGCGTGTACTACTACTTGCTCAGCAACTCCACCACCGGGCAGCGCCTTAAGGGCTGGGTGGAGGTATTGCGATAGATGGTAGTTATATTTTTCTTCGGTTGGGGGCCAAAACGGGCCTTTATGGCCGTTTGCAAGGAGTGCAGGCAGCGGCGGCGGCCCGCGCTGGGCTTAGGGGCAGCCAGAGCAGGTGTTTTGGTGTCCAGACCTGGATAAAAGAAGTCCGGACTTGGATAAAAAATGTCCAGAGCTGCTCAAAAAGACTCCAGAGCAGCCATAAATTTGTCCGGAGTTGCCAAAAAGGTGTACAGAGCAGCCTGAAACCTGTCCGGAGCAGTCGAAAGAGTGTCCGGAGCACGCGAAAGGGTGTGTCGAATAGAATAAAAACTGTCCAGAGACCGGGAAAATTTGTCCAGAGATGCCCGGCAAAGTTCCGCTACGCCACGAAGTTCGGGTCGACGTGCAGGCGGATTTCCTCCCGAATCTGCTCGGCACTCAGCCAGTCCTCGTTGTTGAACGAGTCGTACTGAAAGCCCAGCGGCACGCGCTTGCCCTCGAAATCAACAATGTATTTCTCCACGTCCCAATTGGGGGTTGAGGGCAGGATGACGTAGTAGCGGGCCAGCTCGACGGTGCTCAGGGCATCGGTTTCGGTAATCATGGCCTCGTGCAGCTTCTCGCCAGGGCGGATGCCCACGACGCGCTGCTCGCAGTTGGGGCCGATGGCGCGGGCCACTTCCGTGATTTTGTAGCTGGGGATTTTCGGTACGAAAATCTCGCCGCCCCAGGCGTGCTCCAGGGCGTAGAGCACGAGGTCGACGCCTTCTTCGAGCGAGATGTTGAAGCGCGTCATGTCGGGGTGGGTGATGGGCAGCACGCCAGTGTGGCGCTGCTGCAGGAAAAACGGCACCACCGAGCCGCGCGAGCCGATTACGTTGCCGTAGCGCACCACCGAGAAGCGCAAATCGCGGCTGCCTTTCATGTTGTTGGCCGCCACGAAAAGCTTGTCCGAACAGAGCTTGGTGGCGCCGTAGAGGTTGATGGGGGCGGCGGCCTTATCGGTGCTCAGGGCCACTACATCTTTCACGCCGCAGTCGAGGGCGGCATTGATGACGTTCTCGGCCCCGAAGATGTTGGTTTTGATGCACTCCATCGGGTTGTACTCAGCGGCTGGCACCTGCTTGAGGGCGGCGGCGTGAATCACGATGTCGATGCCCTCGCAGGCCCGTTGCAGGCGCTCGGCGTCGCGCACATCACCCAGAAAGTAACGGATGGCCGGGTACTTGGCCGGGCTGAACTCCTGGCTCATCTCGTACTGTTTCAGCTCGTCGCGCGAGAATACCACCAGGCGCTTCACCTGCGGAAACTGCTTGAAAACCGTGCGAACGAATTGTTTGCCGAAGGAGCCGGTGCCCCCGGTTACGAGGATGGATTTGTGGTTGAGGTCGAGAGCCATGAAAAGAGGTAAGCCAAAAACAGGACTGCAAAAGTAGGCGGTAGCATCGTAGCACATCGCGTAGCCCGCACCACGTAGCCCGCCGCCTTTGCTGCGGCCAGCCGCGCCCGGTCCGCACGCAAAGGCCGCGCGGCTCGTTCGGCCGCAGCAAAGGCTGCGGGCTACATTTGAGCGCCGGAAACCCCGCCGCGCCGCGCATGCTGTTCAATTCGCTCCATTTCCTCGTCTTTTTCCCAGTCGTCGTCGGGCTCTACTACGGGCTGCCGCCGCGCTGGCGGGGGGCGCTGCTGCTGCTGGCCAGCTACTACTTCTACATGAGCTGGCGGGCGGCCTACGCGCTGCTGCTGCTGGCCACCACCGCCCTCGACTACTACAGCGGCTACCGCATGAGCCAACTGCCCGGGAAGCGCCAGCGCCGCCCCTGGCTGTACCTGAGCCTTGTCAGCAACCTGGGTACGCTGTTCGTCTTCAAGTACTTCAACTTCTTCCGCGACCTCACCACGCAGCTGGCCGGGGCGCTGCACCTGCCCGTGGGGCCGGGGCCGGTGTTGGGCCTGCTGCTGCCGGTGGGCGTGTCGTTCTACACGTTTCAGAGCGTGGGCTACATTATTGATGTGTACCAGGGCCGGCTGGCGGCGGAGCGGAATTTTGGCCGGTTTGCGCTGTTTGTAGCCTTTTTTCCGCAGCTGGTGGCCGGCCCGATTGAGCGGGGCGGGCACATGCTGCCACAGTTTCGGCGCGCGCACGCCTTCGACTATGCCCGCATCGTGAGCGGACTGCGGCTCATGGCCTGGGGCCTGTTCAAGAAAGTGGTGGTGGCCGACCGGCTGGCCCTGCTCGTCAACCCCGTGTTCAACCACCCCCGCCAGCACGCGCAGGGGCCGCTGCTGGTGCTGGCCACGCTGGCCTTCACCTTCCAGATTTACGGCGACTTCTCGGGCTACACCGACCTGGCCCGGGGTGCGGCCCGCGTGCTGGGCTTCGATTTCAACCTGAACTTCCGGCAGCCCTACCAGT
>JANXMN010000075.1 GCA_025354605.1 Hymenobacter sp. | reverse complement strand
CCGGGCCGCTTTATAGCCTTTGAACAGGTCCGGGTTCACGGCTTCAAACACGCTCATGGCCTTGTCGAGCTCGTAAATCTGGGTCATCTGGGCCTCGTGCACTTCCTCGTAGGTGGCGTTGGCGTTCTGGCGGGCATCGAGTAGCGACTGCGTATCGGGCAGGCCCTTTTGGAAGGTGTCGGCCAGGGCTTGGGCTTCGTCCAGGTAGTCGGTGTCGATGGCGTAGTCTTCCAGTTTTTTCGCGTTGACTTTCGCCTTGGCGAGCACCTGCTGGCCCACGCCGGCCTGCAATTCGGGGCGCAGCTCCTTGAACGTGGTGCGCCCGATGGTTACCAGCCCCAGGAAATCCATGTCGTTGAGGCTCGTGGCCACCATTTGCAGCGGCCCGAGCATCGCCAGAATCCGGGTTTCGAACGCTTGCTGCTGCTTGCTGCGGCGCTCAGTCACCTTTTTGGTTTCGGTGGCCGTGAGGCCGGCTTTGGCCTGCACGGCGGGCAGGCCGCCCACCACGTCGGCGGCCTCTTTGGCGGCGGCTTTGCTTTTGGCGATGGCCGGCATGTTGGCGGTGAGCCAGGGCACGAGCACGCCCATCATTCGGAATTGGTCAGCACGGAACGAATGCATGAGAAAAGAAGGGGTTAAGTGAGGTTAGGCCGGCTAAAGTAGGAATTTATTTTCCGGCTGACTGCCCCCGGCGCAGCTCCGGCCGGCTCCCTCGCCTCCCCCGCTTGCTTGCCGGACGCATCCACCGGCTTGCCGGCCCCATCCACTCGCTTGCCAACGCCCTCGGTTGCCTTGCCGCGCCTTCCCACAGGCTTGCCAGCGCCTCCGGATGCCTTGCCGGCGACCCCGGACGACTTGCCGACGCTTCCGGATGCCTTGCCAAGCCTTCCGGACGACTTGCCGGGCCTTCCCACAGGCTTGCCGCGCCTTCCCACAGGCTTGTTGCCAGCGCCCGGCCGCCCACGCAAAAGGCCGGCGTTGCGGCCGGCCTTTCTGCTCCCCCACCCGCCGGGGTGCCCGCGCGCGTTTCAGGGCGCGGCCATGCCGGCCAGCGAATTCGCGTAGCCCACCAAATCGGCCAGGTCGCGGGCGGTGTTCAGGCTGAGCCGGTGCGTGCGGGCGTAGGCCTGTAGCTGCGGAGCCTGGCCCGGAAACGCCGCCAGCACTTCTTTCAGGGCCGGGGGCAGGGGGGCGAGGTCGTCGGGCGAGCGGGCCAGGAAGAAGGCATCGTGCAGGTCGGTCAGGCTCAGGTAGCGGGGCGGGCTGGGGGGCGGCAGGCCCCGGCCGTTGGTGCCCACCGGCACGCCGAATACGCCCACCCCCACGGTTGCCGGCGGCGGAATGTAGGCTACCTGGCGCTGCGCCAGGTGCTGCCGTCGCAGCAGCAGCACCGGCCCACCGCCCAGCTGCTCGAACAGGGCCATTTCGGGCCGTTTCTGGCGCGCGTCGGGCGTCCAGGACAGGCTGCGAAACAGGCGCACCTCATGGGGGTCGGGGCGGCCGGCGGCGGCGGTACCCAGGGGCTGCTGCACGGCACAGGCCGCCACGCTGGCCGGCGCGAAGGTCCGCACACTGCCATCCGGACGGCCTAGCAGGAGCAAGTCCGGGCCAAATTGCAGGGCGACGGGGCCATCGAGCGTGTCGCCCGAAATGAGCACCACGCGGCCCAGCCGAAACATCAGGCGCAGCGCCGGGGTGGGGGCTGCCTGCGCCAGTCCTTTTTCGCACAGCCCGCCCAGCAGCAATAGCAGCATCCAATACCGCATGGCATAAGAAAGCCCAGCGCCTTGTTAACTCGCTGGGCTTCGTACTAATGTAAGCAATTTTGCGCGCCTGGCCAAGCGGCGTCGGCGCTAGGCCGCTTCGGTTTCCCCGCCGGCCACCGAACGCATGATTTCGTGCCCCATCTTATCGCGCTTGGTCGTCAGATACGCTTCATTGTGCGGGTTGGGGCTGATTTCGATGGGCAGCGTATCCACGATTTCCAGGCCGTAGCCGATGAGACCGGTGCGCTTCTTGGGGTTGTTGGTGAGCAGGCGCATGGCCGTGACACCCAGGTCGCGCAGGATACTGGCTCCCACGCCGTAGTCACGCTCGTCGCCTTTAAAGCCCAGCTCTTCGTTGGCCTGCACGGTGTCGCGGCCCTGCTCCTGCAGCTTGTAGGCTTTGAGCTTGTTGAGCAGGCCGATGCCGCGGCCCTCCTGGTTCATGTACACGACCACGCCGCGGCCCTCACGCTCAATCTGGCGCATGGCCTGGTGCAGCTGCGGGCCGCAGTCGCAACGGCACGAGCCGAAAATGTCGCCCGTGACGCAGGAGCTGTGCACGCGCACCAGCACCGGCTCCGGCCCGCTGATGTCGCCCTTCACCAGGGCCAGGTGGTTGGCCCCGTTGCTGCGCTGGGTGTAGGCGTAGAGGTCGAAATCGCCCCAGGAGGTGGGCAGCTGCACCGAAATCTCGCGCTGGATGAGGCTTTCGTGGGCCAGCCGGTACTTGATGAGGTCCTGCACTGAAATCAGCTTCAGGTCCCACTTCTGAGCCACCAGGCGCAGGTCGGGCAGGCGGGCCATTTCGCCGTCTTCCTTCAGGATTTCCACCAGCACGCCGGCGGGCACGAACCCGGCCAGGCGGGCCAAATCCACGGCCGCCTCGGTGTGGCCGGCGCGGCGTAGCACGCCTTCCTTCCGGGCTTTGAGGGGGAAGATGTGGCCGGGCTTGCCCAGCTCCTCGGGCTTGGTGGCGGGGTCGATGAGGGCCAGAATGGTCTTGCTGCGGTCGGAAGCCGAGATGCCGGTAGTCACGCCGTTCTTCAGCAAATCGACCGAAACGG
>JANXMN010000058.1 GCA_025354605.1 Hymenobacter sp. | reverse complement strand
GCCGATGCCAACGAGCATCTGCTGGCCGCCAACGCCGCCCTCGACCTGAGCAACCGCCGCCTCACCCGCACCAATGCCGACCTCGACAACTTCGTGTACGCGGCCAGCCACGACCTCAAGCAGCCCATCAACAACCTGCTGGGCCTGCTCGATGAGCTGCGCCGCACCGTGGCCTTCGCCGACCCCGCCGAGGGCGAGCTGCTGCTGCCCATGATTGACGAGTCGCTGCACCAGCTCGGCACCACCGTCGACGACCTCGCCGCCGTGGGCCAAGTGCAGCAGGCCGGCACCGCGCCCACCGAAACCGTCGATTTGGATGAGCTGACCCAGGAAGTGCTGCAAGCCCTGCAGCCGCAGGTGCTGGCCGCCCGCGCCCGCATCACCACCGATTTCGCGGCCGCGCCCACTATCCGCTACGCGCGGGCCCACCTGCGTACCATCCTGCTCAACCTGCTGGGCAACTCGCTCAAATACGCCGCCCCCGCCCGCCCCGCCCGCATTCACCTCTCGCTCTGGAAGGAAGCCGGCGCGCCCCTGCTGCTGGTGGAAGACAACGGCCTGGGCTTCGACGTGCACCGCCACCAGGATGAGCTGTTCCAGCTGTTCCGCCGCTTCCACACCCACACCGAGGGCACCGGCGTGGGGTTGTATCTCGTCAATCGCATCGTGCAGGGCAATGGCGGCCGGGTGGAGGTAGAGAGTGAAGTCGGCCAGGGCACGACGTTCCGGGTGTATTTGTGAGTGTAGCGCGAACTTTTAGTTCGCGTCTCCGCGCCATTAAAGGTATTTCAACTATTGCCGTTCTGCCACGCGAACTGAAAGTTCGCGCTACATCACCAACACATGCAAGCCTTTCTTTTCGACCTCAACGGCACCATGGTGCACGACATGGAATACCATACCCGCGCCTGGCAGCGGCTGTTCAACGAAGACCTGGGCGGCAGCTTCAGCTGGGAGGAAGTGAAGCCCCAGATGTATGGCAAGAACCGCGAGGTGCTCACGCGCATGTTTGGCCCCGACCGTTTCAGCGGTGAGGAGATGGACCGGCTGGGCCTGGAAAAGGAGCGGCGCTACCAGCAGGAGTTCCGGCCGCGGCTGGCGCTGCTGCCGGGCCTGCCCGCGTTTCTGGAAGCCGCCCACCGGCGCGGCATCCGCATGGCCATCGGCTCGGCGGCCATCCCGTTCAACATCGATTTCGTGCTCGACAACCTCAACATCCGGCATTACTTCCAGGCCATCGTGAGCGCCGACGACGTGGCCGTGAGCAAGCCCAACCCCGAAGTTTTCCTGCGCTGCGCCGAGCTGCTGGGCGTGCCGCCCGCCGACTGCCTGGTATTCGAAGACGTGCCCAAAGGGGCCGAAGCCGCCCGCAACGCCGGCATGGAGGCCGTGGTCCTCACCACTACCCACGAAGTCGCTGAGTTCGACTACCTGCCCAACGTGCGGCATTTCGCGCCCGATTTTACGGACGCATTTATGCGCGGGCTGGTGGCCTGGTAATGAATAGAAACAGGCCATCTACCCCCTAAAACCGATTGCCGGAGGGTATTTTGCAGGCCCCGACAGGAGCGCTGCAGCAACACCCAGGCTTAGTAAATTTGCGATGTTAGATGCCTTCTGTAAGTTGATTTTGCTGGGAATAGCCGGCTATTACGGCTATTGGCTGCGCACCAAGTGGCCGCAATGGCGTATTTATTATGCGCCCCTCTACATCCTGGGAAGCTGCTTGTTTCTTTCTTCTTTTATCGATAGTCTGGTGTTTCAGCGGGCCATCGTTGCCAGCTACTATCATACAGAAGGGTGGATAAGCGAAGTGAGGTATCAGGTGCCCATGTACGAGTGGGAAAGTATTCCGCTTTGGCTGGTCTGCGTTGGGCCGTTGGTGGGACTGGCCGCGATGCTCTGGCGGTTGCCACGGCAGTTGCGGGCCGAGCAGGCGGTGCACTACCTGCTGCTGCTCCTGCTGGTGTATCCGTGGTTGGCCTATGCCTATTTCGACGCGATAGAGGGGAATAAGCCGAGGTACTACGAAGGCGCGCAAAGCCCCCCGCCAATTGGCAGCTACCTGCGAATCCGTTAAAACAAATTCACCTGCGGCACCGAATAGCAGGTGATGCTACTATTCCGTGCCGCAGATGAATTTGTTTTAGCGCCAGAAATGCCTTGGTTGTCATAAGGACGTTTGCGGAAAATAGCTACGGCAGCACCGCCACCCGCACGGCCGACGGGTGCCCGGCATCGTGGTACACTTTGATGGTGGCTTTTTGAAAGTCCTTGGCATCAGCCGTGGCGATGGGCACGAAGGTTTGCGGGTTGCGGTCGACGAGCGGGAACCAGGTGCTTTGCACCTGCACCAGGAGGCGGTGGCCTTTGGCGAAGGTGTGCAGCACGTCGGGCAGCTCGTATTTCACCTCGGTGGGCTGGTTGGGTTTGAAGGCTTCGGGCTTGGAGAAGCTGTTGCGGAAGCGGCCGCGCATCACCTCGGCGCGCACCAGGCGCTGGGTGCCGTTGGGCAGCTCGTCGATGACTTTGACGATGAAATCGGCGTCGGTGCCGGAGGTGCTCACCCACAGGTCGGCCACGAGGGGGCCGGCCACGGTGAGGGCCGTTGGCAAGGTTTCAGAATGGAAAGTGAGCACGTCGGCGCGCTTGCTGGCGAAGCGCTGGTCCTCCATCACGTACTCGTTGTTGCGGCTGCCGTGGATGCCATCGGTGTAAGGCACCGGGTTGGCCGGGTCGCTGATGTATTGGGTGAAGGCCGGGGGAAGAACTGGCGCAGGCATGCCCAGACTAGGTATGCGGTTATTTAACGCTTTCTCAATTACAGTTTCAAAAACAGAATCTATTCTTCCAGTTGGTTTTAGATATAACGTGCGCGTTTTCGTAGCGGCCGGCGGCCAGGCCGGGTAGGTTTTCCACTCGTTGGTGCCGGTGTTGAACACGGTGGCCTCCGCCGGGTTGAAGCTGCCCTTGTCTTTCAGGTAGAAGTTGAAAAACGGAGTTTCCAGCGTTTGGCGGAAGTATTCGGCGGTGTTTGCGCCGAAGCTGAGGGGGCCGAACTTGCTCCAGTCGCGGCGCGCCCAGGCCCCGTGGGTCCAGGGCCCCATCACGAGGCGGTTGTTGAGGCCGGGGTTCTGCTTTTCGAGGGCTTTGTAGGTGTTGAGGGCCCCGTACAGGTCCTCGGCATCGAACCAGCCGCCCACTACCAGCACGGCCGGCCCGGCGCTGCCCAGGCCCGTGAGGGCGGGGCGGCTGTCGCGGGCCTGCCAGTAGGCATCGTAGGTGTCGTGCTGCTGGTACTCGTTCCAGATGCGCGCCCGGTTGTTGAAATACTGCGGCCCGTTGGCGTTTTTGAGGGGGCCGAGCCTGAGGAAAAACTGGTAAGCATCCTTGGTTTCGAACTTGAACAGCGGGGCATACTCCGCCACCGGCTGCGGGCGCGGGATGTCGAAATAATTGGTGAACTCAAAGTTGTCGAGCAGAAAGAACGCGCCCTTGTGCCGGGCATCGTCGCCGATAAACTCATCCGTGACCGGGGCCTGGGGCGACACGGCTTTCAGGGCCGGGTGGGCGTGGGGCAGGGCCGCCGTGGCATAGAAACCGGGGTAGCTGATGCCCACCAGGCCCACGCGGCCGTTGTTGCCCGGCACGTTCTTCAACAGCCACTCAATCGTATCGAAGGTGTCGGTGCTTTCGTCGTGGGCCGTGGGGCTGGCCTGCTCGGGCCGTAGGGCCGGGGTCATTTCCTCAAACTGCCCCTCGCTCAGATACCGCCCCCGCACGTCCTGATACACGAAAATATATTTCTCCGCCGACAGCTCGGCACTGGGGCCGGCCTGTGGGCGGTAGTGGTTTTCGCCGTACGGCCCCGCCGAATACGGCGTCCGCACCATGATGATGGGGTAGAGGGTGGCCGGGGCTGCCCCGCGCGGCACGTAGACGACGGTGTAGAGCTGCACCCCGTCGCGCATCCGGATGCGGCGGTCGAGCTTCTGGTATTGCTGGCGGGTGGTGGCCGTGTCGGGCTGGCCGGGGGCCGTCGTCTGGGCGGTGGCGGGCAGGGCGAGGAGCAGGGCGGCAGCGAGGGCGAGAAAGCGGGACATTGAGGGGATAGGGGAGAAGGGACAGGGGAGTGGGAGGAGGGAAAAGGGGAAACGGCCGCAGAAGCCTGGTGCGGCAGCGCGTGCTCGAAGCACGAACAAAGAACGTCATGCCGAGCGCAGCGCAGCGAAGCCGATGTATCTCGCTTGCCGCCGCTA
>JANXMN010000047.1 GCA_025354605.1 Hymenobacter sp. | reverse complement strand
ACCAGCCCAAGGCCGGGCAATAACAAGAGCCTATTCAGTCCCGCAGGGTTGCCCACGCCCGAAAAACACCCGCCCCCAGCATCTACCGGCCTTCCCGAAGACCCTCAGCGCGCTTGGCCCCTACGTAAGCCCGCTTTGCGCATAAGTAAGCACGCTACGCGCTTAGGTAAAGGCATTTCGGGCATAGGTAAGGGCCCTGCGCCTATAGGTAAGGATGCTGCGCACATAGGTAAGGACCCTGCGCACGTAGGTAAGGACCCTGCGCACGTAGGTAAGGCTCCTGCGCACGTAGGTAAGGACCCTGCGCGCTTAGGTAAGCGCATTTGGCCCATGCTTAAGTAACCGGCCCCGGCAAAGAGGATTCCGGCCGTCGCTTGGCGGCTACCTACTTGCGGTGGTAGTTGGCGTTGAGGTATGCCAGCACCGGGGTGGTGATGTCGAGGTTTTTCTCGCCGTAGGCGATGGTGCCGCTGGGGGCGGCAATGAGGATGAGCTTGTAGCCGTGGGCTTTGCCATAGGCTTCCACTTTCTTGTTCACGCTTTCGAGCACGCTCTGGGTCAGCTTGGCTTCCTCCTGCTGGGCCTGGGCCTGCAGCTGCTGCTGCTGCTGGGCCACCTGCTGCTGCTGCTCCTGCAGCTTCTGCTCGGTGGCGGCGCGCTGCTCGGCGCTCAGGGTCGGGGCCTGCTTCTGGTAGCCCTCCACGGCCGCCTTAAAAGTGGCCAACATGCTCTGGTTCTGCTTTTCCCAACCGCGGGCTTTGCCCTCAAAGGCTTTGCGCGCGTCCTTCATGCCCTGGTAGCCATCAAGCATCTTGCTCGACTCCACGTAGGCCAGCTTGCCCGAAAAGTCACTGGTGTTGTCCTGCGCCGGGGCGGCGGCCACGGCGGGCGCGCTGGTTTCGGGGGCAGTTTGGGCCGGGGTGGCGGCAGTGTCGGCGGCTGGCTCGGGGGTCGTCACCACCGCCGTGCTGCTAGTCGTGGCCACAACCGGGGCCACCGCTTTGTGGCTGAAATGCAGGAAGTAAAGGACGGCGACGGCCAGCGCCAGCACCACGTTGATGGTAAGCTGCAGGGGGTTTTTCATTGAAAACGAAAGATGAGGGAAGAACAAAAGTAACGCTGCGCTTAACGCTTTGCTTAATGAGGAATGAAGAATGAGGAATGAAGAATTGGAAAAGGGCCACATAGAGCCGAAATTCCTCATTCCTCATTCCTCATTCCTCATTCCTCATTCCTCATTCCTCCTTAAGCCGCAGGCGTCCCCTACTCCGGCACACCAATGTGCAGCAGGGCATCGCCTTGGTTCACCACGGGCATGTAATTCAGGCCAATGACGTAGCCGCTCACGGGCGTTTCGAGGCGCACGGCCTGCTGGCCGTAAGGGTCGGCCACGGTGCCGTAAATCTGGCCCTTCTCCACAAACTGGCCCAGCTGCACCTGCGCCCGGAACAGGCCCGCGAAACGCGCCCGCACCCAGGTGTGGCGGCGGCACACGATGCCTGCCCGCGAGGCCGGCGGAGCTTCCGGCCCCATGCCCAGGTGGTGCAGCACCCGCAGCGTACCCGCCAGCGCCGTTTCGATGCCGGGCTCATCCAGCCGCAGGCTTTCGCCGGTTTCGTACACGATGATGCGCTTGCCCAGGCGGTGGGCCGCCTCGCGCACCGAGCCCTCGCGCAGGGCCGCGTGCAGGGTGAAGGGGGCGGCAAAGGCCCGGGCCAGGGCATCGGTTTCGGGGTCGAGGCCGAGCTGGGTGCGCACCTGCGGGTAGTTGGCCCGGGCCGCGCCGCCCGTATGAAAATCGATGCCGTAGTCAATCAGGGGCATGATTTCGCGCATGAAGCGGTGGGCCACGCGGCTGGCCAGCGAACCACGCGGCGACCCTGGAAACGAGCGGTTCACATCCTTGCCATCGGGCACGTCGCGGCTGAAATTCAGAAACCCGTAGATATTGAGCAGCGGAATGGCGATAACCGAGCCTCGCAGCGGCGTAATCAGCTCGCGGCGCACCAGCCGCCGGATGGTTTCGATACCGTTCACCTCGTCGCCGTGCATGCCGCCCATCAGCAGCAGCGTGGGGCCGGGCGCGGTGGCCCGCAGCACGTGCACCGGCACGTCAATCACGGTGCCCGAGGGCAGCTTCGAAATCACGAGCCGCGTGAGCACCCGCTCGCCGGGCTGAATGGCGAGGTCGTTGAGGTAAAACGGGGCGGCGGGGTCGGGCATGGGCAGCAGGGAATATTTTCGTAAATAAACGCCCCGTTGGCTAACGCCCTACTGATAATATAACGTGCGGCGCGGCGTAACGCCCCAGTAATACAGCAGCTCGGCATTAAGGGCCGACTGCTGGTAGTCGGTGACGCGCTCCCAGGACATCACGGTGCAGTCGGCAGGCAGATGCACAATGGGCTCCGCGGCCCAGGAAAGCTGCCCCAGTGCCTGCCGCTCGCAGGTATTGTTGTCGCGCAGCCACAGCCGGCGGTCGGCGTTTAGGAAAATTCCGGCCAGCAGCAGCACCCCGCCCATGTACCACTGCCGGGCCCGCCCCCGCAGTTGGCCCAGCAAATACACCGCCGACAGCCCATAGGCCAGCAGCAGCCCCAGCAGCACGGGCAGAATGGAGTCGTTGCGCAGCAGGTAGAACCGGTAGGGCCGGTAGCCCCCCAGCGGCAGCAGCGCAATGTAGAGTGCGGCAAACACGCTCACCCAGCGCAGCAGCTGCCGCACGCGCTGCGCCTCGGCCGACGGGGGCACCAGGCGGCGCAGCAGTTGCGCGTTCAGCAGCACAAACCCCAACAGCAAGGGCAGGCCCAGCTTGCTGGTGAGCTCCTCAAAAATGCCGTAGGGCAGGCGCTGATACAGCTGCCAGAGCGTAAAAGGATGGCTATTTTCGACGTTGTTGCGGCCAATAAAGAGCGAATACGCGCACAGAACTCCCAGGGCCAGCCCCAGCCCCAGAGCCTGCGGCGAGCACCACGCCGGCCGCGCCGCCCAGGCCGCCGCCAGCCCCGTTGGCCGCCGTTCCCATGCCCACTGCGCCACTACCACCGCCAGCAGCACCGCCACCGTAGCCGCCACCACCGGGCCGTTGAACGCCAGCACCACGGCCAGCACCACCCACGCGATGGCCAGCGGCCACGGCAGCTGCAGGGGCTTCTGCTGGCAGGCGGCCCGGTAAAACGGCAGCAGCCAGGCCAGCAGCAGCGCCAGCGGAAACGCGTAGAAGAATGTGAACGTGAGCGAGCGCGACACGATGCCCATCTGCCCGTAGAAGCCGGCCGTCTGAAACAGCGGCGTGAGCAGCGCGGCCGTCAGCCACGCGCCCCGGCTGCCCGCACCCGGCAGCCGCAGGCGCACGTAGGCCGCCAGCAGCGCCAGCAGTAGCGCGTGTATCCCCGTGCTGAACAGGGCCCCGGCCAGGTAGATGCTATCGATGGGGGAAGCCAGTACCTGCAGCCAGCGCGGCACGTTGCGCAGGTAGCCCACCATGGCCGCGTGGGCAAAAAACCGGTTTGGAGCCGCATACACAGCATTTTTGCTGAGCACCGCCCAGCCAAAAGGGTCGTGCAGCACCGGACGGTACCAGGCCCCGGGCACCACAATAGCCGCCAAGTCGCCGTCGATGGGCAGCTGGCAGTACTGGGCGAAGGTGAACAGCAGGTCCAGCCCCACAAACAGGGCCAGCAGCAGCACTTGGTAGCGTTTGGGCATTGGGGAAAGCTGGGCGGGGCTAGCTTGTGGCAATGGCTGGTTGCAGGTCGCCGCCGGTTTCGGGCACGGGCGGGGCCGGGGCGGCGTTGCTTTTCTTGCCCGGCTTTTTCTTCGCGGCCAGCGCGGCCGTGTATTCGATGATGCGGCCGGCAATGTCGAGGCCGGTGGCTTTTTCAATGCCTTCGAGGCCGGGCGAGGAGTTCACCTCCAGCACCAGGGGGCCGCGCTTGCTTTGCAGCATATCCACGCCGGCAATGCCCAGGCCCAGGGCTTTGGCGGCCAATAGGGCGGCGGCTTTCTCGGCCCGCGTGAGCTTGACGAGCGTGCCCAAGCCGCCCCGGTGCAGGTTCGAGCGGAACTCACCCTCCTGGCCCTGGCGCTTCATGGCCCCCACAATCTCGCCGTCGACTACAAAAGCACGCAGGTCGGCCCCCTTGCTTTCGGCAATGAACTCCTGCACGATGATGCGGGCCTTGAGGTTGTGAAAGGCCTCAATGACCGACTGAGCGGCTTTTTCCGACTCAGCCAGCACCACGCCCAGGCCCTGGGTACCTTCGAGCAGCTTGATGATGACGGGCGCGCCGCCTACCTGGCTAATCATGGCCGGTACGTCGGCCGAGTTGTTAGTGAAGGCCGTTTTGGGCATGCCCACGCCGGCCCGGCTCAGAATCTGCATCGAGCGCAGCTTGTCGCGCGAGCGCACGATGGCCTGGCTGTCGATGGCCGTGCGCACTTTCATCATCTCAAACTGGCGCACCACGGCCGTGCCGTAGAACGTGACCGAAGCCCCAATGCGCGGGATAATGGCGTCGATGCCCTCCAGCCGCGCCCCCTTGTAGAGGATGCCAGGCTTGCCCTTTTCAAGCACGAGGTTGCACCGCATATGGTCGACGACCACGGCCTCGTGGCCGCAGGCGGTAGCGGCTTCCACCAGCCGCTGGGTCGAATAGGAGCTCGGCTCGCGCGAGAGAATGGCCAGTTTCACGGGAAGGCGGTGGTTGGAGGTGGAAGAGCAGCGAAGGTTGTTTTCAGACGGCAAATACGGCACAAAACCGCTCAGGGCCGGGCGCGGCGGGCGGCGGCGCGGGCCTGGGCTTTGGCCGAAACGTTGCGCCGGGCCACGTCGACCACGAAGCGGCCCTGCCGCAACAGGCTGCGGCCCAGCAGCACGGGGTACTTCATGTCGGAGCGGTCGGACAGCGAAAATTCGGCCTCGAAAACTTCGCCGTACAGCCGCACCCCAGCCCGGATAACGTAGCGCTCCTGCACCTCGCCGTTGCTGGAGCGAATGTCGCGCAGCTCGAACCGGGTGAAGCTCAGCGGGCGGCCGTCGGCACTCTCGTGGCCGGGGTCGAGCAGGTTCACCAGCAGCACGGCGGTGCCGGCGGCGTCGGTTTCGAGGTGGATGTTGGTGCAGTGGATGGCGCTGGTGTAGGCGCCGGTGTCGACTTTGGCCTCCACCCCGCTCAGGGCCAGGGCGGGGAAGTCAATCAGTTCGCGGCGGCCCAGCGTGCGCCGGGGAATGGTAACGGAACGCATGGCGGGCAGCGTTGGGGTGAGGGGTACGAGGGCTAGCCGGCCCCAGCCCTAAACATACGGCGGCGGCGCGGGAAGGGGCAGGTCGGGGGCCACGTTGGTGTCGGCCACGAGGTAGAGCGGGCGCTGGCGCACATTGGCCGAGAGCCGGGCAATGTACTCGCCGATGATGCCGACCGAAATCAGCTGCACGCCGCCCAGAAACAGAATGCTCACCATGAGCGAGGCCCAGCCCGGCTCGTAGTCGTGGGTGATAAAGCGCGAATAGAGCGTGTACAGCACCACCAAAAACGCGATGCCCGACACCACGAACCCGCTGATGGTAGCCGCCTTCAGGGGCGCATCCGAAAAGGCCGTGATGCCGTCCAGGGCCAGGCGAATCATCTTGCGGTAGGTGTAGCCGGTCTCGCCGCCGGCCCGCTCGGCGCGGTCGTACTCCACGTAGGTTTGCCGGTAGCCAATCCAGGAAATCTGGCCGCGCAGAAACTTGTTCTGCTCGGGCATGCGGCGCAGGCCTTCCACCACCTTGCGCGCAACCAGGCGGAAGTCGCCGGTATCGACCGGGATGGAAATGTTGGTGATGCGGGCCAGCAGACGGTAGAACAAGCGGGCCGTGAGCTTCTTGGCGGCGCTTTCGCCCTGGCGCGAGCGCCGCTTGGCGTACACTACCTCGAAGCCCTCGTGCATTTTGGCGTACATCTCCCGAATCAGCTCGGGCGGGTCCTGCAAATCGGCGTCGATGATGGCCACCACGTTGCCGTGGGCCACGTCGAGGCCGGCCGTCACGGCAATCTGGTGGCCGAAGTTGCGGCTCAGGTCGATGTAGCCCACGCGGGGGTCGCGGGCGGCCAGGCCCAGCAGCAGGCGCAGCGACTGGTCGCGCGAGCCGTCGTTCACGAAAATCAGCTCGTAGCTGACCGCCATATCCGCCATGACACCGCTCAGGCGGCTGTACAGGGCCTCAATATTGGCCTCCTCGTTGAAGATGGGAATGATGACGGAAATGTCCACAGGCACGGGAAAGGGAAAGAGAAGCGGGGAGGCTGGCGGCGGCCCCGGCACCTCGCGGGCGCGGGCCGGGCCGAACAAAAGTAGCGCCCGCCGGCCAACGCCCCCACCCCGGCATACCTTTGTGCGTTCGCCGAATCGCCCTTGCCCGTGTCCGAAACCACTTCCCGCCCCGCGCCCCTGTGGCTGCGCCCCGCCGTGCTGGGCGTCATCTACGCCATTGCTACCGTCCTCATCAGCACGCAGCACTACCTCAAGGGGCCCGGGTCCTACAACAACTTCCTGATTTTCGTCAAGCCCTGGTTTAACCTGGTGGCCCAGAAAAACCTTTACCTCGAATACCCGGAGTATTACTACGACACATACAAATACAGCCCCACGTTTGCCCTGTTTATGGGGCCGTTTGCCCAGCTGCCGATGTGGCTGAGTTTGCTGGTCTGGAATTGCCTGAACACGCTGGTTTTCTACACCGCCGCCCGCCGCCTCTTTCCCGACACCCGGCGGCAGGCCCTGTTTCTGCTGGTGGTGCTGGTTGATGTGATGACGGCCCTGCACAACGTGCAGGCCAACTGCCTGCTATCAGGCTTGATGCTGTGGACCTACCTGCACCTCGAAAATCGGCGGGCCGCGCTGGCCGGCCTGTGCCTGGCGCTGGCGGCCTTCATCAAAGTGTACGGCATTGCCATCGGGCTGATTTTTCTGTTTTACCCGGGCTTCTGGCGCAATGCGCTGTGGGCGGCCGGCTGGGTGCTTACGCTGGCGCTGCTGCCGCTGGTGGTGCTCTCGCTGCCCGCTTTCGTCATGATTTACCGGGGCTGGTACGACATCGTGCGGGCCTCAGCCACCGGCATCCAGCTCTCGCTGATGGGCGTGCTGCAAAGCTGGTTCGGGTTTCCGCTGCAGTACAAAGGCGTGGTGCAGGCCCTGGGGCTGGGGGTGCTACTGCTGCCGGTGCTGCTCTACCGCCGCCGCTGGGCCGAGGCCGATTTCCGCCGGCTCTACGTGTGCTCGCTGCTCATCTTCGTGGTCATTTTCAACCAGATGGCCGAGTCGCCCACTTTCATTATCGCCGTGGCGGGTTTCGCGCTTTGGTTTCTTTACTACCGGTGCACTACCGTGCTGGCCTGGCCCTTGTTCTGGCTGGTGCTGGTGCTTACCTCCCTCTCGGCCACCGACCTGATGCCATCGTCGATACGCGCGGCGTATTTCGACGTGTACAAGCTCAAGGCCGTGCCCATGCTGCTGGCCTGGGGCGTTATTCAGGGCCAATTGCTGCTGTACTCCCGCTGGCGCAGCCCGGCCCCCGAAACGGAGGCCGAGCTCACC
>JANXMN010000014.1 GCA_025354605.1 Hymenobacter sp. | reverse complement strand
TAATCGTTGGCTGCGGTACGCAGGCCGGTAGTGGGTGTGTTTTGCATAACTCATTTTTTGTGGTGAATAAATAATTTATGCAAAGCAAAGGCCTCTGGAATTATCAGAGGCTTTCAAACTACCGTAGGTTTAGTACAACATTGGGTTTTATGCAAGTTGGGCTTGACCAGCAAACATCAACAAATTGCAAATCCAAGCTGCGGTTCGGGCTCGACGAATAAATCTCAACTTTAGTTCTTAAAATTTAACTTTATATTTTCAATCAACAGTGGTTATGGGCAGACGGAATACTAATTCCCAACCTGCATAAAGCCCTCCTCGTTGTACGCTATTTTTGTGAAGAACCTACAAAATTTAAAGTTTCTTTTTAACGAAACTTTCTTTACCTTTGCCCAGACAATAAAAATGAATGGACAAACTTTTCGACATCATATTTTTAGAAGAAGCTTTTGCTTTTTTAAGTAAACTTGACAGAAAGCACTACGAGAAAATATTGTATAACATTCGTAAAGCACAGACAGAACACGACCCTGAACTTTTCAAAAAACTTACTGACGAAATTTGGGAATTTAGAACACTTTATCAAGGTTTACAATATCGCATACTTGCTTTTTGGGACAAGACAAACACGGCAAACACTTTGGTAATTTCGACACACGGTTTTATTAAAAAACGTAGCAAAGTGCCAGACAACGAAATCTTAAAAGCAAAGCAACTTCGGATAAAATATTTTGAAGACAAGGACAAACAACTTAAAAAGAAAAAGAAATGAAAACATATACTTTAGACCAAGTTCAAGACAAATTAATTGGCAAAGTTGGTACTGCCAACAGAGACAAATTTGAGTACGAACTTCAAATGGATTTAATTGGCAAAGCAATTAAACAGACTAGACAAGAACGCCATTTGACACAAGAAGAATTGGGCAAACTTATCGGTGTTCAAAAAGCACAAATTTCAAGACTTGAAAGCAATGCCAGCAATGCAACTATGGACACTTTATTGAGAGTGTTTACAGCATTGAAAGCGAAAGTAAAGTTGCAGGTTGAATTGCCAAACTTGAACATTAGCGTAGGACAATAAAACGGCGTACAACATTTGGTTTTGTGCAAGTTGGGCAAACGTAGTAACAATGAACTTTTGTAATTCTGTTTAGCTTTTGTTCGGGCTGGACGTACATCGCTGAATTTTTATTCTTAACTTCAACTTTATATTTTCAATCAGCAGCGGTTCCGGGCAGACGGAATTCTATTTCCCAACCTGCACAAAGCCCTGTCCGTCGTCGTCGTCAGCGATAACAAAATAAAAGCTCCCGCAGCTACTTAAGCTGCGGGAGCTTTTTGCTGGACGAGAAGCTACTTCTTGCGCTTCATCACGGCTTCCACGGCGGCCACAATGGCGGCATCGGTGAGGCCGTATTTCTCCATCAGTTGGTCGGGGGTGCCGCTTTCGCCGAAGCTGTCGTGCACGGCCACCATTTCCAGGGGCAGGGGCTCTTCGCGGGCCAGCAGCTGGGCAATGCTGTCGCCGAGGCCGCCGTTCATCTGGTGCTCTTCGGCGGTGACCACGCAGCGGGTTTTGCGCACCGAGGCGAGGATGGCCTCAGCATCGAGCGGCTTGATGGTGTGGATGTTGATGATTTCGGCGTTGATGCCTTTCTCGGCCAGGAGCTTGCCGGCGAGCACGGCTTTCCAGACGAGGTGGCCGGTGGCGAAGATGCTCACGTCAGAGCCTTCGTTCAGCAGCCAGGCTTTACCGATTTCAAACTTCTGGTCGGCGGGGGTGAAGTTGGGCACTACGGGGCGGCCGAAGCGCAGGTACACCGGGCCTTCGTAGTCGGCAATGGCGAGGGTGGCGGCCTTGGTCTGGTTGTAGTCGCAGGGGTTGATAACGGTCATGCCGGGCAGCATTTTCATCATGCCCAGGTCTTCCAGAATCTGGTGGGTGGCACCGTCTTCGCCCAGCGTGAGGCCGGCGTGGGAGGCGCAGATTTTCACGTTTTTGCCCGAATAGGCGATGCTCTGGCGAATCTGGTCGTAGACGCGGCCGGTGCTGAAGTTGGCAAAGGTGCCCGTGAAGGGAATTTTGCCGCCAATGGTCATGCCGGCGGCCACGCCCATCATGTTGGCTTCGGCAATGCCCACCTGGAAAAACCGCTCGGGGAAGGCCTTTTTGAAGGCATCCATCTTGAGCGAGCCGGTGAGGTCGGCGCAGAGGGCCACCACGTTGGGGTTGCTGGCGCCCAGCTCGGCCAGGCCGGCGCCGAAGCCGCTGCGGGTGTCTTTGGATTCGGTGTAGGGGAAGTCTTTCATGGGGAGTTGGGGAGATTAAAGCGGTTCAAACTCCCCTCCTTACCAAGGAGGGGACGTTTCAGCGTAGCTGAAACTGGGGTGGTTGCAGGCGTTGAACGGCAAGCGTCAACGCCCGTTAAAATTACTTGCTATCGACTGCAATACACTTTCCAAAGCAGACCAAATCAATTTGTTCTCAAACCTGATTATCTGAATACCACTTGAATTCAGGTATACGGTGCGGGCCGCATCGTACAAACTGCCCGGAACTGTAAAATGCCCCGCGCCATCCAACTCGACCGCTGGCTTCTCCTGCGGGCAATAAAAGTCGAGAATGAATTCGCCGATGCTGTGCTGGCGGCGGAATTTTCGGTTATTGAGCTGGCTATTTTTCAGGCGATTCCACAATACGGCTTCGGCAATTGTCAGATTGCTGCGGAGCGTACGCCGTTGGTCTTTTTTATGGGGTAAGTTGTTGAGAATAGTCATGTCGGTGTGCTGCTGGTAAGTCCATCGATTCTCCTACGCCACAACCACCCCAATTTTCGCTTTGCGAAAATATCCCCTCCTTGGTAAGGAGGGGAGTTTGCCGTTACTATATCACTTCCCAAATATCGCCACCGAAGTCGTTTGCCCGCTCCGAATACTGAAATTGCGCACATCCGTAAACTTGCTCGCATTGCTCGTCGCCGTGCGGAATACCAACCGGTAAGCTCCCGGCTGCATGGGCAGGTTCATTTTGCTGCTGGCGCCTTCGGGCAGGCTGTAAATCCAGGTTTGGGATTCGTCGTCGTTGAGCTGGTAGATGCTGCCGTAGCCTTTGAGGTCGGAGGTGATGTTGAGGGTGCCGGGGGCGTCGTAGGTTACGGTGGTTTCCTGGCCCTGTTTCACGGTTAGGCGGCGCACGAGGCGCGGCAGGGTCAGCAGCTCGATTTCGTAGTTGCCGGCCAGCAGCTTTTGGCGGCTGCCGAAGGTGGCAGCCGTGACGGTGGCGTGGTCGGGCGTGCGCACCACGGCGCGCATGGTGCCGTAGGGGTTAGGCGTGAGCGTGGGGCTTTGCAGGCGCAGGGTACCCTGCGGGGTTTTATAGGTGAGCACGTTGGCCTTGCCGGGCGTGATGGCCAGATTGGCCTGGCGCACCGGCGGCACGGTGTTGATGACGAGGTCGTAGCTCTGCAGCGCGTCGATGTCGAGCACGTCGGGGTGGCCCTGGGCGTCGCGGTAGTGCACGTAGTTGTACTCGGGCTGGCCGGTCACGTTGTTCACGAAGGTGAG
>JANXMN010000594.1 GCA_025354605.1 Hymenobacter sp. | reverse complement strand
GGGCAACGACGGGCGGGGGCAAGCCCCGCACCCTGCTGCTTTTTTCGCCAATCATTTCGCGACGAGTATAACTCACCCGAAAGCCAGGCTGGCTGACCCCGGCGCAGTGAACTGGAGAGCCTGTTTTCCTCTTTCCGGCCATTCGGCCAGCCACGGCATCCGCTCGCCGAGTTTTGCACGATGCCTTTTTTTGTTATTGCTCTTTCGGGTTAGCTTGCCGGCTTATGTGCGCAATTGAACGATTAAAACCAGTGGGAGAAGCCGAAAAATTGCCGCCGGTTCGGGCCGGGCGCGGCTGGCAGTGGATGCTGCTGCTGCTGATGGCACTGCCGAAGCCCGGCTTTGCGCAGACGACTACGACACCGCCTACGCCCACGCCCGCCCGGCCGGCCAAGTCGGCCCGCCCGGCCGAGGGCGCTTCCCGCAACCCCGCGCCTACCTCGCCCCTGCCGCCGGTGTGGCAGCCTGACCTGGGCAACGGCACCTACCAGAACCCGGTGCTGAACGCCGACTACTCGGACCCCGACGTGGTGCGCGTGGGTGCCGACTATTACCTCACGGCCTCCAGCTTCAGCGGCGTACCGGGCTTGCCCATTCTGCACTCGAAAGACCTGGTGAACTGGACGATTATCGGGGCGGCGCTACCCGAGCTGCCCGCCGCGTTCCGGCTGCCGCAGCCGGGCAACGGCGTGTGGGCCCCGGCCCTGCGCTACCACAACCAGCAGTTTTACCTCTATTACCCCGACCCCGACCGGGGCCTGTACGTGACCCGCGCCCGCAACCCCGCCGGCCCCTGGGAAACGCCTACGCTCCTCATAGAAGCCCGGGGCTGGATTGACCCCTGCCCGCTGTGGGACGACGACGGCCGCGCCTATCTCGTGCACGCCTTCGCCGGCAGCCGGGCCGGCATGAAGAGCCTGCTGGCCGTGAGCCCCCTGAGCCCCGACGGCCTGCACCTGATTGGCGACGACGCGCTGGTGTTCGACGGCCACGCGGCCCAGCCCACCATCGAAGGGCCGAAGTTTTACAAGCGCCACGGCTTTTACTACATTTTCGCGCCGGCCGGCGGCGTGGCCACCGGCTGGCAAACCGTGCTGCGCGCCCCCAGCGTGTGGGGCCCTTATGAGGCCCGCGTGGTGCTGGACCAGGGCAAAACCTCTATCAACGGCCCGCACCAGGGCGCGTGGGTAGATACCCCGGACGGCCGGGAAGACTGGTTTCTGCACTTTCAGGACCGCGGCCCCTACGGCCGGGTGGTGCACCTGCAACCCCTGAGCTGGAAAAACGACTGGCCCATTATCGGCGAAGACCCCGACGACGACGGCCGGGGCCAGCCCGTGTTGCGCTACCGCAAGCCCCGCGTACCCGGCCCGCCGGTGCCGCCCGTCGCCCCGGCTACTTCCGACGAGTTTGATGGCCTGACGCTGGGGCCGCAGTGGCAGTGGCCGGCCAACCCCCAGCCCGGCTGGGCCCTGCCCAACGGCCCGCTGGGCTACCTGCGCCTCAACGCCCAGCCCCTGCCCGCTGACTTCAAAAACTATGACCAGGTGCCGAGCCTGCTGCTGCAAAAGCTGCCCGCCGAAACCTTCAGCGCCACCGCGAAGCTCACCTTCGCCGCCCGCGCCGATGGCGAGCAGGTGGGCCTCATGATGCTGGGCCTCGACTACGCCTACCTCACCCTGAGCCGGCGCGGCAGCCAGTGGCAGCTGGCCCAGGCCACCTGCCGCGATGCCGACCGCGGCAGCCTCGAAACCAGCACCGTCCCGCTGACGATAACTGCCCCGGCCAGCGGCGTGGTCTACCTGCGCGTGCAGGTAGGGGCCGGTGCGCGCTGCCGCTTCAGCTACAGCCTGAACGGCGAGCAGTTCGAGCGCGTGGGCGAGGATTTTCAGGCTCGCGAGGGCAAGTGGGTGGGCGCGCGCATGGGCCTGTTTTGCAGCCGCTCGGGCTTCAGCAACGATGCCGGCGGGGCCGATGTGGACTGGTGGCACGTGCTACCGCTGGGAAGCCGGTGACCTGTAGGAATGGCCGGTAGCAAACGGCCCCGCGTCAGGCTTCGGCCGACAGCTCCAGCAATTCCAGCTGCCACTGCAGTTGGGCGTCGCTGATGGGGTAGGCTACCTGATGGCGCAGGGTTTCGCGCACGGTTTCGAAGATGCCCAGGTAATTGCCGGGCGCGGCGGGCGTGCGCACGGTGCGTACCCGGCCCTCGGGGCTGGCCAGGCTGAGGCGGCCTTCCTGCCCGGGCGGCTCCTGGCCGTAGGTGGGCGCCGTGGGTAGCAGGCCAGCCAGCAGCTGGGTTTCCTGGGGGTCGGTGCGGTCTTTCCGGAAGCTGCCGCGGGTGCCGTGCAGCACGTAGGCCGGGCCGGGTGCGGCCACCAGCAGGCTGGCGGTGAGCCACACGTTCAGGCCGCGCGGATAGCGCAGGTGCAGGCAGAAAAAGTCGTCGACCCGGCTGCTGGGGCGGTGGCGGCCCAGGGTTTTGGTGGCGCTCATCGGGCGGCCAAACAAGCTCAGGGCCTGGTCGATGAGGTGGGGGCCTAGGTCGTGGAGCAGGCCCGCGGCGGGGCCGGGCTCCTCCTTGAATTTCTTGGTATTGAGGGCCGGCTTGTAGCGGTCGAAACGGAAATGGGCTTCGATGAGCTGGCCGAGCTGCCCGCTTTCCACCACCCGGCGCACGGCCTGGAAGTCGCTGTCCCAGCGCCGGTTCTGGTAAGCCAGCAGGTGGCGGCCCTGCTCGCGGGCCAGGGCCAGCAGCCCCTGCAGCTCGGCCAGGGAGGTCGCCACCGGCTTTTCGAGCAGCACGTGCTTGCCGGCGGCCAGCGCCTGCCGGGCCAGCTCGACGTGGGTGTTGCTGGGCGTGTTTACCACGACCAGTTCCACGCTGGCATCCGCCAGCAGCTCGGCCACGCTGGTAAAGCGCCGGATGTCGGGGTAGTCGAGGTGCATGCGGGCCTCCGTGCGCTCGACCACGCCGTAGAGCTCGAAACCTGGGTGGGCCGCCAGAAACGGGGCCTGAAACAGCTTGCCCGACATGCCATAAGCCAGCAGCGCGGTGCGAATGGGAGCAATAGACATGTGGCAAGATAGGGCCACTGGAGTGGTTTCCGGTTATTGGTTGCCCGCGGCGGCTGGCGGGCGGCCGGCCGCGCCGGTCGGGCTGCCCCCGCCGGCCCGCAAAGTGGGACAATGCGGGGGTCGGCAAAAAGGACGTATCAGGGAAAATTATTGATAATCAAAAGGTATTGTCTTCGCGGCGCGCTGATTGTTAAATTGCTTTTTTGATTCTGCCTAACTTGTCACGGATTTTTACTTCGCCGGCGGGCACTATCCTTCGGGCCAGGCGTTTGCGTTGAGCAGGCAACTACCGGGCAGGCCCGCGCGTCGATTGACGAGGGCTGGCCCTGGTCCGATTTCGGCTCCCGTCGGAGCAACTCCATTGGTGTGCACGTTTATTCTATGAAGCAATTCCGTATTATTCTACTTTTCTGGCTCGCCGTTCTGCCCGGTAGCTGGTCGGCGGCCTGGGCCCAAACGCCCGCCCCGGTTGCCGGAGCTGCCGCCGCCCCGCGCTACCAGCCCGGCAAGCTCTCGACCAACCCCGCTCAGTACATCGAAGACGTGCAGGCCATGATGGCCAGCACCAACAACGCCGGGGCGCGCGTGGTGGCCGCCCGCCTCAAAGAGCTGTGGGCCTCCAACCGCCTCACGGCCTCGCAGCAGGTGCGCATCGTGGCCATTTCGCAAACCATGCTGGTCAAGCGCTTCCGCGCCCGTCCGCACTTCGAAACCCTGTTCAACACCCTCGTGAACGGGGTGCGCTTGGCCAACCTCAGCGACCAGCAGATGGACCAGCTGCTCGACGTGCTGAACAAGACCCTCGACAACGAAGCCCCCGAAGAAACCGACCGCTTCCTGGTGAGCACCAACCGCTTCTTCAACGGCGGCTACCTCTACCGCACCGGCTACAACACGCTGCGCGCCGTGCACGGCACCATCTCGTTTGCCTACACCCCGCTGGCCGTGCACGAGAGCAACCTGGAGTTTGGCGCGCCCGCGCCGGCCCCCAAAGAGGAAGTGCTGCCCGCCGCTCCCAAGCCCGCCGCCAAAAAGCCGGCCGCCAAAGCCACCCCCAAGCCCGCCGCCAAGAAAAAAGCCAGCAGTAGCGGCTGGGATACCGCCGACCTGTGGACCTCGCCCTCGAACAGCGGCTGGGGCAACGACGACGGCTGGGGCGCGCCCGTGAAGAAAAAGCCAGCCCCCGCCAAAAAGCCCGCCCCCGCCACCGCCAAGGGCCCGGCCAAGGCGACGTCCGCCCCCGCGCCGGTGGCCAAGTCCGTCGACTTCGACACCCCGGCGGCCTTTACGCCCTCGGCCCTGCCCTACGACGAATACACGCCGCCGCCCACGCGCGGGCCGGTCTTGCAGCTCAAGGATGCCGACCTGCTGCTGGCCACCGGCGGCGACTCGGTGGTGCTGAGGAAAGTGAGCGGCACGGCCGTGTTCAACAGCCACCGCTTTGTGGGCACGGGCGGGCAGTTCACCTGGTCTATCCGCACCAACCTGGTGACGGCCGACCTCGGGCCGTTCGACTTCGACATGAACAAGCCCGAGTTCACGGCCCAGCCCGTGACCCTGACGTACCCTTACCTGCTCGAAGCACCGGTGAAGGGCGCCCTCAGCTACAAGAGCATGCGCCGCAAGCCCGGGCAGGTCGATACCGGCTACCCGCGCTTCATCTCGCTCACCAACGATGCCCGCATCAAGAACCTGGGCCAGAATATTCAGTACCGGGGCGGCCTGTCGATGGCCGGCTTCAAAGTGCTGAGCGCGGCCCTCGACGGGTCGCTCTCGAACCTGAGCGTGAGCTTCGAGAACAAGCCCAAGTTCCGGGCCGCGTCGCGGGCCTACGTGCTCGGCGATTCGGTCATCACGGCCAGCCGGGCGGGCGTCACCATCTACGAGGGGGCCAATGACTCGATTACCCACCCCGGCGTGCAGCTCAAGTACCTCAAAAACCAGCAGCAGCTCAAGCTCTCGCGCGAGGAAGGCCTCTACAAAACCACGCCCTACAGCGACTCCTACCACCAACTCGAAATCCGTACCGAGGCCCTGAACTGGGATTTGCGCAAGTCGTCGCTCGACTTCGCGGTGCTCTCGGCCAAAAACCAGCAGTCGGCCGACTTCGAAAGCAAGGCGTTTTTCACCAACGACCGCTACCAGCAGCTTAAAAGCATCAACCGCCTGCACCCGCTCCAGATGCTGGTGGGCTACAGCCAGGCCCACGACAACGCCAAAACCGTGAACGTGAGCACCCTGGCCACCGACCTGGGCACCAGCGTGCCCAACATGCGCAGCGCCATGGCCGGCCTGGCCCGCGACGGCTACGTAGCCTGGAACCCGCAGACCGGCGAAGTCACCATTCTGCCCAAAGGGTCGCACTACGTAGCTTCGGCCCGCGACAAGAAGGACTACGACCACATTGCCATCAAGTCCTTGTCGGGCTCGGGCCGCAACGCCACGCTCAACCTGGCCACCAACGAGCTGACGGTGCGCGGGGTGCAGCGCTTCAACTTTTCCGACGACTCGGCCACGGTGTTCGTGAAGCCCGACAGCGCCATTATCCGCATCGGCCAGAACCGCAACATCACCTTCGGCGGCACGGTGGTGGCCTCGGCCATGCGCTTCAAGGGCCGCAACTTCAAGTTCGACTACGACGGCTTCTACGTCGACATGGCCAAGATTGACTCCATCGTCATCCGCAGCGAAACCAAGGACCGCCGGGGCCGCCCCACCGGCAAAAAAGCCGACTTCGCCCTCACCAACAAGGGCGCGGTGAGCACCGGCCGCCTCTTTCTGAACGACCCCAAAAACAAGTCCGGCCGTAAGAAAATCGGCCGCTACCCGGCCTTCGACTCCAAGAGCGGGGCCAACGTCTACTTCCGCAAGCAAGATGTGCTGGGCGGTGCCTACGACTCGACTCTGGTGTTCGACATTCCGCCCTTCCGCCTTGATTCGCTCAACGGGTTGAGCAAGTCGGCCGCCGGGTTCGAGGGCACTTTCCGCAGCGGCGGCATTCTGCCCGACCTCAAAACCAAGCTTACCCTGCAGGAAGACGGGGCCCTGGGCTTCACCTACGAGGTGCCGCGCGAGGGCTTCCCGCTGTATCGAGGCAAGGGCCAGGTGTTCGACAAGGTGCGCATGGACGGGCGCGGCCTGCAGGCCGACGGCATGATTAAGTATCAGTCGGGCACGTTCACCTCCGAAAGCTTCGTGCTCTACCGCGACTCGGTGGTGGCGGTGGGCACCATCGGCGGCATCGCGGCCGTGCGCAACGGCAACGTCGACATTCCGAAGATGGCCCTGCCGCGCGGCTACATCATGAACTGGAAAGTGAAGCAGGACTCGATGTTTCTGAGCACGCCGCCCGGCTCCGACGCCCCCATTCGCCTGTACGCCAAAGGCGATGCCCGCAGCAAAACCATTTCGGCCTACAACTTCAAAGGCACGGCCCTGCTCACGCCCACCTCGGCCGGCGGCGATGGCCGCCTCGACGGGCCGCAGTCCTACATCAAGTCGCCGGAGTTCACCTTCAAAAACGACAGCTACTCGGGCCGCCACGCCACGCTCAACGTGAAGTCGGCCGAGGCCAACAAGCCCGCCCTCTCGGCCAACGAGGTGGCTTTCGACTACAACCTGAAGAATGGCTACGCCGACTTCAAGCGCGAGAAGGACAGCAAGGCCAGCATCGATTTGCCCTACTCGAAGTTCCGCACCACGCTCAGCGGCGGGCACTGGGACTTCAAGAAGAAGCAGGTGCGCCTGCGCGTGGCCCCGGGCAACGACTCGACCAAGTCGTACTTCTACGCCACCAGCCCCATCCAGCTGGGCCTGAAATTTAAGGCCTCGAATGGCGTGTACGACCTGGCCAAGTATCAGATGAAGGTGGGCGGCGTGCCTTACATCGCGGCCGCCGATGCCTGGATTATCCCCGATTCGGGGCGCGTGAACATCCTGGCGGCCGGCCGCATCCAACGCCTGCGCCGGGCCAACGTGCTGCTCGACTCGCTGGCCAAGTTCCACAAGCTCTACAACGGCAACATCGATGTGCTCTCGAAGGAGGCCTTCGCCGGCAATGCCGATTACGTGTTCAAAACCGCCCACGACTCGGTGGCCCTGCGCTTCGGCAGCTTCGGCCCCGACCAGGCCGCTGTGATGGCGGGCAAGGGCAAGAAGTTTAAGCACGACGACAGCGGGGCGGCCATCAGCTCCGAGAACGGGGCCGAACAGGGGCCGGCCACCGTGGCCACGGCCGTGGTGAGCAGTACCAACAAGTTTCAGCTCACGCCGCGCATCGGCTACCGGGGCAACGTGGAGCTGAACTCGCGCCGCCGGGGCTTCGCCTTCAACGGGCAGGTGCAGCTGCAATTCGGCAAAAACCGCAACCTGGCCCAGTGGGTGGCCGTGCGCGACTCCATCGACCCCAAGAACTTCAGCCTGAACCTGAACGACGTGAAGGCCGAAGACGGCGCGCCGCTGGTAACGGGCATTTTCATGTCGGACCAGACCAATATTCTTTACCCGCTCTACGCGGCCGCCGTGCCCAACTCGACCGACATCGCCGTGTTCAAGGTGGATGGCAAGCTGCACTACGACCAGAAGAACGAGATTTACACCATCACCCGCAACGACATCGACGACGTGAATGCCTACGAGGGCGCATGGCTGAGCTACACCGATGCCACCAACTCGCTCCGCTTCCGGGGGCCGGTAAATCTCATCGCCAACACCATCAAGGACTTTAATATGGTGGGTGCCGGCGTGGGCACGGCCAACCCCGACAGCGCCCGGTACGCCATGGAAGCCCTGCTGGGCTTCGACGTGACTCTACCGCCCAAGGCCCTCGACATTATGGGGGCCGAGCTGGCCAAAACCGCCAAATACCTGCCCGAAACTCCGAGCGGCACGCCCAATGAGCTCTACAACCTGGGCCAGTTCATCGGCGACAAGGGCGTGGAGGGCGTGGCCTCGCGCCGGGGGTTCTCCGAACCCATCATCCGGCTCTCGTCCAAGCTGGTGCACACCATTGTGCTGAACAAGGTGAACCTGCGTTGGAACGACCGGCGCCGGGCCTGGTACTCGGTGGGGCCCATCGGGCTGGCCGGGGTGGGCAAGCAGGCTTTCAACGCGCAGATGAAGGGCTACCTTGAAATTCGCCGCGAGTCCGGGGGCGACATTGTGCAGCTCTACCTCGAAGCCGATGCCCAGAGCTGGTACTACTTCAAATTCGCCAACAACCTGCTGCTGGTGAAGTCGCAGAACGAAAATTTCGACGCCGAAATCGCTGCCAAGGCCAAGGGCGAATATGAAACTGCCAGCAGCTACGGCGCTTTCCTGGGCGACTTTGCCGACGTCGACAACTTCCGCGACCACTTCCAGAAGGACCTGCTCGGCGTTAAGCCCAAGGCGGCCGCCCGCACCAGCCGCCCGGCCGCCGCCGAGCCCGCTTTTGATGAGCAGGCCAACAAGAAGAAGCGGAAGAAGGACGCCGTAGAGGAAGCCCTCGCGGGCGACGTGCCCCCGGCCGAACCCGCTGCTACTCCCGCCAAAAAGAAAAAGAAGAAGGCCGACGACCCCTTCGGCGACGGCGTGATGGAAGACCCCGCTCCGGCCCCGGCCAAGAAGACGACGGCGGCCAAGCCGGCCCCGGCTAAGCCCATGACTGCGGCCGATAGCGCGGCGGCCAAAAAGGTGACGGCCACCCCCAGCAAGGGCACGCCCGAGCCCGGCGCGGCCACCCCGGCCGCCGCCAACGAGCCGCCCCCGCCCGAAGCCCCCGTCGACGTAGCCACCGCCCCCGATAAAAAGGAGGCCACCCGCCTGGCCAAGGAGGCCGAAAAAGCCAAGAAGGAGGAGGGAAAAGCGAAGAAGGAGGAAGAGAAACGCAAGAAGGACGAGGAGAAGCAGAAGAAAAAAGCCGGCACCGACCCTTTCGGCGACGGCTAGCCGTTAGGTTTAACGGCCCTCTGCACGTCATGCTGAGCTTGCCGAAGTATCTCTACCGCGGCACTAATTCAGCGCTACCAGCACGTCATGCTGAGCTTGTCGAAGCATCTCTCCCGCAGCAGTAAATAATTACTCTCACGGGAG
>JANXMN010000560.1 GCA_025354605.1 Hymenobacter sp. | reverse complement strand
AACAGAATGCGCCGCAGCGCATTGCCAATGGTGACGCCGTAGCCCTTCTCGAGCGGCTTAAATTCAAACGTCCCGGTGAAGTCGTCGGATTTCTCCATCACCACTTTCTCCGGCATCTGAAAAGCTAAGATTGACATATGTGGGGCGTAAAAAATGTAAAAAAATGGGGTGAAGTATAAGCACAAGTGCGGCCCGACAAACTGCCGGGCCGCTACCAGTAGCGTTACTTACTTCGAATACAGTTCGACGATGAGCTGCTCGGTGATTTTCTCCGGAATCAACTCGCGGGCGGGGGCGTTGATGAACTTGCCGGCCAGTTCCTTACCGTCCCACTCCAGCCAGGAGAACTGGCGCGAGTTGCGAACCGACAGGCTCGTGGTAATGGCTTCGAGCGACTTCGACTTCTCACGCACGGCCACAATGTCGCCGGGACGCAGGTGGTACGAAGGAATGTTCACCACTTCACCGTTTACGGTGATGTGCTTGTGACCCACCAGCTGGCGAGCGGCGCGACGCGTCGAGGCAATGCCCAAACGGTACACGGTGTTGTCCAGGCGGGCTTCCAGCAAACCGAGCAGGTTGTCGCCGGTGATGCCGGGGAGCGCGGCTGCTTTGTGGAACAGGTTTTCGAATTGCTTCTCCAACATGCCGTACATGTACTTCACCTTCTGCTTTTCCATCAGCTGCACAGCGTATTCCGACTGCTTTTTGCGGCGGCCACGGCCGTGCTGGCCCGGAGGATAAGCTTTCTTGTTGAGCGCTTTGCTCGGGCCGAAAATCGGCTCGTTGAAGCGACGGGCAATTTTTGAGGTAGGGCCGGTATAACGTGCCATTGTAATCTAATTTCTGAAGTGAAAAACTAAACGCGACGACGCTTGGGGGGGCGGCAGCCGTTGTGCGGCAGCGGCGTTACGTCGCGGATGGTGGTCACCTCAATGCCCACGTTGCCGAGGGCGCGGATGGCCGACTCACGGCCCGAACCCGGACCTTTCACGAATACTTCGGCTTTGCGCATGCCCAGGTCGTGGGCTACTTTACCGCAGTCGCTCATCGCCATTTGAGCGGCGTATGGCGTGTTTTTCTTCGAACCACGGAAGCCCATCTTGCCGGCCGAAGCCCACGAAATAACTTGACCGTTGTTGTTGGTGATGGAGATAATGATGTTGTTGAACGAGGCACGGATGTGTACCTGGCCCACCTGCTCCACCACGACAACGCGCTTCTTGGCTTTGTCTTTTCTTTTTTGTGCCATTTGGTTATCGCAAAAAATGCGGGAGGTGTTGGCGCTGGCCGCGCAAGTGCATTACTCGCAGCCGCCAGCGCCGATTCCCGTGTGAATTTATTTGGTTGCCTTTTTCTTGCCGGCCACCGTTTTGCGCTTGCCCTTGCGGGTACGCGAGTTGTTCTTGGTGCGCTGACCACGAACCGGCAGACCTTTGCGGTGACGCAGACCACGGTAGCAGCCGATGTCCATCAAACGCTTGATGTTCGTCGTTACTTCCGAGCGCAGCACGCCTTCGGTCTTGTGCTCGGCGGCAATAATGGCGCGAACCGCACCCGACTCCTCGTCGGTCCAGTCCTTCACCTTCTTGTTGACGTCGACGCCAGCCTTTACCAGAATCTTGCTGGCGTTGCTCCGGCCGATGCCGAAAATGTAAGTCAGCGAAATTTCGCCGCGCTTGTTGTCCGGGATATCAACCCCTGCGATACGAGCCATTGTGTGTGGTTATGTGTTTGCGGACAGAAACCCGGCAACTTCTTGGAAGGCGGGCCGAAGGCTAGTAACCAACGACCAAGTACCCAAGGTTCCGGGGTTCTAAAAATTGAATTAACCCTGACGCTGCTTGAAGCGGGGGTTTTTCTTGTTGATGACGTAGAGCTTGCCATTACGGCGGACCAGTTTGCAGTCCACGCTACGTTTCTTAACGGAGGTTTTAACTTTCATTGCTGAAAAGATTTACTTGTTATTACTTGGGTGTTTGCTTCTAGAATTCTTGATGAAGTACTTGACTGCTTTGTAAATACCGAAGACAATCAAGACGGATACAAGAATGATGACTGCTTTGAAACCGTAAAAGAATGGCTCCCAATCATCATTGAATTCGTCTAGAAGCAAGGGCATTACTTGTAGCGATACTTAATCCGGCCCTTCGACAAGTCGTAGGGAGACATTTCCAGTTTCACCTTGTCGCCGGGCAGAATTTTGATGTAGTGCATCCGCATCTTGCCCGAAATGTGGGCAATCAGCTGGTGACCGTTCTCCAATTCCACGCGGAACATGGCGTTAGAAAGGGCTTCCAGGATGGTTCCGTCCTGCTCAATCGAGGCTTGTTTTGCCATAAGGGCTACTGCTGCAATGCTTTTTCGATGTATTCAAAGGAGGTGAGAATCTCCGCCTTTTCTTTTCTGACAACTACGGTGTGCTCGAAGTGCGCCGAGGCTTTGCGGTCCTTGGTGCGGATAGTCCAGCCATCCGCCTCCTGCACCACATCCTTCTTGCCCAGGTTCACCATTGGCTCAATGGCGATGACCAAACCCGTTTGCAAAAGCGGTCCGGAACCCCGCTTGCCGTAGTTCGGCACCTCAGGTTTCTCGTGCAGCTTTGCGCCAACTCCATGGCCAACCAGCTCGCGCACCACCCCGTAGCCCAACGGGGCCACATGGTTCTGGATGGCGTAGCTGATGTCGCCCACGCGGTTGCCGCTCACGGCTTGTTCAATGCCTTTGTACAGCGACGCTTTGGTTTCCCGCAGCAGCGTCAGCACTTCCGGCGACACCTCCCCGATTGAGTAGGTGTAAGCACTATCTGAATGAAAGCCATTCAGGAAAACTCCGCAGTCTACCGAGAGAATGTCGCCACTCTTCAGCGGCTCGTCGGTAGCAAAACCATGCACCACCACCGAATTTGGGGAGAGGCACAGGCTATAGGGAAACTTATTGTAACCTTTGAAGGATGGCACCCCGCCGTGGTCCCGGATGAATTCCTCCGCACGCTTATCAAGCTGCCGCGTCGTCACTCCTTCCTTCACCATGCCCGCGACTTCGCCGTGGGCCTTGGCCAGCACTAATGCGCTGGCACGGATGAGGTCAATCTCTTCTTCGGTTTTATATTGAATGCTACCGCTGGCCATTGCTGCTGCTTACGAGGCGACCGAAATGGGCTGGGCCGTGCGACCGCGCAGCTTGCCCGATTTCATCATGCCGTCGTAGTGCTGCATCAACAGATAGCTCTGCACCTGGTTCACCGTGTCCAGCACTACCCCCACCATGATGATGAGCGAAGTGCCACCGTAAAAGGCGGAGAACGGACGGGTTACGCCCAGCAGCAGGGCAATCGCGGGGAAGATGGCAATCAAAGCCAGTGCCACGGCACCAGGCAGGGTGATGCGGGTTAGAATCTCATCGATGTACTCCGAGGTATCACGGCCCGGCTTTACGCCTGGCACGAAACCACCGCTGCGCTTAAGGTCATCGGCAATCTGGTTGGGGTTAACGCTGATGGCCGTGTAGAAGTAGGTAAAGATGACAATCAGCAGGCCGAAAGTCAGGTTGTATTGCCATGAAGTGTAATCAGAGAATTTCGTGCCGATGTACACCGCAAAGTCGCTCTGATTCTGCCATACTGAAGCCAGAATGGCCGGCACAAACATCAGCGACTGCGCGAAGATGATGGGCATCACGCCAGCTGCATTCACCTTGAGGGGAATGAACTGACGCTGAGCATCGAGCTGCGTAGTGCCGCCCACCTGCTTGGCATACTGCACCGCGATGCGGCGGACCGCCTGCGTGAGTACAATTACGGCCATCACAACCAAGAACAGCACCACCATCTCCAGCAGGAAAATGAGCGACTTGTTGATGCCTTTAGCAGCTGCCTCCCCAATGATGGCACCGGGCAGGCGCGACACGATACCAATCATGATAATCATGGAGATACCGTTACCGATACCCTTATCCGTGATTTTCTCACCCAGCCACATACAGAACAGCGTGCCGGCAGTGATGATAATCATGGTCGACACGGTGAAGAATGTGCCGGGCTTGATGATGGCTTCAGCGTTTATCGTAGCGATAAAGCCAACCGACTGTGCCAACACAATCGGAATCGTAAGAATCCGGGTGTACTGGTTGATTTTCTTCCGGCCCGACTCGCCTTCCTTCTGGAGCTTCTGGAAGTATGGCACCGCAATCGTGAGCAACTGCAGTACGATGGAAGCCGAGATATACGGCATGATGCCCAACGCGAAAATCGACGCGTGGCTGAACGCGCCGCCGAGCAGCGTATCCAGGATGCCGAACAGGCCGGCCGCCCCCGTTTTCAGTTGGGTGGGGTCGACGCCCGGCAGCACCACGTACACACCGAGGCGGTAGATGGCAATGAAAAATAGCGTATTGAGGATTCGCGTACGCAAATCCTCAATCGCAAAGATGTTTTTTATCGACTCGATAAACTTATTCATTGCCGAAGGTAGCTTTTTAGAGCGTTACCGCTTTGCCGCCGGCCTTCTCGATGGCCTCAACGGCCGACTTCGAGAATGCGTGAGCGTGAACTTCCAGCGCCGTGGTTACTTCGCCACGACCGAGGATTTTGATTTTGGCGTTCTTAGAAACCAAGCCGTTGGCCACGAAGTAGGCAGCGTCCATCGTAGTGGCGCTGTTCTTTTCGAGGAGAGTAGCCAGCGCATCAAGGTTGATGGCTTTATACTCTACACGGTTGATGTTCGTGAAGCCGAACTTAGGCACACGACGCTGGAGGGGCATCTGGCCACCTTCGAAGCCGGACTTGCGCTTGTAGCCCGAACGCGACTTGGCACCTTTGTGGCCCCGGGTCGACGTGCCACCGCGCGTGGAGCCTTCGCCCCGGCCAATCCGCTTCTCGTTTTTAGTCGAGCCGTAGGCGGGCGATAGATTGCTGAGATTAAGCATGACGGGTATAGTCTTACAGTTCGGTTACTTCCAACAGGTGCTGCACGCTTTTCACCATGCCCATGATGGACGGGTTTACTTCGTGCTGCGCCGAGCTATTGAGTTTGTTCAGGCCGAGGGACTGAACCGTGCGCTTCTGCCGCTCGGGGCGGTCAATTGCGCTGCGCACGAGCTTTACTTGAATTTGTGCCATGTTCAATTAACCGTTAAAAACGCGGGCAAGAGAGATACCACGGGCCTGTGCGATTTGCAACGGGTCCCGCATTTTGGCGAGGGCTGCGAAAGTAGCCTTTACCACGTTGTGGGGGTTCGACGAGCCTTTCGACTTCGCCAGCACATCCTTGATACCGGCGCTCTCGAACACGGCGCGCATGGCACCGCCGGCGATTACCCCCGTACCAGCCGCTGCGGGCTGGATGAGCACGAAACCACCGCCGTAGCGGCCTTCCATGAGGTGCGGAACGGTGTGCTTGTACATCGGCACTTTCACCACGTTCTTCTTGGCATCGTCAATGCCTTTGGCAATGGCGTCGGTTACTTCGTTGGCTTTGCCGAGGCCGTAGCCTACGTTGCCGTTGCCGTCGCCTACTACCACGATGGCAGAGAAGCTAAAGCGGCGACCGCCTTTCACCACCTTCGCTACGCGATTGATGGCTACTACTTTTTCTTTGAAGTCGGAGTCAGCCCCCATGCGGGAGTTGTCCTTGTTCCGGTCGCGGTCGTTGCTGCGCTGACGGTCTCCGCCAGGACGATTGTTGTCGCGTTCTTGCGCCATGATAGTTTAGAAATTGAGGCCGCCTTCGCGAGCACCTTCAGCCAATGATTTTACGCGACCGTGGTAGAGGTAACCCGAGCGGTCGAACACCACTTTCGTGATGCCTTTCTCCAGGGCAACGGCGGCTACCTGGCGGCCTACGGCAGCGGCCAGAGCCACGCCATTGCCACCCTCGGCCGTTACTTTTTTCGACGTGGCAGCAGCCAGCGTGCGGCCGGTGGTGTCGTCGATAATTTGAGCGTAAATGCCCGTATTGCTACGGAACACCGACAGCCGGGGCCGCTCGGAGGTGCCAGCCACCTTGGTACGGATGATGCGCTGAATCCGCTTGCGGCGAGTTGCTTTATCAAAAGCCATGATGCGAATTTATTTAGAGGCCGTTTTACCAGCTTTGCGACGGATGATTTCGCCCACGAAACGCACGCCTTTGCCTTTGTAAGGCTCGACT
>JANXMN010000558.1 GCA_025354605.1 Hymenobacter sp. | reverse complement strand
CATTCAATGCCGCATAAGCCCGGCGGAACACGAGCAATAGCTGGGCAAAATGATGAGAATCACACCCCAGGGCGGACCGCCATTGCCGAGGCGTTTTTAAATCCTGAATGGAAATTTTCATACGCAAAGGTCCGGCCCCTAAGCCGCTGCAACAAGTCTATTATGCCAACCCCTTGTTAGCTGCTGCTTTTTTATTTTCTGTGCAGTGTCCCTTTTACGCATTAGACACTTCCACATATTTTTGAAATTCATCAAAACTTTCGGGCAATCTTTTCCTGAAGCTATTCACAATTACACTTTTCAAAACCAGCCCCAAACTTTTAGGTTCAAAAGAAACGGTTTGCGTAATTTTTGTTTGTCCATTTTTATCCTCTACCCGGTAAACGTGATGAAACTCGCCAAGATTAAAGAGGTTAAACATTTTCATTTTTGAATAATGCGTAAACTCCTTATTTGGCTGCACATTTTGAAAGGTAACCGTTGCTTTGCCCGAACCTTTAAAATTTCCTGTCATCACGGAGCCATTTTTTATTTCGCCTTTAGGCTCAACAGTTGCCTCCAAATAAAGTGTGTTCAATTTTACTTGCTCGGCTGGGTCCAGCAGACTTTGATAGGCATTTTCCACAGAAGTTTTTACGATTCTGCTATCTGAAAGAATTATTGCCTTGCTCATTTTCTTACTATAAAAAATTGTTTTTCCGAGTTGAGGGAATGAGCGAATAAGGCGTTTAGCATTTACCAGAGGAGGCAAAACAGATGAACGTCCTGCTGCACGCAGTGAAGCATAACTACCGCTTCACAAGGGCCACAATATACGGAGTAGACCCACCTCAATGAGCGCAGCAGCACTACCCAATTGGATAGCCCCTTACCCGAATTTAACGGAGGTCATGGTCAGCGAGCCGGACACGACTTTGTCGTTGAACAGCAGGGGCGCGTCGGTTTTGCCTTGTAACGCCAGGGTGTAGAGCAGCGGAAAGTAGTGGTCCATCGACGGCACGGCGAGCGCGGCGGCCGGCCCCAGGCGTTCGTACTGAATCAGCGCCTGGTGGTCGCCGGCCAGGATGTGGCGCTTAAACACTTCGTTCATTTCCAGGGCCCAGTCGTGTCCATACTCGCCGTTGGGATTACCATTCGGCGGCAGCGCGAGCAGGCGCAGGTTGTGCACCATGTTGCCCGAGCCGATGACAAGCACGCCTTTTTTGCGCAGCCCGGCCAACTGCTGGCCCAGGGCGTAGTGCCACGCGGCGGGCCGGGTGTAGTCCAGGCTCAGCTGCAGCACGGGGATGGTGGCCTGCGGGTACATCTGCCGGACGACGCTCCAGGTGCCGTGGTCGAGGCCCCAGTCGTGGTCCAAGCCCACAGGGGAGGGCGCCAGCGCGGCCTGCAGCTCGCGGGCCAGTTCGGGTGCCCCGGGAGCCGGGTACTCCACGTCGAACAACGCCCGCGGAAAGCCCCCGAAGTCGTGGATAGTGCGCGGCCGGCTCATGGCCGTGACGAAGGTGCCGCGCGTGAGCCAGTGCGCCGACACGCACAGCACGGCTTTCGGTGCCGGTATTTCCTGGCCCAGGCGGCGCCAGCGCTCGGAAAACTCGTTGTCTTCGATGGCATTCATCGGCGAGCCGTGCCCGATGAAGAGCACGGGCATCGGCACGTCCTGCTCGGGCAGGCTGTCGGCCAGGATTTTTAGGGCGGAAAGGGTCATAATATTAGCGTCAAAGGATAGATTTTATAGCAAGTGGAAGGGCGAGCCAATCGAAAGCGGCAATCCTCCCGGCGTTATTCCGGCAAGATGCAGGTGCCTACCCAAGAAAGCCCGCTGCCGATGGCAACGGGCTTCCAGGCGGCGCGCAAGCCCTGCAGCGGGGCAGGCCAAACGACTGACGCGTGCGGCTAGGCTATCGGGAACATGGCCGTTTTGGCGGCCGTCTGCTCAAGGGGCACCTCTTCCTGCATCACGTCCCAGTGCTCTACCAGTTTGCCGTCCTTCACCTTGAAATAATCGGCGGCCAGCATGGGCTTGGGACCCCAGCCGGTGTAGCGGCCGTGGATGACCACAAAGTCGCCGTCTTCCAGCACCAGACCCGGCTCGTACTTGAAGTCGGACCCCAAGCCGGCGACGATGCTTCTTACCGCCTCGTGCCCGCTGGCGATGTGGGGGTTGTGCTGGATGTACTCGGCACCCCAGTATTTCTCGATGGCCGACAGGTCGCGGTTAGCGAACAGGGCCGTCATGGCGGTTTTCACCAGTTCTTTGTTACTCATGGCGTTTGGGTTGTGGTGGTTGTGAGGTGATTGACTGTGCAAAGCTCAGCGCCTCTCCGTCCCCAAATGATTCGCCTAGGCGAAGAAATTTCCTGCCTCTGTTGCCCGGCTTTCGCCCGGTTTTACAAGCGCCGCCGGACCCGCTACACCCGGCTCCTGATGCGGCTCAGCGACGATGGCAGAATGCCCAGGTAGGAGGCAATCAGGTACTGCGGCACTCGCTGCAACAAGTCGGGCTGCGTTTCGAGCAGGCGGCCGTAGCGCAGCTCCGCGTCGGTGGAGTACGCATCCGACAGGCGAATCAGCGTGTTGACGTAGGATTGCTGGAAGTTCAAGCGGAAGAAGGTTTCCATCGCCGGAAACTGCCGGCACACCCGGTCGAAGTCCTGCCGGGTGATTTCCCACAGCACACAATCCTCCAAAGCCGCGATGGAAAATAGCGCGGTGGAGCCCGAGAAAAAGCTGCACAGGTCCGCAATCCAATACTGCTCTTTGGCAAATTGAATCACCTGTCGCTCGCCATTGTCGAGCGTTTTAAAAGAAAACAACAGCCCTTGCTGGACAAAGAACATCTTGTCATTCTTCTCGCTTTCCACCGCCAGCAACGCCTTGCGCGAAATGGTACGGAGCGTGAAACAGGCGGCAATTACCTCGAATTCGGCCGCGGTTAGGCCAATTTTGGCGGCAATATTTTGATACAGAGGAGCTGAATGCATGGTGGTTGAGATTTGCCCGCGAAGGTTCTTTTCCTTCAGGAGCACAGCCTTACCACCGCGCCGCCGCCAGTGGCAAGGTCCGGCTAAAGGTTGGCTTGCTCAACCGGGGCCGAAGACGCTGCAAAGTAGGAAGAAGCTGGCATTGATGGCCAAGTACCAGGCGACGAAAATACCTAAGTAAGCCGGCGAAACTCGACGGGCGTGAGCTGAGTATACTTCTTGAAATACTTGGTGAAGTGCGACAGGTCCTGGAAATTGAGCTCATTAGCGATTTCACTCACCGAGCGGTCGGTTTGGCGCAGCATGATTTTAGCCTCCAGCACCATCATGGTTTTTATCAGTTCCGAGCAGGTTTTGCCGGTGGTGTGCTTCACCGTTTCGTTGAGGTGGTTGGGTATCACGGCTAGCATGTCGGCGTAGTCGGCGATGCGGCGCTGGTGCAGGTGGTGCTGGCAGATGAGGTAGATGAAACGGTTGGTGAGGACCGTGCCCGCGGTGGCAAACTCGTGTTGGTTCTCGAAGCGCAGCTGCCCGTAGCGGTGGTTGGCCGTGTGCAACATCTGGCTGATGCCGAGGCGTAGCACTTCCTCGCGCAAGGGGTAGTCGCTGGTGTACACTTCGTTGAGCCGGTGCAGCTCGGCGGCTACGGCCATAGCTTGCGCCTCAGTCAGCTCGAAGGCGGGCACGCCGTCGTACTGCAAAAACGGGTACTTGTAAAGCATCATCAGCGGCTGCTCCCCGGTCAGGTAGAAGTCCTGCGTGAAGGCGATGCTGAGGGTGCGCAATTCGGGGTCGAGGCGCGGAAACTGGTTGGTCTGACCAGGAAACGAGAAGTACACCATGTTGCGGTGCAACTCGTAGTTGCTCAAGCTCAAGGTGGCAGTGGTGCGTCCGGCCAGGCACAGCGTTAGCTGGTAATAGTGCACCCGATTGAGCGGAATGACGCTTTTTAGCCCTTCCGATGAGAAAAGTTGGCAGCCTTTGATGCGCGACTGCAAGGGCACCCGCGGGTCGAGGCCAAAGGTCACTTCGCCTTGGTAGAGCGGGTCTTTGACAAAATCGGTGACACCCGCCACGCTTATATCCAGCATCGGTGACGCATTGGGAATCATAAGAGAAGGGTTATAAGCTGCTGCAATAAAGGGGTAAGGAAACGAGGAGTAAGCAAATTAGCAAGCGAATTGAACGTCATGCCGAGCACGGCTGAAGCATCTCTGAGGTGGTCGACTAAATCTGGACAGAATAGGGTCTTATCTTTCGAATGTCATGAAAGACAGCCCTCAACCTCCCAAACGTCGGCGTTATGACGCCGCCTTCCGCGCCGAAGCGCTACGCCTGGCGGAGCAAAGCCGCTCG
>JANXMN010000476.1 GCA_025354605.1 Hymenobacter sp. | reverse complement strand
GGCTAACTTTTCTCGCTTGGCGCCCTTGGAGTCTCCGCTCGGTCTCGACTCAGCCTTTGGCCGAACTTTGGAGTGCTTGCCCACCGCGTTTTTGGACGACTTGGAGGAAGCCGTGGCCATGGCAGACCTCGAACTTTTTAGAATACTCGACACATCTTTCGGCGATCACCGTCTCTGAAAGTCGCCGACCCGTGACTCTCATCTACTATACCTACCAGCCAATGTCCACAGAAGTTACTTCGAGTGAAGTTGATATAAAAGCATGCCAGGTCGTTCCCGGCCTGGCTATGGTCGACTGGTCCCCCCGCGATCTCTCGCCAATCCGGAGGGACGGGCGAGAGTCTCTCAATGACAGGGGGCACAATCTCGGTTGGGGGCGTGGCCTTAGTCTTTCATCCCCAGTTGATCGGCCAGGAAGGCCCAGCGATCGGCGGCTTCTTCGATGACTTTGGCGGTGGGCTTACCGGCTCCGTGACCGGCTTTGGTCTCGATCCGGATCAGGACGGGCGTCTCACCGGCGTGGGCGGCCTGAAGGGTGGCGGCGTACTTGAAGCTATGGGCGGGAACGACCCGGTCGTCGTGGTCGGCGGTGGTGACGAGCGTGGCGGGGTAGCGGGCGGGCTTGATGGTGTGGTAGGGCGAGTACTTGTAGAGGTAGTCGAACATCTCCTTCGAGTCCTGGGCCGTGCCGTAGTCGTAGGCCCAGCCCGCACCGGCCGTGAACTGGTTGTAGCGCAGCATGTCCATCACGCCCACGGCCGGGAAGGCCACGCGGCACAAATCGGGACGTTGGGTGATGGTGGCGCCCACGAGCAGGCCGCCATTGGAAGCACCCGAGAGCGCAAGGTGGTCGGTGTCGGTGTATTTGTTGGTTTTGAGGTATTCGGCGGCGGCAATGAAGTCATCGAACACGTTCTGCTTCTGCAGCTTGGTGCCGGCCAGATGCCACTTCTCACCGTACTCGCCGCCGCCGCGCAGGTTGGCCACGGCGTAGATGCCGCCGTTTTCGAGCAGCACGATGTTGGAGGTGCTGAAGCCCGGCGTGACGCTGCTGTTGAAGCCGCCGTAGGCATAGAGCAGCGTGGGGTTTTTGCCGTTCAGCACCACGCCCTTTTTATAGGTGATAATCATGGGCACGCGGGTGCCGTCCTTGGAATTATAAAACACCTGCTTCGACTCGAACTTGCTGGGGTCGAACTGCACGCCGGATTTTTTAAACACCGTCGACTTGCCAGTGGCGATGTCGTACCGGAAGATGGTGGGCGGGTAGATGTAGGACGTGAAAGTGTAATAGGTTTCCTTCTCGGCTTGCTTAGTGCCGAAGCCACCGGCCGTGCCCACCGAGGGCAGCGCGATGGCGTGCTCCTTCTGCCCGGCGCGGTTGTACTGCTCGATGAGCGAGGTAGCATCCTTGAGGTAATTGGCAAAAATTTTACCACCACCGGTGCTCACGCTCAGCACATTGGCGGTTTCAGGAATCAGGGTTTTCCAGTTGGCGGGCTGGGGGCTGGCCGCATCCACGGTGACGACGCGGTTGTTGGGCGCGCCCAGGTTGGTGAAGATGAACAGCTTGCTGCCCACGTTGTCGACCACGTCGACGTTGCTTTTCTCGTTATCTACCACCTGCACGATAGCGCTGCCGGACTTGCTCAAATCCTGCAGGTACAGCTCGTTGCCGGTGGTGGTGTTGGCCGCGCTGATAACCAGAAACCGCTCATCCTCGGTGAGCGAGGCCCCGATGTAGCGGCGCGGGGTTTTGTCGCCGCCGAACACCAGCTTATCGGCGCTCTGGGGGGTATTCAGCTTATGGTAAAAGAGCTTGTGCAGTTGAGTTTTGCCGGCCAGCTGGCTGCCGGCTTTGGGCTTGTCGTAGCTGCTGTAGTAGAAGCCGTCGTTGCCCTGCCAGGCCAGGCCCGAAAACTTCACGTCCTTGAGCGTGTCGCCGATGAGGGCTTTGCTGGCCGTATTCAGCACGATGACCTTGCGCCAGTCCGAGCCGCCTTCCGAAATCTGGTAGGCGGCCAGGCTGCCGTCTTTGCTGAAGTTGATGCCGCCCAACGAGGTGGTGCCGTCTTTTGAAAACGTGTTGGGGTCGAGAAACACCTCCGGCTGGCCCGCGCTGCCCAGCTGCCGGTACAGCACGTACTGGCTTTGCAGACCGGTATTTTTCGAGAAGTAGGTGTACTTGCCCTCCTTCTGCGGGGCCGTGAATTTCTCGTAGTTCCACAGCGTCTCCAGCCGCTTGCGAATGGTTTCGCGGAAGGGAATCTGGGTGAGGTAATTCTGCGTCACCTTGTTCTCGTCCTGCACCCAGGCTTTGGTGTCGGCGGCCTGGTCGTTTTCGAGCCAGCGGTAGGCATCGGGCACCTTGGTGCCGAAGTAAGTGGTCACGGTATCGACCTTGTGCGGCTGCGGATACGGCAGCGTTTTGATGGTCGTTTGGGCCAGCACCGGGCTGCCCAGGGCCAGCGCGGCCAGTGTAGCGAGAAGGAGTTTGTTCATTGAAAAAGAGAGAATAAGAAAGACGGAGCCAGATGGAGGCGGGGCAGCAAGTTAACGCATCGCCAAGGCATTGGCGCAAGGTCGGCGGCGCTGCCATCATGGTTGCGCGGCGTGGGCATTAGGGCAGTTTCTGGAAGCAACCAGACAGGAAGAGCTGTAGCGCAACAGCGGCCCCGCGCGGTACTCAACCCATTCGCTCCGCCCGTAGCGCCAGCGCCGCTTACCCGCGCGGCCTCAGTCGGCCAGCAGCTGCTGCGCCCGCAGCCAGTCAAAAATCAGCTGGTCGACGGCCGATACCTGCGGGCGATGCCGGCAGCTCAGCCAGGCTATTTCCTCGATTTCGGCCGCTGGTTGGATGGTGCCGGCATAGGCGGCGTAGTAGCAGGCCATGCGCACGAGCACGCCGGCCGGGTGGCCGTGGGCGGGGGCCTCGAAGGTGCCAGCGTAGCGCATGCTGGCGGGGTCGAGCGTCACGGTCAATTCCTCTTCAACTTCGCGCAGCAGGGTTTGCTGGTCGGTTTCGCCGGGCTCGCGCTTGCCGCCGGGCAGGTAGTACCGGTCCTTGCCCCAGCTGCGGGTGCTCAGCACGGTGCCGTCGCGCAGGTGCAGCCAGGCAATTTTGTCGATGGAAGCCATAGGGCGTTTTCAAAGTTCGTTTATAAAAAACAACGTCATGCTGAGCTTGTCGTGGTGCACTAATTCGCCGGGCCGGGCGCAGGGCTCTTCACGTACTTGTTCAGCCACGAATCCATCTCCCACAGCATGTGGAGCAGGTTTTCGCGGGCGGCGTAGCTGTGGGCCTCGGCGGGCAGCACCACGTAGCGGGCGGTGGCCCCCTGCCCTTTCAGGGCGGCATAGTAGCGCTCGCTCTGAATGGGGAAGGTGCCGGAGTTGTTGTCGGCCTCGCCGTGGATGAGCAGGATGGGCGTTTTGATTTTATCGGCGAAGTTGAAGGGCGACATGGCATTGTACACTTCCGGAGCCTGCCAGAAGGTGCGCTCCTCGCCCTGGAAGCCGAAGGGCGTGAGAGTGCGGTTGTAGGCCCCGCTGCGCGCGATACCGGCCTTAAACAAGTTGGAGTGCGAAAGCAGGTTGGCCGTCATGAAGGCCCCGTAGCTGTGGCCCATCACGCCCACCCGGCCGGGGTCGACCACGCCCAGGCGCGCGCCCTCGTCGATGGCAGCTTTGGCGCTGCTCACCAGCTGCTCGATGTAGGTGTCGTTGGGCTCTTTACTACCCTCGCCCACAATCGGAATGCTGGCGTTGGCCAGTACGGCGTAGCCCTGCGTCACCCAGAACACGGGCGAGGCCCAGTTCAGACGCGTAAAGGTGTAGGGCGAGCCGCTCACCTGCCCGGCGTTGTTTTTGTCCTTGAACTCGGCCGGGTAAGCCTCCATCAAAGTAGGCAGCGGGCCGTCGGTTTTCTTGTAGCCGTTGGGCAGGTAGAGGTCGGCCGTGAGGTCGACGCCATCGGCGCGCTTGTAGTGCAGCACCTGTTTCCGGAAGCTACCGCCGAAGGCCGCGTAGGGGTTGACGAAGTGCGTTACGGCTACGGGTGCTGCCTTTTTGCTGGCGTCGCGCAGGTAGTAGTTGGGCGCTTCCGTCAGCGACTGGCGGCGGGTGAGCAGCTGGCGGTGCGCGCCGCTGGCATCGAGAATGGCCACCGGCTCCTCGTAGGTCGGGGCTTCCGAACGCCACCAGCGGGTGGTTTTGCGGGTGCCGAGGTCCAGCTCGTCCACGAAGGGGCGGTCACCTTCGGGCGAGGCCCCGTCGCCCAGAAAGTAGATGCGCTGGCCACCGGGGCCGCCGGTCAGCAGCACCGGCTTTCCCTGGGCGTTGCGGTGCTCGTAGGGCGTGCCCAGTAAGTGGTAGGTGTCTTCCGCCGAGCCATCGTAGAGGGCCACCAGTGGCGCGCCGGGGGCGGCCGGCTTCACCTGCCAGGTGGTGAGGTGGCGGTCGGCCCAGCGGTAGCCGTCGACCAGCGCTACGTTGTCGGTGCCCCAGGTGAGGCTGGCGAAACGCAGCGGCAGGGCGGCCAGCTCCTGGGCCGGGCCGGCGAAGGGCGCGGGCAGCAGATAGAGCCGGTCGCGAATGTCGGCCTTGGTTTTGGGGTCGCCGCCGTCCTGGGCCTCCGCGTAGCTGAGGGTTGCCGGGGCATCGGCGCGCCAGGCGTGGCCGCGCGGGCCGGTGGGCACGGCATCGAAGTTGGTGGGCACGTTGTCGGCCAGGGGCAGGTCGGCCACTGCTTTCACTGGCGCGCCGGTGGCCAGGTCGAGCACGTCGATGCGCTGCGGAAAGCTGCTGAAGGGCAGCTGGTAGGAATACGGTCGGTGGCGGGTGCGCAGCAGCACGTACTTGCCATCAGGCGAGGCCGAAGCCGTCTGGATGACGCCGGGCTGGCCCAGGGGTTGAGCACTGCCGTCGGCCAGCTTCACGCGCAGCATCTGCGCCGTGGCGAAGTAGTCGAACAGGCGCTCGTCGGCCGGGCTTTTCAGCAAGTCCTGGTAGGTGCGGGCGCCGGCTTTTTTGCCGCCTCCGCTTTCCTGCACGGCGGGGCCGGTGGGTGCGGCCGTGGTGGCCGGGGCGGGACCACGGTCGGCGGGCACGGCGCGGGCCAGCAGCGTCTGGCTGTCGGCTACCCACTCGAACGACGCGCCGAAGGCTTCGTTCAGCGGCTGGGCCAGCAGGCGGCGGGCATCGGCCGTGGCCACGTTGGCCACCCACAGCTCGACGCGGCCATCGCTGCCCGAGCCGGGCGTAGTGAGGGCAAAAGCCAGCGTTTTATTGTCGGGCGACCAGCTTAGGCCGCTGATGCGGGCGGCGGCCGGCAGGCCCTTTACTTCGGTTTCGGGGCCGTTGGGCAGTTTTTTCAGCTTGATGCCCACCGCGTAGCTCACCCGGCTGGGGCCATTGGTGCGGGGGTTGAAGCGCAGGCCGGCCAGGCGCAGCTCGGGCTGGGCCAGCTCGGCCACAGTGGGGAAGTCCTGCACGGCCAGCAGGGCCATGGTGCGGCCGTCGCTGGCCAGGCTGAGGCGGGGCGTGGGCGGGGCTAGCAGCAGGTCCTGCAAGGCCTGGGGCGGCGTCTGGTATTTAAAATCCTGGGCCTGGGTCATGGCGGCGGCGCTCAGCCAGAGCGTGGCGGTGAGGAATATTTTTCTCATAGCAAAACAGATGCAGAAAATGCCCGGACGGACGAACCAGGCGCGCCTGCAAGGTAGCAAAGCCGCCGGGCCGGACAAGCAGCAATCTGCCTGGCACGGCGGCACCCGGTGCGCCAACCGCCCGGCGGAGTGAACTTTGTGGGCCGAAGCGCGTTGCCCTAATCTATTCCGCGCCGCGCCGGGCCTCCCTAATCCCGCTCCATTTTCCCGCGCCCGGTGGCCGGGCTTCACCCTGTTTCACGCTGCTATGAAAAACCGTCTCACTCGCTCGTTGTCGCTGCTGTTGTTTCTGCTGCTGGCGCTGCCGGCGGCCCTGCGCGCCCAAACCACCGTTATCCGCACCATGCTGGCTGGTGGGCTCACGCGCGAGTACCGCCTCTACGTGCCGGCCATCTACACGCGCACTACCGGGGCAGTGCCCCTGCTGCTGAACCTGCACGGCTACGGCTCCAACAATTTTGAGCAGGAAAACTACGGCGAATTCCGCCCCCTGGCCGATACCGCCAATTTCCTGGTAGTGCACCCCAACGGTACCCTCGACGCCGCCAACAACCGCAACTGGAACACCTTCGGCCCGCGCGGCCAGGGCGTGGACGACGTAGCCTTTCTTTCGGCCCTGATTGATACGCTGGCTCTGCGCTACCGCGTCGACCTGAACCGCGTGTACAGCACCGGCATGAGCAACGGCGGCTTCATGAGCTACGAGTTGGCCTGCCAGCTGGGCAACCGCATCGCGGCCATTGCCAGCGTTACGGGCAGCATGACGGCCAGCCGCTTGGTGGGCTGCACCAGCGGCCGCCCAGTGCCGGTGCTGGAAATTCACGGCACGGCCGACGGAACAGTGCCCTATACCGGCGGCACTGCCCTGCAGTTCGTGGCCATTCCCACACTGCTCAACAACTGGGTGCAGCGCAACGGCTGCAATCCCACGCCGGTGGTCACGCCCGTGCCCGACATCAATACCGCCGACGGCTGCACGGCCGAGCGCAGCGTGTGGAGCGGCGGTCGCAACGGCAGCGTGGTCGAGCATTACCGCATTATCGGCGGGGGCCACACCTGGCCGGGGGCGACTTTCAACATCGGGGTCACCAATCAGGACATCAACGCCAGCCGCGAGGCCTGGCGCTTCCTGCGCCGCTACCGCCTCAGCACGCTGCTACCCACCCGGGCGGCCGCCGCGCCGGCCGGTGCCCGCCTACTGCTGCTACCTAACCCCGCCACCGACCAGGTGCTGCTCGATGCCGGCCAACGCCTCGGGGCCGAAGCGCTAATGGTACGCGATGCCTTGGGCCGCGCCGTGCCCACTGCCGCCGAGCCTACCGCCGATGGCCGCCTGCAACTGGCTACCGCTGCCTGGCCAGCCGGCCTGTATGTGCTGACGGTGGCCCTGCCCGGCGGCGCAGTGCTGCACCAGAAACTAGTGAAGCAGTAAGCAGGAAGCGATTCTTCCTTTGAGGAAGGCTGCTTAGAAAGTCGAGTAGTCTGTCATCCTGAGCTTGCGAAGGACCTTAACCTGACCAACCCGGCATTGAAGCGCCGGCCAATGAAGAAGCGGGAGGGCACCTAAGTCATGCTTTATTTGCGGGAGACCGGTCCGGAGGCAAGGCCGGCGTATTCTTGCCCCATGAAAAACCTGCTTGACCCCAGCAAAACCTACCGCCTCAACGGCCGCCTCTGGCTCGAAACCGACGAGGGACGCTTCCTCGGCATCGGCCGGCTCGAATTACTGGAGCACATTGCCGCGCTGGGTTCCATCTCGAAAGCCGCGCAGGCAATGGGGATGTCGTACAAACGGGCCTGGGATTTGGTGAGTTCGATGAACGCGCAGGCCGCCAGCCCGCTCGTGAGCACCCAAACCGGCGGCTCCAAAGGTGGCGGGGCCGTGGTAACGGAGGCCGGCCAAGCGGCTATTGCTGCTTTTCGGGATGTGCAGGCGCATTTTCAGGCATTCATGGCCGCTGAAACCCGGCGGCTGGAGCAGCTGCCGTAGCACAATAAACTGTTGCCCATCATATTCGGGTCACGTTATATCTTTGCGGATATAACGCGCTTTTATGTCCGGATTCCTACCCTACCGAAGGATTTGCCTGCTGCTGGCGGTGCTTCTCCCCGTACTCTGCCGCGCCCAAACCCTGGCCCCACCCGATACTATTCGCCGAAAAGTTGGCCTGACCGAAGTAGTCGTGTCGGCTTCGCGGGTGGAGGAAAGCTTCTTGCAGTCGCCGGTAACGGTGGAGAAGCTGAATGCCCGGGCGCTACGCCTCACTCCCGCGCCGTCGTTTTTCGATGCCATCGAACACCTGAAGGGCGTCCAGGTAATTACGCCCAGCCTAGCCTTTAAGGTAATAAATGCGCGGGGCTTCACCAATACCACCAACGTGCGCTTTGCCCAACTGGTGGATGGGGTCGACAATCAGGCACCCCACATCGGCGGGCCGATTGGTAACGTGCTCGGGCCAACCGATTTGGACATCGCCTCGGTGGAAATCGTGCCCGGCACGGCGGCTGCGCTCTACGGCCTCAATGCCATCAACGGGCTGGCCAACTTTCAGACCAAGAACCCGTTCAGTTCCGAAGGCCTGAGCGTGCTGCAGAAAACCGGCATGAACCACCTGGGCGATGCGGCCAGCGCGGCCCGGCTGTTTTCCGAAACCAGCCTGCGCTACGCGAAAGTGCTGAGCCCGAAGCTGGCGTTCAAGGTGAACGGCAGCTACCTGCGCGGCTACGACTGGGTAGCGCAGGACCTAACCGACATCAACCCCAACGGCAACGCCGGCACCGGCCTGCTCGGAGTCGATAACCCGGCCGGCGACCCCGTCAGCAGCTATGGCAACGAGTCGTCGGACCGCAGCACGCTCATGCTGGGTGGCAAGAGCTACCAGGTGGCCCGCACCGGCTACGCCGAAGCTGCCGTGGCCGACTACCACCTGCGCACCCTCAAGGCCGACGGCGGCCTGTATTTCCGCCCCCGCGCCGGCACCGAGCTGGCCTACACCTACCGCGTGTCCGGATTTGACAACATCTATCAGCGCTCGAACCGCTTCCAGCTGGCGGACTACACCTTGCAGCAGCATGCCCTTAGCCTAAGTACGCCCGTAGTGCAGGCCCGCGCCTACCTCACCCGTGAGAACACCGGCCAGAGCTACAACCTGCGCTCGGCCGCCGAGAACATTGACCGCGGCTACAAGCCCGATGCCACCTGGAACCGCGACTACACCACCGCCTGGAATGCCGCCACCCAGGCCGGCCAGGCCATCGCCCAGGCCCACGCCACGGCCCGCGCCGCCGCCGATGCCGGCCGCCCCCAGCCCGGCTCGCCGGCCTTCGCCGAAAGCCTGGCCCGCGTGCAAGGCATCAACAACTGGGACGTGGGCGCGGCCCTGCGCGTGCGCGCCACCCTGCTGCACGCCGAAACCCAGCTGAACCTGGTGGAGGCCCTGCGCCGCGCCGGCCACGCCCTGCCCGCCCGCTTCGACCTGCTGGCCGGGGCCGACCACCGCACCTATATCGTGCTGCCCGACGGCAACTATTTCATTAATCCCAACCCGGGCCGCGACCCGCTCGCCGACAACCTGCTCTATTCGAAAACCGGCGGCTTCTTGCAGGCCGGCGTGCGGCTGTGGCAGGAGAAAATTCGCCTGACGGCTACGCTGCGAGCCGATAAAAACGACTACTTTGCCTTGAAGCTCAACCCCCGCTTCACGGCCGTATACTCACCTGGCCCGCAGGCCAATTTCCGCCTCAGCTACCAGAGCGGCTACCGTTTCCCCAGTCTGTTCGAGGGCTTTTCGAACGTGAACAGCGGGCAGGTGAAGCGCATCGGCGGGCTGCGCGTGATGTCGGACGGCGTGTTCGAAAACAGCTACCTGCGCACCAGCATCGACGCTTTCGTGGCCGCCAATACGGCCTACACCAACGCCAACACGCCGGCCGGGGCCACGCCAGCCCAGCAGCAGGCCGTGCGCAATCAGGCCATTCAGCAAAATCAGGGCCTGCTGGTGAAGAACCCCTACACCTACCTGCGCCCCGAGCACATCAGCTCGCTGGAGCTGGGCTACAAAGCGGCGTTGCTGCCCGGCGGCCGCCTGCTGGTCGACGTCGACTTCTACTACAATGCCTACCGCGACTTCATTGCCCAGGTCGAAGCCTACGTGCCCAAAACTCTCAACCCCGACTCGGCCGCCATTTACCTCAGCAGCAAAGCCACGCAGAAGCGCTACCGCCTCTGGACCAACGCCCGCAGCCAGGTGTACAACTACGGCGGCACCCTGGGCCTGCGCTACGAGTTGCCCGGCGGCTACCTGGCCGGGGCCAACACCACCTACACCCGCTTGGCCCGCACCGACAACGCCGACGGCCTCGAAGACGGCTTCAACACCCCCCGCTGGGCCTACAACCTCAGCCTGGCCAACGAGCACGCCCTGGGGCGCCTCGGCTTCGGCCTCAACTACCGCTGGCAGCAGGGCTACTACTCCCAAACCTTCCTGGTGAACGGCGACGTGCCCGCCTACGCCACCCTCGATACCCAGCTGACCTATGCCCTGCCCGCGCCCGACCTGCGCTTCAAGCTGGGTGCCAGCAACGTGCTGAACCAATACTACGCCAGCTACCTCGGCGGCCCCAGCGTGGGCGGACTCTACTACCTGGCCGTGACGTTTGCCGTGAAGTAGGCTGGAAACCGTTTTTTGTCCTACTCAGGTCCCAGGTAGGGCTTCCATATCAAGCTCCAGCGGCCGGTTTTGCCCGGCACTTTAGCGCCGGGCAAATTCCCTCCCCTTTATTTTGATGCGTAAGCCCCAATTCCCAGGTAGCCCATAAATGTTTATTTGCACCTTGCCTAGGCCTCAGGTAGCCCATAGATGCATTTTTGTGCCTTACCTAGGATTCAGGTAGCCCATAGATGCATTTTTGTGCCTTACCTAGGATTCAGGTAGCTCATAAATGCACTTTTGTGCCTTACCTTGGATTCAGGTAGCCCATACATGTTCATTTATGCCTTACCTGAATCCCAGTCAGCCCGGATTCACCGGCTTTCGGCTGCGCTCACCAGCTACCCACAAAAAAGGCCCGCTCTCATCGAGCGGGCCTTTTTTCAATCTATTCAGCCTACTGGCTTACTTCTTCCGGCGAGCCGGGGCCTTCTTGGCGGGAGCCTTTTTAGCCGGGGCCTTTTTCACCGGAGCGGCTTTCACTGGCTCGGGCTGAATAGTCGGCGCCGCGCCATACTTCGTCTCGGCCGAGTTGGGGTCGCCGGTGAGGTAGAGGTCAAACTCGACGCGGCGGTTCATGGCGCGGCCGGCATCGGTGGTATTGTCGGCAATCGGCTTGGTTTCGCCGAAACCATGCGACACGATGCGGTCGGCCGGTACAGACTGGCTCAGCATATAGGTGCGGGCCGAAGCAGCACGGTCATCCGAGAGGCGCAGGTTGTAGTTATCGTCGCCCTTGTTGTCGGTGTGGCCGGCAATGCTCAGCGTGTAGTCGGGGTACTCAGCCATCACGGCGGCCAAATCTTTCAGCGTGGGGAACGAGCTAGGCAGCAGCACGGCCTTGTTGAATTCGAAGTTGATGAACTTCGTGGCTTCCGACAGACGCTTCTTGGTTTCCGCTTTCACCTCGGGGCAGCCTTTGTTGCTGGCGGGGCCGGCACGGTCGGGGCAACGGTCCTGGTAGTCGGGCACACCATCGGCATCACGGTCGAGCGGGCAGCCAGTGGCATCCACTTTCACGCCGGCCGGGGTACCGGGGCACTTGTCGCTGGCATCGGTCACGCCGTCGCCGTCGGCATCGGGGCAGCCTTGCAGGGCGGCGAGGCCAGCCACGTCAGGGCACTTGTCGTCGGCATCGGTGATGCCGTCGCCGTCGCGGTCGGGGCAGCCTTGCAGGGCAGCCACGCCTTTCACGTCGGGGCACTTATCCTGGTAGTCGGCCACGCCGTCGCCGTCCTTGTCGAGCGGGCAGCCATTGGGGTCCACGGCTACGCCGGCCGGGGTGCCGGGGCACTTGTCCTTCTTGTCTGATACGCCGTCTTTATCCTCGTCCTTCATTTTGCCCAGGGCGACGGTAATGCCCGCCTGATGCAGCAAAAACCGGTCGTAGAGCTTGTCGGGCGGGTTGGTTGGGCCGTAGAGGTTATCCACGCGCTCGGTGAAGGGGTAGTGCTGGCTGGTGGTCAGGTCGAGCGAAACCGCCTCGCTGAGGCGGAAGCGCAAACCAGCCAGACCGAATACCTCCGGGCGGCGAATCTGATTTACCCCGAAACCCTTGCCACTATTCTGGCCCGAGCTGTTGGCCAGGAACATGCCGCCGCCACCCATCAGGTAGGGCTGAATGAAGGCGTCTTCCTTCAGAATCTTGCCGTTGTTGAGCTTCAGCTTCAGGCCCACGTCCACCATCCCGATGCGCGCTTCGAAGTTGTCGTTGAGCTTGTCGCGGTTGCTGAACTTGTAGGTTTCGTAGTAGCCGAGCAGGGCCACATCGAACGTAGGCGACAGGTAGCGAGTGATGCTACCGCCACCACCTACTTCAATGTCGACCCCGGAGCGGTTCCAGAAGTCGCTGCCCATATTACCGTTGTACTGCAACAGGCCGATGTTGGCACTGAGGGCCGTTTTGCGGTCGGGGGTTTGCGCTTGGGCGCGCGGAGCGGCTATGCCCAGTACAAGTGTTCCCAACGCAAGGCTGCGAAGGAGTTTAGGTTTTAAGTCCATAAATGGGTTGGTAAGGAGAGTCACTTTTTGCCCGGAAGCCGCGAAGGCTACCGATTGCTGGGTGACTATACCCTTCCTATCCGAAAAAGTTGCTGAATTCATGTTAATGCCACACGTGACGTACCATCAACATTTCTGATTATCAACATTTTTAGCCATTTTTAAGCTTAGTTTATTCCATACTTTCCGCTGATATCAACGCTCTCCACAGCCATAAAAAAAGCTGCCTCCCAAGGGAGGCAGCTTTCAGGGCAAAAGACTTTCGACAGTGATAAGCCGGCTTAAAACCGGCCTACGTTCAAGCCCAGAATCAGCACGATGCCGATAACCATCAGAATGAGGTAAGTTTCCACGGCCCCAGTCTGCACGTAGCGCAGCAGCTGGCCGCCCCCGTTCACCGCCCGGGCAAACAGGCCGGTTGTGGGGTTGATGACACCATTCTCCACGAACTTGTATAGACCGTTCGACAGCCACATCACGGGCCGGGTTATCAGCGCATTGTACAGCTCATCGACGTAGTATTTGTGGTATATCAGGCTTTCGGGAGCCGAGCGCTGGGCCTCGTCCTCCACCGGGCGCTGAGCCCGGACCACGTACAGCACATACGCCAGCCCAATGCCCAGCACGCCCACGCCCACCGACAGGCCCATGAGCATGTACTCGGTGCTCTCGGGCAGCTTCGCCGCGAAAGCCTCCGGCATCAGCCGTTGCGAGTACGTGAAAATCGGGGCCAGGTATTCGGCCAGATAATGGTGACCGCCCGTAAACATGGGCGCGCCCATGAAGCCGCCCACGGCTGCCAGAGCAGCCAAAATAATCAGCGGAAACGTCATCGAAGCCGGCGACTCGTGCAGGTGGTGCTTCTGCTCGTCAGTGCCCCGGAACTCGCCGAAGAAAGCCAAGAACAGCAGCCGGAACATGTAAAACGCGGTGAGGAATGCCGTGAGCAGGCCCATGACCCACAGCACCTTATTGTGCTCGTAGGCGTGCGCCAGAATCTCATCCTTCGAGAAAAAGCCTGCGAAAGGCGGGATGCCCGAAATGGCCAGGCAGCCAATCAGAAAAGTCAGAAACGTGATGGGCAGCGCTTTGCGCAGGCCGCCCATACGGCGCAGGTCCTGCTCATTGCTCATGGCATGAATCACCGAGCCGGCCCCGAGGAACATCAGCGCCTTGAAGAAGGCATGCGTCAGCACATGGAACAGCGCGGTCGAGTAGCCCAGCACCCCCAGCGCCAGAAACATATAGCCCAGCTGTGATACCGTGGAGTAGGCCAGCACCTTTTTAATATCGTTTTGGGCCAGGCCAATGGTAGCGGCGAACAGCGCCGTGGCCGCTCCTACAATGGCTACCACCTCCAGCGTATGCGGCGCGAGGGTGAACAGCACATTGGCCCGCAGCACCATATAGACGCCCGCCGTCACCATGGTCGCGGCGTGGATGAGGGCCGACACCGGCGTAGGGCCGGCCATGGCATCGGGCAGCCAAGTGTAGAGCGGCAGCTGGGCCGACTTGCCCATCGCGCCCACAAATAGCAGCAGCGTGATGTAGGTGCACACGCTCACACCCATTACTCCGAACTGCCCCAGCGAGGCCTTCTGGAACACTTCAGCATACTGCACCGAATTGAAGGTGAGGTAAATGAGAAAGATACCCAGCAGGAAGCCCAGGTCACCGATGCGGTTGATGATGAAGGCCTTCTTGGCGGCGTTGTTGTAAGCCGTATTCTTATTCCAGAAGCCGATGAGCAGGTAGGAGCACAACCCCACGCCTTCCCAGCCAATGAAGAGAATGACAAAGTTAGCTCCCATCACCAGCAGCAGCATACTGAAGATGAACAGGTTAAGGAAACTAAAGAACTTGCCTACGTTCTCATCGTGGTGCATGTAGCCGATGCTATACACGTGGATGAGGAAGCCCACCCCGGTCACGAGCAGCAGCATAGTCAGGCTGAGCTGGTCAATCTGATATTGAAAGGGAATCTGGAGCGAGCCCACCGTAATCCAATCGAAGAGCTGCACGGTGTACTGGTACTGGAAGTTCAGAAACAGCACCACCGAAATCAGGAACGAGCCCAGCACGGTGGCACTGCCAATGAGGCCGGCCAAGGTGCCGGAAAGCTTTTTATTCAGCAGCCCGTTCAGCAAAAAGCCCAGGAATGGCAGCAGCGGAATCAGGACGTAAAGCAGTGTCGGGTACGGGGCCGTGGCGCCGGGAAGAACAGTTTCTTGCATGTACGTAGGGGCAATCTGTCATTGCGAGGAAGAATGACGAAGCAATCCGTCCTCTAGCATCCAGTCACCTTCGGGTTGTGATACATTTAACTCTTTTCAAAATGTGACTCATCCTTGTGGGAAGGTTCATCACATTATCAGGCTAGTCGTTAAGAGAGGAAGGATTGCCACGCTGCATTTCGCTTCGCTGCATTCCGCTCGCAATGACAGCCTTCACTTTACCACTTCAATCTACTCAGCAGGTTAACGTCGGTCGTCTGGAAGTTGCGGTAAATCATGACGATGATGCCTAGTCCTACCGAAACTTCGGCAGCGGCCACGGCCATGATAAAGAACACGAAAATCTGCCCGTTGGGGTCGGCCCGATAGGCCGAGAAAGCCGTCAGCAGAATATTCACCGCGTTGAGCATCAGTTCCACGCACATGAAGATGATAATGGCGTTGCGCCGCACCAGCACGCCGGTTACGCCGATAGCAAACAGGGCCGAAGCGAAGAAGACATAATATTGAAGCGGAACGGTGCGGATAACTTCGGGAACCGTGGAAAAAGCAAGAGGGGCCATAAGCGAGAAGGGCCGGCCAAGGGGCAACGTGCGGCTTGCCGGCCGGCAAAGGTACCCGAAAACGTCTAGCGAGAAAAACCATTACCGTCTGGCAGCAGGACGGAACCCAGCAAGGTCATTGTGCAAGGCAGGCTGCAAGCCGATGCCTGACCTGAACTCCCAAGTTTATTCGGCGCATTATCCAATATTAACGGGTGTAAAGTTTTCCCCGAAACTTGCACTAATCCAACTCCAGCACTAACCTGAGGAAAGATAATCCATGATTTAAGATGCCCCATGATGGAATGTGTTTTTTTACTGAACTTTTTTCGCAAACTTCGTATTGCGTAGAACTATAACAACATTAGTACCGCTGCACCTTACCATTTCTAACCCTATTTTTCATTAAGCCTTCTTTTACATGAAAGCATTCCTACTTGGATTATTAGCTATATTCTGGAGTTCGCTGGCCATGGGCGGCACCTTATATACGTTCAATGGCGGCGGCACTACCGGCAACTGGGGTACTGCCGCAAGTTGGACAACAGACCCCACCGGCTCCACTAGTGTTAATTCCCGCGTGCCGGTAACCGGTGATGTATTGGTAGTGACTAACAGCTACCTACTATCGCTCACTGCCGATGTTACTCTGACCAGCTTGGCCGTGACGGTGCAGCGCGGCGGCGTGCTGGACATGAGCACCTACAAATTCACGGGCACGCTCGACAGCCTTTCCGGCAAAGGCACGCTACGGATTGGTGCCCCGTACTTTCCAACTGTAATCACCAACAACTTCGACGATGCTAACACGGGCACCGTCGAGTTCTATAACTGGCCGAGCACTCCATCGATAATACCAGCGGCGGGCATCCAGTATAATAACCTGCGTTTTCTGAACACCTCCGGTACTGCTTATACGGCACGGCTCGACAACGACTTGACCCTGACGGGCAGCCTGACGTTGACCCGAACCAATACCGGCGTTTTTCCGGCCGGCAGCACCTACGCTTCGGCGGCGGCGGCGGCGGCGGGGGCCGGCGTTTCGTTTATGTTTGGAAACGCGGCGGCCAGCCGCACCCTGAACATATTGGGCGACGTTAACATTGGGCAAGGTACGCTGATGGGAATCGCGACTGCGAATGCAACCCATATTCTGAATGTGAGCGGGAGCTTTGTGAACAACGGCACGGTGAACCTGCACGGCAGCTCTGGCAGCGACGTGCAGGTAGCTCAACTTGTTTTTAAGAGCACTGCTGATGCCAACTTTGCTTGCAACGGCGACACCGACCTGGACATTCTGCGCGTCGATAAGGGCGTCGACAGCCAGGTGCTGCTGAACGTAACCGGCACCGGTGGTTTACGTGGCAACATTCAGGGCAACCTGCGCCTGAACCACGTTGGTGCCATTGACTTTTTGCAACTGGTTAACGGCATCACCAAGTTGGGCAACAACATTTACTTGGCCAAAATAAGCAACGACCTATCCAACGGCTTCTCACTGGGTTCTACCACCAACAGCCCTACGCTGTGGATTGACGGTGCTACCGTAGTCAACGACAACGAGCCGCTTATTGCCGTGTATGGCATTTACCGCATCAGCCGCGGCCAGTTTACCGACAACTACGATGCGGGCATGGTGGTGCGCGAAGACGGCCAAGTGCTCATTGAAGGCGGCATCACGAAGGTGAATAAATTTCGGCCTTCACGCACCTCGGCCAACCACCGGGGCTCGTTCATCATCACGGGCGGCCTGTTTGAGTGCACCGGCACCACGGGCACTTCGGTCGACGACAAGTTTTCCCGATTCGCGGTGCCTTACGTCACGCAGGGTTTTCGGATGACTGGCGGTACCATTCGCACGCAGGCTCCCAACGCGAACGGTGCGGATGGCCTCTTCCATATCGGGGTGAACCCGAACAACGCCGTGGTGACAGGCGGCACGGTCGAAATCATCCTGCCGGCCACTGCCACCAACGGCAAAATCCTCACGACGGCTCCCCTGTGGAACCTCACCATCAAGAAATCTGGTGCCGCCGGTGCCAGCACGGCCGTACTGGCGACCATGCCCTTCGAGCCCGCCTTTGCCGCGAACGCGACCCTGAACGCCCAGCCCATCACGGTCCAGAACAACTTCATCCTCGACGCTACGAACCCCACCACGTTTGACGCGGCGGGGCTAAACGTAACCATTCAAGGTTCGTTCACCATTGGCACGGGTTGTACCTACCTGCCGAACCCAATCCCAGCCACTCCTACCCAAACCACTATTTTCAACGGTGGCCAAAACCAATTACTGACCGTCGACGGCACCATTGGCGCCACGGCCGGCCTGGGCACGTTCAACAACTGGACGGTTGACAAAGTGGCTGGCACCCTGACCCTGGCCGGCGCGGTTGCCAACTATTATACCCCATCTGGCACCACCCTGTCGCTGTTGCGCGGGGTGCTCAACGACGCGGGTAAAACCGTCTTTGTTCAGGGCAACATCCTCAATTCGGCCTCGCACCAGAGCGGGACCGGGGGCAGCATCACGATGAACGGCATCACGCCGCAAACCATCGGCGGCAACGGGAACGGGGTGTTTGGCAACCTCAAAATCAACGTGCCGACCGCCAGCATCGCGGCGGGTTCGGTCGCCGTTTCGTTGGCGGCCAACATCGCGGTTTCTAATATTCTGACGCTAAGCAGCCTCCACATTTTTTCCATTGGCGCTTATCGGCTGTCACTAACCAACATTTCTCCCAACGCCATTGGGCCGTCGGGAGCTTTCACCAGCCAGCGCATGGTGCAGACGGCAGGCAACGCCAGCGACTTGGGCTTGCAGAAAACCTACGGTCCCGGCACCGCGCAATCCTTCACCTTCCCGGTAGGCACCGGTACCAAATTCACGCCGGCCACCATTGCCATCACTTCGCTGGGGTCGCTAGACAAGTTTGGCCAAGTAAGCGTGAGCCCAGCCAACTTGCGCAACCCCTTCGCAACCGGCAGCAACAACGCGCTGAAGTACTTCTGGAAGGTGCGCAGCATCAATTTCAACTATGCTGCGTTGCCCAGCAACGCTGTTGATATGAACTTCACGATGCTCAACACCGATGCGGTGGGCACGATTGGCAACTACGTGGGCGGCCGCTACCTGCCCACGGCCTGGAATACGGCTTATTCGACTAATATCATTGACCTGGGTACCGGCTCCTCGCGTATCGACTTCACCGGCATGAACAACTTCGCGGGCGAGTTTACCGCCGGCGACAACACCACTCCGGTGGTTGCTTTCGGGCCGGTGACGGCTTTCTACAGCCGGGCCAACGGCAACTGGGAAACTAACACCACCTGGAGTACCACCAGCAACAGCGGCGCCGCCGTTCCGGCCGGTGCAGTGGCCGGGGTTAACTTCCCTGGCCCTGGCAACCCGGTGTTCATCGGCTTGCCCAGCGCGAGCTTGTTTCATACGGTAACGGTGACGGCGAATGCGGCCAAGGCCGGCTCGCTGGTGATTGACCGGGGCTCGGTGCTGGACATTGGCGTGACCGGAAGCGGGGTACCAGCCAACGCGCACAACTTCGGCGAACTGCCCGACTCGAAAGTGGGCGGCTCGGGCCGCCTGCGCATCAGCTCGAATACGGCCACGGCCACGTTCCCCGGCGGCGACTTTGGCACGTTCATTCAGTACGGCGGTGGCACGGTGGAATACTACACGACCGGCGCGCAAGACTTTACCGTGCCCACAACGTCGGGCACGCTGACGCTGAACCAGTACCGCAACTTGTGGCTGGGCGCGGCCAGCGGCCGTACCATCACGCTGCCCAACCAGGACCTGCGCATATATGCACAACTGCGGAGCGGCACGAATAGCGGCACCGGTACCGCGCTGCTTAGCGCCGCTGCCGCCGGCAACCTGCGCGTCGATTCGTTGTTGAACGTGCAGAATGGCGTTTTTCGCCTTCAGAACACCACTGTTCGCAGCTTGGCCATCGATACCGACGTGAAAGTGGATGCTGGCGCTACGTTCGACGTGCTGAACAACGCCGCCCTGACCCACAACGTGACCGTGGGCGGTTCGCTGACCAACAACGGCACCCTAAACTTTAGCGCAGGCACTGGCCTTGCCGCTCTGACCTTTACGGGCAGCCAGAACGCCAGCATAACCGGCCCCACCGGTGTCAGCACTAATTTGTCTACCCTCACCGTGAACAAAGGCACGGGCCGGACCGCCACCCTGACCGTAGACGTGGCCGGCACGCTGACCACGCCCACCAACAGCTGGCTGACGCTGACCAACGGCACCCTGCGATACGCCAAGGGCACCGGCACGCTCACCATCCACGACGCGGCCACGCCCTACCTCATCACCGATAACGCTGGCCTGACGGTGGATGCGCCGGGTGCCAACGTGACCATCGCCACTGCCGTCAACACGGCGTCTGACGTGCGCTTGGCCGGCGAAATTCGGGTGTTGCAAGGCACTTTGAGTGTGGGCACCAACTCGACCACGGCCGGCAACGACCTGGAGTACGCCAGCGCCGGTTCGCCCACCCTGCGCGTCGCCTCCGGCGGTACGCTGTATGTGAACGGTCAGGTTCGCCGCACCGTGAACAACCTCGACGGCTCGCTGCGCTACGAACAGACCGGCGGCACGGTCAACATCGACGGCGTAGGGGCCAACGCCCTGCTCAACAACGAGCGCGGCCTGTTCGAGGTGCAAGGCCCCGGCAGCTTCTTCCGCATGCTGGGCGGCACGCTGAACCTGCACCGCTCGAACCAAAAGTCGCCCATCACCACGGCCGACTTGTACCTGACGCCCGATTCGACAGTGGTAACGGCCGGCACAGTGCGGCTGGGCAACACGGCCGCCGGCGTGGGTAACGTCGTGATTAGCGTGAACTCGAAGGTGCCGCTGTACGACCTGATTGTGGAGAGTGCCGCCGACGCTTCTAACACCAATACCGGCCTGCTAGCCGCGCCCTACGCGCTGAACCTGAAAGGCTCGCTCACGATTGGTGCCGTCGGTACGCCCAACGCCAACACCTACTTCAATGCCAACGGCATTGCCGTGAACATCGACCAGAACCTGAACAACTACAACAACTCGACCAGCACTTCGCTGGTGCCGGGGGCTGGCGTGGGCGGGTTCCTGCCCTCCACGGCCGCCCAGACGACGACCTTCACCGGCAAGGGCCCGGCCCTGCAACAGCTCGTTAGCGCCGCCAGCAACCTCACCAACTTCGGCGCGCTGGTGCTGAACAACGCCCAGGCCACTGGCACCCTGCAGCTGGGCGGCAATGCCCGCGTGAACGGCGTGCTGACGTTGACCAAAGGCACGCTGGAAGACAACGGCAACCTCATTACCGCCGTGGGCCAGGTGCTGAACTCGGCCGTGCACAGCAGCACGCTGGCGGGTGGCGCACTGGTACTAGGCGGGGCCACCAACCAGGCGGTGGGCGGCAATGGCCTGGGCAAGTACGGCAACCTGACCCTGAACAACCTCACCGGCGCCACCGCCACGGCCAGCCTGGAAGTGACCAAAGTGCTGGCCCTGAATAGCGGCGTGCTCTTCATCGGCTCGAACCTGCTGAACCTGAGCAGCACCTCGGCTGCGGCTGTAACCACTACCGCGACCCTCGACAATGGCCACTGCATCCGCACCAACGGCATCGTAGCCGACCTGGGCGTGCGCAAGAGCTACCCCGCCGGGGCCTCGAACTTCACCTTCCCCATTGGCGCGGCCGTGGTGACCAAGTACACCCCCGTGACCATGAACGTGACGAGCAGCGCCACGCTCGGCACCATCACGGTGCAGCCCATTGCCATCCCCCACCCCTCGACCACCGACCCGGCCAACAAGGAGCTGAGCTACTACTGGAAAGTGGGCAGCACGGGCCTGAGCACGCCGGTAGTGACGCAGGTATTCGCCTACGCCCTCGCCGACGTGAACGGCACCGAAGCCAACTACAAGCTGGGCCGCTTCCTGAGCGGGGCCTGGACTCCCGTGGGCGGCATTGCCGCCAGCGTGGTGAACACGACCAACCACACGCTCACCAACACCGGCGCGACGTACATTGACGGTGACTACACCGGCGGCGAGCCTTCCGAGTTTGGCGTGGTGCCTACCTTCTATAGCCGCACGGCGACGGCAGGCCTCCCTGCCGGCGCACCTTGGGACCAGGCTTCGTCGTGGACCCTGACCGCCGGCGGCTCCGGCCCGAGCGCGAGCAGCTACCCCACGCTGGCCAGCCCGGTAGTTATTCTCCCCGGCCACCTGATTACTCCGCGCAACGCTGCCAGCCCCGGCCAGGGTGCTGCTTCGCTGGTGCTCAACGGCACGCTGGACCTGGGTACCAACCTGGCCAACAACTTCAGCACCGTGAGCGGCACGGGCACGCTGCGCATCGGCTCGGCTATCTTCCCGGCCGGCAACTTCGCCAGCTTCGTAGCCGCCAACACGGGCACCGTGGACTACACGGGTGCCGTGCAGCTGCCGGCCCGCGACACGTACAACAACCTGACCTTCTCGGGCGGCAACACCAAGCAGCTCACCAACCTCGACCTAATCCTGAACGGGGCGCTGAACGTGGCCGTGAACACGACGGTGAATAACCCGACCAGCCAGAACATTACCCTCTTTTCGGGCACAAGCGGGGCCACGATTACTGGTGCCCTCAACCTGAATGACGGCAACTTGACCACCACCGCTTCGCTGGCCACGTCGGGCACCCTCACGCTGGGCGCGGGCAAAGTAAGCGTGGGTACCACGGCCACCAACAGCGGCCTGATTACTCTCGGTAGCGGCCCCTTCACGGTGGGCACGGCCTTCGCCAACACCGGCAGTGTGGATGCCACCCAGGGAGTAGGCAGCGTGACGGTGGGCACCACCTTCAACAACGGCGGCACCTACGGCGCTGGCGTGGGCGACCTGGTGGTGAACGGTGACTTCAACAACACCGGCAACTTCGGCGCGGCTACCGGCCAGGTAAATGTGAACGGCAACTTCACCAATGCCGGCTCTTACGTGGCCAATGCGAGTAACATCGTACACGTAAACGGCGACTTCGTAAACACCGCCACGGGCTCCTTCTCGGCCGGCACGTCCAACATCGTGCTGCGTGGCAACTTCACCAACAACAACGGAGTACTGTTCGACCCCGGCTCCGCCCCGGCGGGCAGCTTGGTGCAGTTCATCACCAACACCAACCGCTTCGTGACCGGTAACACCTCCTTCTACGACCTCCAGAAGCTGGGCAGCAGCGCCCTCACCTTCGGCACCAACACCAACGTGACGGTGACGGACCTGCTCACCATTCAAAACAGCGTCATTTTCACGGGCATCAACGGCAACACCAATACCCTGTACCTGACCAACCCGGCCATCCAGCCAATTGTGGGCAACACGCTCTCCTCCTTTATAGCCGGCCGCTTGGCCATGACCCTGCCCGACGCGGCCAACGCCATCCGCGTGTTCCCGGTGGGTGCCGGCCAGCGCTACCGCCCCGTTACCATCAAGCCGCTGGGCGCTTCGACCAATGCTCAGGTGCTGGTTGAAATCATCAACGGTGCCGCGCCCAACGCCAACAACGTGGGCAACGTGGACCCCGCCACGCTCCAGAACATTGCCACCACCCGCTACTACCGCATCCAGTTGCTGTCGGGTACCCTCAACCAGCCCACCGTGCAGCTCAGCTTCAACACTGATGTGGTCGACGAGACGGTGAACGTGCCCGGCAACCTGCGCGTGGCCCGCTCCAACGGCAACGCCGGCCAGTGGACTTCGACCGGCGGCTCGGGCGTGTACTCGCCCGATTACCCCCGCGGCTACGCCACCTCGGCGGCCACCACCATCGACGGCACCTCGTTCTTCGTGCTGGGCTCAACCAACAAAGTCGACAACCCCCTCAGCGGCTCGGCTCCCCTGCCCGTCGAGCTAATTGCCTTCTCGGCCATCCGCCAGGGTTCGGCCGTGCAGGTGGCCTGGGCTACCGCTTCGGAGAAGAACAGCGCCTATTTCGTAGTGGAGCGCTCGGCCGACAGCCGCACGTTTGAGGCCTTGGCCCGCGTGGAAGCCCAAGGCAGCAGCACCGCCCGTCACGACTATGGCACGCTCGACCGCTCGCCCTTGGGCGGCACCAGCTACTACCGCCTGCGCCAGGTAGACCGCGACGGCACCGTGACTTACACGAACGTGGTGGCGGTGCGCTTCGACAGCAAAACCGGCACCCCGACCCTGGTGGCTTACCCCAACCCGGCCACGGGCACCGGCTTCCAGCTGGCCGCCACCAACCTGACCGGTGCCACCGGCACGGTGCGGGTATTCGACAACGTCGGCCGTCTGGTATGCACGCAAGCCGTGGCCGCCGGCACCGCCGAAGTCACCGTCCAGCCGGCCCAGCCGTTAGCCAGCGGTATGTACTTCGCTACCTGGACCACCACCGACGGCGTGAAGCTGACCACCAAAGTATCGGTGGAATAACCCCCCCGCTACCCCCCCGCAAAAAGCCCCGACCGCGCAAGCAGTCGGGGCTTTTTTTGCGGGGACAGCGGGAGAGTCACAGACGCCATCCGCGGCCTGTCCGTCCGGCCGCGGCCCATGCGCGGCGGCCACATGAAACCACGCGGCGCGGGCCTAGCTCACCCAGGTTGCGGCCTACGTGGGTAAGCCCCGTAGGGGCGACATATCGCTAATAAACCCCGCTGGTTATTGGGTTTTGAAGTCCCAGCGGGGCAACATTTGTTGCCCGAGTGTCGCCCCGCTGGGGTTTTGATAGTCCTTTCAAGAATGTCACTACCGATATGTCGCCCCTACGGGGCCAGGTTCGATAGGTCCGCGACCGGGGATAGCTAACCCAGGTTGCGGAGCACCAAACGAGAGCCCGCAGCTTGGGCCAGCTACTTGGCTTTCGGCGCGGGCGCCGGCTGCGCGCGCCGCACCTGCTTCAGCAGTTGCTTGTAGGTGTAGTCCTTCAGCCGGGTTTTATCGCTGCGCTCGTAGAGCGACTTACCATCGTCGAACAAATGCTGCATCAGCCGTTCCAACGTGGTGATGGTGCCCACGTTGGTTTGCGTGAGCTGGCGCTGCGTGCTGGCATTGGTGCCGTGGCTGGTGCTGTTGGCCACCAGCGCGTCGTACAGGTCCTGGATTTTCTTGGTGTCGGCGGGCTGCTGGCCTTTGGTTTTTAGGACGGTTTGGTTGGCGACCACGTTCTGGAGCAGGGTTTTCAAATCGTTGGCCAGGGCCTCATCGTCCCCCTGGTTGCGCGCCTCGCGCGCGGCACTGATACCAAACTGCTTGGCCAGCACCGTCAGGCCCGTAGCCCGGCGCACGCGCGCTTCCAGGCGGTTCAGCAGTTCCGGCAGCGCCTTATAGAGGGCCGCAATCTCGGCCGTGAACACCATGCCCTTGGCCTGCTGCACATCCGAGCCCACCAGCTTCTCCAGGGTCTTGAGCGCGGTGGTGTAGTTGGTGTCGAAATCCTCGGTGTAGTCGTCGGGCAGCAACTCGACGAAGTCGTCCCGGTCGCGCTGGTAGCTGGCCCACAGCAGGCGGGCCAGCGGGGCTACTTCGTCGAAGCGGCAGGTGAATAAGGGGCGGTCACGTTTGGGGGTGGTAGCCATGTACTATGGTTGGTAAGAAGGTGAATGATGCGGGAAAGATATAGCACTTCTTCGCAAATCTGCCCTGTTGCGGGTAAGCCGCGTGGTGCTGGCGCGTGTCTCCGACGCAGCCATTGCACGCCCCCCAACCGGCGCACCCGAGGCGTCGGCAGACGCCAGGCCATGCGGCCGGCGCGTCGGAGACACACGCCCGCCGCCGTCCAGGAAGCAGCAGCGTAACGACAGTAAACAGGTACTCCGCCACCGCTTCCGGGCATTCCGCCACTGATGCCGGGCACTCCGCCACTGCTGCCGGGCACTCCGCCACTGCTTCCGGGCACTCCGCCACCGCTTCCAGATGCTCCGCCACTGTTTCAAGGTGCTCCGCCACTGTTTCAAGGTGCTCCGCCACTGTTTCAAGGTGCTCCGCCACCGCTTCCGGATGCTCCGCCAACAACGGCGAGCGCGCCGCCGCCGCCGGCCCGTAACCCACCCGCTGGTGCCTCTACGCTGCTGCCGCGCGCGGTGTGTCAGCCACGCGTGCCGCGCCCGCCGCTTCCGGTGCAGCCGCGCCCGGCGGGCAGCCCACCCCGGCGGGCCAGCGGGCGCGGGCGCGGGCCATGCTCCCGTCCGCAACAACAAAAAACCCCGCCCGGAACACCGGGCGGGGTTTTTGGCGAGGCAGCGGCCCGCGTGCGCCAGGCACGCGGGCCGTATCAGCTAGTTCTTCTCGATGCGGCGCACGGCGGATACGCCGCCCTGCCGCACTTCGAGCAGATACACGCCGCTAGCCAGCGAGGCCGGCAGCAGCAGCTGGTGGTCGGCACCCAGGGCCACCGGGGCCAGCACCAGGCGGCCGGTCAGGTCGCGCAGAGCCACCGTGGCGGGGGCCGCCGTAGGCAGCTCCACCGTCAGGCGGTCGATGGCCGGGTTCGGGAACACCGTCAGGCCCGGCAGGGCAGCAGCGGCCAGCGTGGCCGACACCAGGTTGAAGGTCGTCGTGCTGGTGGCCGTGCCGCCCGGCGTGGTCACCGAAATCAGGCCGTTCACGCTACCGGTGCCGTTGGGCACGGTAAACGTGATGGTCGTCGCGTTCACCACCGTGAAAAGAGGCACGTTGAACGAGCCGATGCGCACCGAAGTCGCCCCCGTGAAGTTCGTACCCGTGATGGTCACCGGCGTCGTGCCGGGGCCACCCGTGGTGGGCGTGAAGCTCGTGATGGTGGGCACCGCCGGCGTCACCGTGAAGGTGCCCGTGCTGGTAGCCGTGCCGCCGGGGGTGGTCACCGAAATCAAACCGCTGGTCGCGCCGGCCGGCACCACGAAGGTGATGGTCGTCGCGTTCACCACCACAAACCCCGTGATGGCTACGCCATTCAGTCGCACGGCCGTGGCCCCCGTGAAGTTGGTGCCGGTAATCGTTACCGTCGCACCCACCAGGCCGCTAGCCGGCGTGAAGCTCGTAATGGTCGGGGCCGGCGTGGTCACCGTGAAGGTGGCCGGGGCCGAAGTGCCGCCGCCCGGTGCCGCGTTGGTCACGGTCACGTTATACGTACCCGCCGTGGCCAGGGCCGAAGCCGGCACCGTGGCCATCAGCTGCGTAGCCGACATAAACATGGTGGTCAGGGCCGTGCCGTTGAAGTTCACCACCGAGCCGGCCACGAAGCCCGTGCCGGCCACCGTCAGGGTCACTGGGCCGCTGCCGGCCACCGCCGTGCTGGGCGTCAGGCTGGTGATGGTGGGCACCGGATTCGGCACAATCACCGTGAAGGTGCCCGTGCTGGTGGCCGTGCCACCGGGCGTGGTCACGGCAATGGTACCGCTGGTGGCCCCCGTGGGCACCACGAAGGTGATGGTCGTGCCGTTCACCACCGTGAAGCCG
>JANXMN010000456.1 GCA_025354605.1 Hymenobacter sp. | reverse complement strand
GGTCGCTCCACACCAGGGTGGCCTTGAGCTGCTGCTGGCCGGCGGGCACCGTGATGCGGAATACCTGGTCGGTGCCCGGGGTGGCGCTACCGCCGAAGAAGCGGCCATCGCGCAGGGTGGCCAGCGCGCCCGGCGCGTCGGCCTGCCCGAAGCCGCTGCCGTAGTCGACCTCGGGCCGGCCCAGGTCGTCGGCGCTGTTGAACAGGGCCGCCTTCACGAGGGTGGCGGGGGGCAGCGTGCCGGCGTGCTGCTCGCGGTACTGCTGCTGGAGCAGCAGGCCGATACCCGACACCAGCGCTGCCGACTCCGACGAGCCCCCCTCGCCGTAGGCCACCAGCTCGGGCTTAAGGCGGCCGTCGTGCGCTGGCCCGCGCGAGCTGAGCGGGGCCACCTGCCCGCTGGGGTCGGTGTTGCCCACGGTCAGGGTATTCTTCGACATCTTGAACTGGCCCGTGACGTTGGCGAAATTGGCCAGGCCCTGGTAGGGGCCGCTGGGGCTGGCCTGCGTGCCCACGTTGCCCGCCGAAAACACGTGCAGCAGCAGTGGGTACTGCTGGGTTTGCTGGTCGTAGGCCTGGGCTTCCAGCCCGTAGTAATTCTCGATGCCTACGCCGTAGGAGTGGTTTTGCACCGATATGCCGGCGCTGGCCATCTGCGCGCCATCGTCGGGCAGCTTGCGGATAAAGTCGGACGTCATCAACAGCACGGCGCGGGCCACGCCCCGGCCCAGGGGGTCGGAGTTGGCGGCCCCGCCGATGAGCGTGGCCATGCTGGTAGCGTGGGCCGTGGCCGGGCCGGGGAAGTTGCTGGCCGGTCGCACCCGCCCGCGCAAATCGAGGTCGGCCGGGTCAAACGGCTGCTCTTTAATGGATACCGTGAGGCCGCGCCCATCGAGCTGCGGGTAGCGCTTGTGCACGGCGGCGATGCCGTTTACCGTGAGGTCGGCGTTGTTGAGGCGGAACTCCTCGTGGGCGGGACGGTCATCGGCCACGTCCACGAATTCCACGCCGGGCGCGGCGGCCAGCGCGGCCAACTGCCCGGCGGCCAGCCCCCGCAGGGTAATGGTGCGGGCATCGGGGCCGGGCGCGGCCAGGCGCGCGGCGGGCAGGCGCTGCCCCGCCCATTGGCGGAAGGCAGCGGCATCGGCCACCCGCACGCGCACGGCGGGCGGGGTCTGGGCCGGGCGGGCGGCTTGCAGGGCCGGGGCCAGCTTGAGCATCATCGCCTTATCAGCCGCCGGGCGCAGGGCCGGGCTTTGGGCCAGCAGCAGCCGGGGCAACAGCAGAAGCGGCAGCATGAGCAGCACCAAGGTTTTGCCGCTGAATGAATTGCCCAGGCGGTGCCGCATACGCTTCGCTGAAAAGGGTGAAAAAGGCCGTTTACTGCCAAAGATAACCGCCGCGGCGGGCTAAGGCAATGGGCAGCTTAAGTCTAATAGGGTTATTGCACCAAACGCGTAGTTAGCGAATTTTGGGGGATGGACTATGCGGAATTTTTTGAGGAAGTAACGGATTACCGGGTGCAAGGCCGCTGCCTGCACGAATTAAGCGACATTCTACTGCTTGTACTCTGTGGCCTGCTGGCTGATTGCGAGACCTTTGAAGACATTTACGATTATGCCTGTGACAAAGAGGCCACGTTGCGCGAGTTCATGGACTTGCCGGCCGGTATCCCCTCCCATGACACGCTCAACCGCGTCTTTCGCCACCTCGTGCCCACCGAATTAGAGCGTTGCCTGAGCCAGTGGGGGCAGGCTATCGTGGCGTTGCTGGCCGGTCGGCACCTGATTATCGACGGCAAGCAGCTACGTGGTACCACGCCCGCCGGCCAGCGCCAAGCTCCGGTCCAACTCGTGAGTGTGTGGGCGGCCGAGCAGCGCTTGTGCCTGGCGCAGACGGCGGTGGCAACCAAGCGCAATGAATTGGTGGCCCTTCCGCAGGTGCTCGATTTGGTCGCGGTAACGGGCAGCGTGGTCACGCTCGATGCCCTGGGCTGCCAGCGGGCGGTGGCCGCGAAGCTAGTGGCGAACGGAGCGGATTACCTGCTGGCCCTCAAGCAAAACCAGGGCGAGTTGCATCGGCAGGCAGCGGCCCACTTTGCCCCTTTACTCGCCCAGCCCGCCGCCCATCAGCAGCGCGATAAAGGGCATGGGCGCGGGGAACTGCGCCAGGTCTGGGTGAGCCAGCAGTGGGGGCTGGTGGATGCGGGCGCGGACTGGCCAGGCTTGCAAACGCTGGTCTGCCAGCAGAGCACGCGCTGGGTAGCGGGGAAGGCGCAACAGGCCACGCGCTATTTTCTCTGCTCGCTGGCTGGGGCGAGTGCGGCCACGCTGGCGGGGTACATTCGTGGGCACTGGGGCATTGAGAATCAGCAGCATTGGCACCTGGACGTGACTTTTGCCGAAGATGCCTGCCAGTGTCGGCGCGACCAGGCCCCGCGCAACCTCTCGACCATGCGCAAGCTGGCCTTGACGCTTCTCCAACGCTCACCGCTGGTCATGAGCCTGAAGCGCAAACGTAAAAAAGCCGCCCGCGATGATAAATTCCTGCTCCAGTTGCTGGCCCAGCTTCCGCTTGAGGAAACCACCCCGGTAAGCTAACTGCTCGTTTGGTGCAATGACCCTACTCGATGCAGAAAGCTCTGAGATGTGATAAATTTTTCGTCTGTCATTGCGAGTGGAGCGCAGCGCAACGCGGCAAACGAAGTTCAGCGAAGCTAATCCTTCCTCTGGATGCAGAAAGCCTTGAGATGTGATAATTCTTTTATCCCGCCAACTCCTCCCACGCCGGATTCGCCGCGTTTATCAACGCCAGCTTCTTCGCTCGTGAGCCTGCTTTGAGCTGTTTCTCGCGGGCAATGGCGGCGTTGATATCGGAATAGGTCTCGAAATGCACCAGCTTGTGTACGTTATACTTTTTGGTAAAGCCCTCGTGCACGCCGGCCTTGTGCTCGGCCACGCGCCGGGCGAGGTCGTTAGGTTACGCCAATGTAGAGGACGGTGTGATTGGCATTGGCGAGCAGGTAGACGTAGTAGGCGCGCACCATATTTTATTGTCTGGCGAAGTCAGCTGGGTAGCAGAGATTTGAGGTCAGCTTTGCCGTTTAGGGTTCTATCGCATTTTGCAGCCGTGCATTACAAGGACTTGTCACATCTCGGGGCTCGGTGCATCGAGAGGAAGGATTAGCTTCGCTGAACTTCGTTTGCCGCGTTGCGCTGCGCTCCACTCGCAATGACAGGGGGAGGGTTTGTCACTTTATTAGGCTTTGCCCTGAGCGAGGGAGGGTTGCCGCGTTCCGCTGCGCTCCACTCGCAATGACAGGCGTCTTATCCTTTCCTATGTTGGATGGCCGCCCGCACGAAGCGCACGAACAGCGGGTGCGGGTTCTCTACGGTGCTTTTCAGCTCGGGGTGGAACTGCCCGGCTACGAACCACGGGTGCATGGTTTGGGGTAGCTCGATGATTTCGACTAGGCCGGTCTCGGGGTTCGTGCCCGAGGCCTGCATTCCGGCGGCCTCGAACTGCGCCAAATACTCGCCGTTGAACTCGAAGCGGTGGCGGTGCCGCTCGCTGATGTGGGTTTTGCCGTAGGCCTTGGCCGCCCGCGAGCCGCGCCGCAAATCGCAGG
>JANXMN010000430.1 GCA_025354605.1 Hymenobacter sp. | reverse complement strand
TTTAAACCGGATAATGTCCTCAATCCGCGCCATGCTCAGGTAATACTCCTCGGCCAGCTGCGAGATGACGTACTCGCGGGTATAGAGGCGCGGCCGTGGCAAGTGGGTGTAGCGCTTCTCGAAGGCGTCTTTGATGCGGCGGTTGCGCTTGTCGAGGTTGGTTTGGCGCGTGAACGCTTTCTGGGTCATAGCAGACAGTAGGCAAGGACCAGCGAGGCCAGGTAGAGCAGCACCCCGGTTTCGAGCACCCAGCGGCAGAGCTGCTGCAGCGCGCGGCTGGCGTGGCCCTGCCAGATGGTGTTCATCTTGTCGGCCGAGATGAGCTCCATGTCGGGCCAGGCACGTTGGGCGCGCTGCCAGAGCCAGCGGTCGGGGAATGGGGCCGCCCGGGGGTCGGGGCTGACGTAATACTCGCCCACGTAGGGCAAGCTGCGCAGGCGGTTCAGCCGGGGGTTGAAATCGAAAAAGAAGTACGCACTGCCGTTGCTGGCCAGGCCCAAGAAGCTGCAGGCCGCGGCCCACCAGCTTGGCAGCGCGGGCTCGGAGGCCAGCGCCGCCACGACGACCAGGAATGCCACGCGCCAAGTGAGGCGCTGGCGGTGGAACGTGTCATGGAAGGTGTCATCGGCGAGGTTCACGCTGAAGGCGTCCGCGTCGCGCCGAGCCCAGAAGCGAGGAGCCCACCAGAACAAGGCCAGGGCGGCCAGGTGGGCAAGAAGCAGCGGCCCCACTACTTGCGGGTAAGGGCCCCGGTGACGATGGCCAGCAGCAGCCAAGCCAGCAGGCCCACGCTCAGGACGGCGCACACTGTCAGCAGCACATCGCCGTGGTGCAAGCCGTAGACGACAGCGGCTACGAAGCTGGGCTGACCGCTGCTGTTGACGGTGGAGAAACTGCCGAGCACGGCCGTGAGCACGAGCAGGGCGGCGAAGAGGGGCCAGGAGAATTTCATGGTAAAAACAGGGTTGGGGTTGGGTAGCGAAGTTCCCGCCACCCAGCACCCAAGGCAACAAAATGCGGGTTTGATTACGGTCGTCGCTTGCGGATGCCGTAGGTAGCGCACAGGTCCCGGACATGGCGAGCGCTGCGCAGGCCCAGCAGCGTTGCCAGCTGGGCAGCAGTGTGGTCGGGGCGCAGCTGGCGCAGGCGCTGCACCGTAGCGCAGGTGTGGAACTGGTAGGGCCGGCGGGGCCGGGGAAAGTCGAGGCAGAGTTGCATGAAGCGGAATAGAAATCGGGTTACTTTCTGGGAGTTTCTGGGTCACGCGGCGAGGTATTCCGTGAGCAACTGCTGGAAGTGGTCGAGGTCGCGCACCACCTCCACTCGGTAGTTCTGGGCGCGCAGCTGCTCGATGCGTTTGAGCTGCACCAGGTCGAGGCCGTTGCGCCCCGCTTTGAACTCAACGAAGAGGCCGTGCAGGAAGCCCCAGGGTTCTTTGCGCGGCACCATCAGGCACCAATCCGGTACCCCGGCCACCAAGCCACGGGCTTTGTCCTGAGCGGCCTGAATCGGGTTCTTGCTGCCGTCGTTGTGAATCATGAAGCCCAGGCCGCGGTAGGCCGGAAAACTGTTGTGGAACCAGGTGTGGCAGGCAGCCTGCAGACCGGATTCAGTGAAGGATTTTGCCGTGCTCATAATTAGCGAGTTATGAATGATGTACCACGAGTACCACGAACACCCCTATTTCTCCGCTGTATATCTCTTTTTGTAACTTTCCTATAATTAAAAAACATGATTAAATACAAAAAACAAACGGTGGCCGGGAAATAGAGGCGTTCGTGGTACTCGTGGTACATTTTTAGTTATTTGGCTGAAAACTTGATTTGTACATCGCGCTCCATTGGCACGAAACCGGTGGGCGCTCGGTCACGGACTTCCTCCAATTCGAAGTCCGAATAGTGGGCGTAGTCCTTCAGCCAGGCATTAAAGCGGCGTAGGCTGCACGACTTGTCATCGAAGCCGCTCAGCTCACGGAATTGATTCCACAGCGAGCGCCGGCCGTACCAGGTGCCCGGCGTTATCTCGGCATCCATGAACTCGGCAAACTCCTCGGCCGTCTTCTGAATCAGCTTGCGGCGGTTGAGGTTGATGGGCGCGGCCTTGCGCACGCCGCCGGCGAGGTAGCGCTGGGTGCAGCGCAGCAGCAGGTTGTCGAAGAGCATCCACTCGCTCTCGTCCCACTCGTCGAAGAGTTCGTGGCCGAACTCGTCGCGCGGGGTGTGGGCCGCGTTGAAGTAGCTGGCCACCTCGATTTCGATTTTGCGGCCGTCGTGGCTGGCCCCCTCCCCCACCAACGTGTCGTTGGTGTTGATGAGCAGCTTGGGCGCGTCGTGGAAGTCAATGTATTGCTGCTGGCCGCCCTTCTGCTCCACCTCCATGCCGGTGGTGATGATGGAAAACAGCTTGTCGAAGGGCAGCTTTTTGGCATCGAGGTCGTCCAGCACAATCAGGTCGGTGTCGTGGCGCACGCGCTGAAAGGCGAACTGGCGGGTGATGTCGAAGTTCTTGCCGTCGTGCTGCACGATGGTGCGCAGCTTCTGCAGGCCCTGCACCAGCAGGCCTTTGCCGGTGCGCCCAGCGGCCCCGCCGCGGGTGATGGCCTCGTCGCAGAGGATGACGGCATAGCACTCGGTGCGCGACTTGAAGCGGTGGAGCAGGTAACCCAAGGCGGAGGCCAGCGCATCGAGGCGGGCGGGGTCGCCGGCGGTGATGAGGGCGAGGTACTTGCCGAACACTCCGAAGCGGGCCAAGTCCACGTCGGCCAGGGGCTGAATGGCGTTGTAGGGCCGGTAGTCGCGGCTGACGCGCTGCGAGGCCCAGATGCGGCCGGGCAGTTCCGCGTAGGGCTGGGCCTTCAGGCCGGCGGCCGTGACCTCCACCCAGCAGTTTTGAAAGTAGAAGAAGGCCTGGCGCTTGGTGTCGCGCACGAAGGCATCGCCCACGGTGGGCAGGAATTCCAGCGTGCCATCCTCGAACAGCTGCCGGTGCTCCTTCTGAATCTGGTCTTCGAGCAGGATGCGGAAGATGCCGTCAAACTCAAAGGGCAGACTACTCACGTAATCAGCCACATGCTTTTTGATTTCTACTCGAGTAATCTCGGTGACGACGTTGTCGGTGATGTGCACCGGCACCACGCGGCCCGTGCCCTGCTTGTGGATGGCAAAGCCCTCGCCGGCGAGCCAGCCCACGTACTTGGCGCGGTTGAGCACCAGGCGGTAGCTGTCCTGGCTTTTGGTCTTGCCTTCCTTGTAGATGACGTCCCAGAAGGTGCACAGCTCCTTTTCTTCCTCGGCGTAGATGGCGGCCACCGCCGGCCGCAGCACGTCGGCTGGCACGCCCTGGGTGGCCACCAAGCGCGTCACCACCGACTCCAGCGGCTCGTCGTCCTGCTTCATTTTGCGGACGCTGTACTGCAGCTGCTCGGGCAGCACCGGCTTGCGCTGGCCGGCGCTCAGGCCGTCGTCGATGGTTTTCCAGGCGTTTTTGCTGTCGGTGACTTCGCGGCAGCCGATGGCCCCGCGCAGCTCCTGGCGGGCATCGGCCTCGCTGAGCAGGCCCGCGCCCACGTAGCCGCCGCACAAGAAGGCCATTTTGTTGAGCGTGTAATGCTTCTGCCCGTCGGGGGCCGACAACACCTTATTGATGGCCGTGCGCAGCGCCACCGGACCGTAGCCCTCGCCCGAGCGGCCGTGCTGGAACGAGCTGGCCAGCACCGGGGCGGGTTTGGGGGCCGGCGGGGCCAGCACCTCGGCAAAGGTTTCGGCCTCGGTATTGAAATACAGCTCCGGGTCGTAGCTCACGAAGCGCGGCCGCGACACGTCGGGCAGGCTGTCCACCACGATGCCGAAGGCGTCGCGGTAGTAGGCTTCCAGGGCGCGGAAGCTATCGGCGTGGTGGGTGGGCGGAATGCGGACGATGGCAAACCAGCCGGCTCCGCCGATGCTCGTGGCCAGGGCAAAGGTGTAGCCGTCGGCTTCGACGAGGGCCCGCGCGGCAGCCAGGTCCACGCCGGGATTCTGGTCGGGGTCGATGTCGAGGGCGATGAGGCCGGAGTGTTCGACCAGGCCCGCGTCGTGCCGTTTCGAGAACGTACCGCTCACGGTGAAGTAGGGCACTTTCTTCTTGGCCTCGCGCTGCTCGGTTTTGGTTTCGCAGCGGCGCACCGCCTCCACCTCGGCGCGCCACTGGCCAGACTGGATATCGGCCAGCACCGACTCGATGGTTAAGTCGGTGCCGTGGGTGATGTGGGTAATGGAAGAATATAGGGAAACCATCATGGAGGTCGGTATAGCTTAGAAAAGCTGGAGTTGGGTGCCGGCTTGGCGGGTCGGTTTCGGGATGGTGGGCACCGGCCTGGGCGGCTCAGGTTGCTTCGCTTTCAGCAGGTGCAGGTCGCAGCTGGAGCAGCACTCCTCAGGTGTGAGCTGCTTGGGGTCGGGGGCGAAGTGTAGTGGACCGTGCTGCTTTTGATAGCTGCACTTGCTTTTGCCGTCAGCACCGTAATGGTGGTATTTCGTGCGGCCGGGGGCCGTGCTGGCCCAGCCTTCGCGGCCCGCGCCGTCCTGTTCAAAGCGCACCTCGGTGAAATGTGCCTGCTCATTGCTCAGCGCAGCCAGCACGCAGGTCGGGCAGCAGTCCAGTCGAGCGCTGGCCACTGGCGTGTAATCTTTGCGGCAGTTGGCACAGGCCTGGGTCGGGCAGCGGTCCACGCGGCCCCAGTTGCGGGCGCGGAAATAAGTGGCCGCGTCTTTCTGCAAATAATCGGGCAGCGGCTGCGCCATCAGGCCGTAGCCGGCAGCGGTGGCACGCCACAACGGGGCTTGTTGCTTCTTTTTATCTGTATAAACCAGGTCAACAACCCCGTATTTTGAAAGCCACCGCAACTCGCCGGCATCGGGCCCAAAGGTTTCGTACTCCCGAGGCTTATCAATAATCTTAGCCAGCAACTTGCGCCGCGCCGAAGTCAGATTCCAATTAACCGTTTCTTCGGCCGTAGGCATGGCCTCATAATCAATTTTGGTGCTCATGCCGCCATCGCCCCTTCCTGCGACTGCTGCCGCTTGAGCTGCATGTACACCCAGCCCGGCCGGTACCCCTGAATGCCGGCGTATTCTTCCAGTTCGTCCTTGCTCATGTCGAGCCAGTTCTTTTTCAGGTGCTCGGGCACCGGTTTCTTGGCCCCCTTCACCACCACGTTTTTAGGCAGGAAGTCCGTGAGCTCGATGAATTCGGCCGCTTCCAGGTTGTTGGTGCTGCCCGTATTGTAGACGTGGCCGCACTCGGGGCACTGCTGCACGAACAGCAGGTCCAGCCGTTCGCACTGGGGGCACGACTTCATCGGCGGGGCACTCGTGGCCCCACCACCCTTTTTCGATTTCGCCTCGGCTTCCAGCGAGTGCTCCTCTGGGTGCTCCACCGGGCCAAAGTGGCGCACGTTGCCGCCCTGGTCAATCACGGTGCACGCCGACTTGCCGGGGGCCGGGCGCAGGCCCCGGCCCACCATCTGCAGGTACAGGCTCTTCGACTTCGTGGCCCGGTTGAGCATCACGGTTTCGATAGCCGGCAGGTCGAAGCCCTCGGTCAGGATGTTGACGTTGCAGAGTACCTCAAACTGGCCGGCTTTGAAGGCCTTCAGAATCTGCTCCCGCTCGTGTCGGGGCGTTTCGCCGTCGACGTGGCAGGCCGCGATGCCGGCCGCGCGGAAGGCCGCGCACACCTTTAGCGAGTGCTCCACGTTCACGTTGAACACGATGGCGCGGCTGGCGTTGGCGAAGCGCCGGTAGTTGTCCACGATGCCGTCGTAGAGCGTGCGGGTGTCGAACTGCTTGAACATGGCCTTGGCGTCGTAGTCGCCAGCCACGGTCTTCACCTCGTCCATCTTGGGCTCCAAATCCTTGCGGGTGCCGAAGTAGCGCACCGGCGTGAGGTGGCCCTGGGCGATGAGGTCGGCGATGCTCACCGGCGCCACCAGCTTGGTGTACACGTCGCCCAGCCCGCGCCCGTCGAGGCGGTAGGGCGTGGCCGTGAGCCCAATCACGATGGCGTCGGGGTACTGGTAGAGGACCTTCAGAAAGCCCGCGCTCACCGAGTGGTGGGCCTCGTCCACCACGACCAGGCGGGCCGTGGGGATGTCGCGGCGGATGAGCGTGGCGATGCTGGCCACCTGCACGTAGTGGGCGCGGCGCGGCGCGTGGCCCGCCATCATCACGCCGGCTTTAATTCCGAACTGATGGATGCGCTCGTGGGCCTGCTCCACCAATTCCTTGCGGTGGGCCAGCCACAGGGCGCGGCCGCCCTTGTTCACGGTGCCGTGCACCATGAAGCCACCGATGGTGGTTTTTCCACCGCCGGTGGGGATAACCACCAAAATGCGCTTGTGGCCGTCGAGGATGGCCTGGCGCACCTCTGCCACGGTGTCGAGCTGGTAGGAACGGAGCTGGGGCAGGTTAGCCACGGGCTGCTCCTTTCTGCTGCTGGTAGGCTTCGTAGCCGCGGATGCCGTCGCGCTGGTACGCCAGGCGGGCCGGGTCATTGGGAGCCAGCGTGCGGATGAAGGCAGCTGTTACCACGGGTTCGGGCTTTTTCTTGGCTTGCTCCTCTTTTTTTTTCACAATGGCTTTTGCCTTTTGGCGCACCTGGGTGCGCAGGGCGGGGTCGATTTTTTCGGCTTTGGGCTTGGGCGCCGGCGTCGGCTGTTGCTCCTCCACGCGCACCGCCGGCCGAGTACCCGTTTCCGGCTTAGCCGGCAAGCTTTTGAGATACCCGTGGCGCTGCACTAAAGCATGGGCGGACCGCCCGAACTCGGTGGCCAGCTCCGCTTTGGGCCGGGTGTCGTATTCGCGCAGCAACTGCTCGTCTTGTTCGGGTGACCACCGCCGGGCAGCAGCCCCGAGGCGTTTTGATTCCTGCCCTGCTGCCGGCAGTGATTCGGTGGCGGCGCTGACCTCAGGCGCAGGTGCAGGAACCACGCCGCCAAACGTGGCGCCGGGCTTGCCCTCGTCGAGGTTGCAGGCTACGCCCCACGGCCCCCAACTCTGGCAGTAGGGGCACTGGCCGTTGGTGGTGGTTTCGGGGATGCGCTCCTGGCTAATGTCCACCGCCTCCACCGGGTACGGCCCGGCGGGCTGGCCAAAGCCGTATTCGTGGGCCAGGTACGGGCCCATCGGCGGCCGGCTGGCCAGGTACATGCCTTTGCATCCTGGCTGTGTGCAGTCGTCGAAACCCAGGCCGCCATCGTGGCCGCAAGCGTCGCAGAGGTAGGTATGGCCGCAGGCCTCGGGCAGGCCCTGGCTATAATCTCTGCGCATGGCGATGGGTTCCACCATGTCAGCCGACACCGACACGGCGGGCGCGGTAACCGTAGGCTCAGCAGCAGCGGGGGCTACCTGCTCCAAGTGTAGCAGCCCCGCGCCACGGCCAATAAAATCCGCCAGCAGCGCCTGCAATTCAGTTGGCCCACCCACCGCCCAGCGGCGGGTGCTCAGGGCCAGGAACGTGCCGCTGCCATTCGACTCAGCCGATACCTTCAGCTCCTGGCCGGGGTCGTCGATGTCGTTGCAGTCGGAATCCTGGTAGTACGTAGCGCTGAGTTCAAACAGGCTCCAGCGCGGGGAAGAAGGGGAAGTGCTCATTGAACTAAAGGTTTAGCGTGGGCCGGCAAGCCCACCTGTGGATAATGATTAGCCCCCATGCCGCAGCAGTTGAGCAGGCTGGAGGCCGAGGCCCAGCCCACCAGGGCGGCCAAGTCGGCCAGCAGCTGGGCCGTGGCCCGCACGTCGTTCATGGCGCGGTGGGCGCCGGTGAGCTCGATGCCGAAGTGCAGGCACAGGTTGGCCAGCGTGTAGGGCCCGAGCGGCTTGCCGTTCTTCGGGTTGGTGCCCAGGCTGCGCACGCCGGGCTTGGCGGCCACGGCCAGCGTCTTGGTGCACAGGAAGTCATTGTGCACCGTGTTGAAGGCACCCAACCGCCGGTACATCTGGTCTAAATAGGCCACGTCAAAAGCGGCATTGTGGGCCACCAGGACGTCATCGCCGATGAAGTTGCGCAGCAGCCGGAAGGCCAGCAAAGCCGGCAGCCCCTGGCGGCAGAGTTCGGTGGTGATGCCCGTCATCTCCGTGATGAACGCCGGCACCTCGCCGCCGAAGTTGACCAGCGTGTGGAAGCTGCCCACCTCGCGGCCGTCCCGGATTCGGACGGCCGCGATTTCAGTAACGTGGTCTTCGTGGGGGTTTAGGCCCGTGGTTTCGAAGTCGAAAACGATGCAATTATGCTGCATGGGGAAGTTCCTTGCGGATGTAGTCGGTGGGGGAAAGGTTGAGGGCGATGCCCAGGGCACGGGCCGCGTCGACGAGGATGGCCATGCGCTCCAGCTCCGGGATGGGCAGCGCCAGCACGTCGGTGAAGCGGGTCCGCTCGGGGTGGGCCGCGATGACCCGCACCCGGTCGCCCGGCGCGTAGAGCACCGGCGTGAGCCGGCCCACGTCCGCCACGCCGCTGGCCACCTCGTCGGGAGCCGGAAAGTCGAAGTAGACGTGCCCTTGCGCCCCGTCCGGGCGGCGGTCCCAGGGCTGCACGTAAGGCAGGCCCACCAGCCGGCCGCGGCCCCAGGCGGGGTTTTCCACCTCGATGCCGGCGACCAGGTAGCGGGCCAGGGTTTGGAGCGTGGCCATGCTACACGTAGTTGTTGAGCATGAACGGCATCACCATCATCAGCACGTCCTCGCCCTCGGTCTTCGCGTGGGAGGCGGGGGTGAGCAGTCCCGCCCGGTTCGGCGTGCTCAGCGCCAGGCTCACCTCATCGCTGCCGATGTTGCTGAGCAACTCCTGCAGGAATTTGGCGCTGAAGCCAATCTCCATGTCCTCGCCGTCGTACTGGCAGGTGAGCGTTTCGGTGGCCTCGCTCTGAAAGTCCAGGTCCTCGGCCGACAGCACCACATGCGAGCCCGAGAGCTGCAGGCGTACCAGGTGCGTGGTGCGGTTGCTCATCAGTTCGATGCGGCGGACCGAATTCAGCAGTTCCACCCGGCTCATCAGCATGACGTTGGGGTTGCTCACCGGAATCACGTTTTCGTAATTCGGGTAGCGCTCGTCGATGAGCCGGGCCACGATGGTCAACCCGTTGAGGGTGAAAAGCACGTTGCTGGTGCCAAACACCACTTTAACAACGGTGGGCTCCGCGGGCAGGCTGCTTTTGAGCAGGCCCCAGGCCTTGCGCGGCACGATAACGTCACGTCCCGCGCCACCGGCGCCCAGGTCGGTGCGGCGGTAACGCAGCAGGCGGTGGCCGTCGGTGGCCACGAACGTGAGTTGTGTGGCCGCCAGCTGGATGAGCACCCCGGTCATGGCTGGGCGCAGCTCATCGCCGCTGATGGCGAAAATGGTTTTGCGGATGGCCTGCGCCAGCACCGACGAGGGCAGTTCTAGCGCGGGGACCACCGCCGGCAGTACTGCCGGCACCTTGGGGTAATCGTCGGCCTTTTCACCCGCCCACTTAAAGCGACCGTTGGCTGTTTTCAACTCAATGGCGTAGGTTACGTCGTCGAGGTCGAAGGTGACCGGCTGGTCGGGCAGCTGCTTCAGCACGTCGAGCAGCCGACGGGAAGGCACCGCCAGGGCAACGGATTCCGTTGCTTCGACTGGCAGCGTGGTCACCATCGAGACTTCCAGGTCGGAGGCCGTAATGGTGAGCACGCCCTTGGCGATGCTGAAAAGGAAGTTTTCCAGAATCGGCACCACCGGGTTATTGCTGATGACGCTGGCCAGCGGGGTCAGCACTTTGAGCAGCGCGGAGCTGCTGACGATGAACTTACTCATAGAACCAGGTCAGGTTATGCCGCCCGGCGGGCGTGCTGGTGAAGGATTTGGAAGGGGCGGGCCGTTCGGTCTCGGGCAGCGCCCGCAAGGCTTTGCAGCCGAGCAGCAGGGCGGTCAGCAGCAACACAGCGCACATGCTGGCCAGCATTTTGCCGACGTTGGTTTCCACGCCGGCGCGCAGCTGGGCGGGCGACAGTGCCGCCAGGGCATGGGCCTGGGCATCGGTCGTGAAGCGACCGGGGCGGCAGTAGCCGCCGCAGCGGGGGAGCTTGGCCTTATTCACTTACTACCTCCTCCGCCACAGGGGCGCTAGCCAATAGCTCCAAAAGTTTATCGGCCATGCGGTCATAGTAATTCCGCCGTGCGGCGGCGTCGGCGGCGGCGTCGGCGGCGTAGGCGGCGTAGGCGGAGCCGGCGTAGGCGGCGGCGGCGTCGGCGGCGTAGGCGGCGGCGTCGGCGGCGTAGGCGGCGTAGGCG
>JANXMN010000317.1 GCA_025354605.1 Hymenobacter sp. | reverse complement strand
TCACCTGGCGGTTCGAGGAATTCGTGGAGCTTATCAAAGGCAAGCTGATGCGCCCCATGGCCGGCCCCAGCCGCCTGCACCAGGTGTATTCGGGCAACATCTACTACCAGGTGCGCCAGCTGCTGCAAAACAATCCCTGCCAAGTGTACACCGCCCCCTTCGACGTGCGCCTGACCACCGCCGGCGCTAACGGCGACGAGCAGATTCTGACCGTGGTGCAGCCCGACATCTGCGTGGTGTGCGACCGGGCCAAGCTCGATGACCGGGGCTGCCTGGGCGCGCCCGACTGGATTGTGGAAATCCTCTCGCCCGGCAACACCGCCCGCGACACCCGCAGCAAGTTCGACCTGTACGAGGAAGCCGGCGTGCTCGAATACTGGCTGGTATTTCCAGGCCTCAAAACCGTGGCCTGCTACGTGCTCGACCAGCAGCAGTACCGCCTGGCCGCCGAATACGCGGCCCCCGGCCCCATTCCCGTGGCCACCCTCCCCGGCCTGGCCCTGGAGTGGACCGACGTTTTCGCCGGCGAGTAAGGTTGGCACGGGGCTGGAGCCCTACCGGGTACGACCCCGCGCCAATCAGCCGGCCAGCGGCAGCTCGATGAAAAACGTCGTGCCCTCCCCCACCCGCGTCTCGAACCAGATGCGGCCGCCGGCGCTCTCGATGCCGCGCTTGGCCACCGCCAGCCCGATGCCCGAGCCGGTTTCCTTGGTGGTGAAGTTGGGCACGAACACCTTTTCGCGCACCTCGTCGGCGATGCCCGCCCCGTTGTCGCGGATGGCCACCCGCACGCCTTTGCCGTCCAGCGCTTCGAGCGAAACGGCAATGTGGGGCGCGCGGCCCTCGGGCACGGCCTGGCGGGCGTTGATGAGCAGGTTGTTGAAGGTGCGCACCAGCAGGTTTTCGTCGGCGTACACCACGTAGCGGCCGGTTTCGGCATCGGGCGGCAGCTGCAGGTCGAGCGCGCCGTCGTCGGCGTCGGGCTGGTGCAGGGCGGCGCAACGGCGCAGCACGGCGGCCACGTCGAGGCGCTCGGGGCGCATGGCCGGCAGGTTGGTGAAGGTGCTGAAGCTGGTGGCAATGTCGCTCAGCACGTCAATCTGGGTGATGAGCGTCTGGCTGATGCGCCCAATCAGCTCCTCCGCGTTGGGCCGGCGCTCGGCAATGGCCTTTTGCAGAAACTGCAGGCTCAGCTTCATGGGGGTGAGCGGGTTCTTGATTTCGTGGGCCACCTGCCGGGCCATCTCGCGCCAGGCCGCCTCCTTTTCCTGGGCCGCCAGCTCGCGCTTGCTGGCCTCCAGCTTGGTGAGCATGGTGTTGTACTCACGCACCAGCAGGCCAATCTCGTCGTCGGAGCTGCGGTAGTCGAGCAGCTCGTTTTCGCCGGTCAGGGTGGTCTGGGTCAGCTTTTCGGTGATGAGCTTGAGGGGGGCCGTGAGCTGCCGCGCCGCCACGAACGCCAGCCCCAGAAACACCAGAAACATCAGCGTGAAGATGTTGAGAATGGTGGTGAACAACTCGGTGAGCTTGGTGCTCAGCTCCTTCTGCGAGTCGAAGAACGGGATGCCCACGTAGCCCAGAATGGGGCCGGTGGGCATATCCAGCTCGTCGGCCGGCGAGCCGTCGTCGTCATCAAAAGGCGACTTCACCGAATACTTAGGCCCCTTGCCCGCGCCCGGGACCGCCGGCCCATGGCCGCCGATGGCATGCCCCGCCAGGTCGGTCACCACTTGCTCGCCGGCCCCGGCCCGCACCGGCAGGTACAGCGAGCTGAACGAGAGCGAGCCGGCCTGCTCCGTGAGCAGGGCGCGCGGGCGGTTGTGCTCGCGCAGCGCCACCACGGCCTGGGGGTTCAGCAGCGGCCCGAGCAGGCCATTGGCGAAGATGAGGGGCTGGCTGCTGGCCAGCAGCTCGCCATGGGCATCGTAAAGGTTAAGGTCGGTTTCGGTGAGGGCGGCCACGGTTTTGGCCAGCGCGGTCAGCGTGGGCCGGGCGGTAGTGTCGGACAGCAGGTGGCGCTGCCGGCGCAGGCTTTCGAGGGCCAACTGCCCGCGCCGCTCGTAGGTGCGCAGCAGGTCGCGCTTGTAGGAGGCAATGAGCTGGCTGGCCGTGGCTACGCTCACCACCAGCAGCGGCACCACAATGCCCACGTTCAGCAGCAGCTGAATGCGGGTGCTGAAGTTGAGCCGCGGCAGCCGCCGCCCCCGCAGCAGCAGCACCGCCGCCGCAGCCAGCAGCCAGAAAAACGCCGACAGCAGAAACTGAAACGAGAAATTGGCCAGCCAGTCGCCCGGCGAGTAGGTGGCCGTCGTCACCACCACGGTGCGGCCCTGCGAGCCGCGCACCGCCCAGTGGTGGTAGCCGCCGCGCGTGAGGCCCGTGGTGTAGAGGGCCGGGTCGGCCAGCAGCGGGGCCGGCAGGCGGTTGGCGTAGTCGAAGTCGCCCTGGCTGTACACCAGCCGCCCCTGGGTGTAGCCCGCGTAGCTGAGCTCGGTGGCCAGCCCCGGCTCAAAAAACTTCTGGTCAACCAGCAGCTCGGGCAGCACGCTGTACGAGGCCAGCTTCTTGAGGGCCAGCTCGACGCGCACCGCCCCCAGCGGCAGGCCCACCCCGTTCACACGCTGCCCCGGCACGGTGATGTGGGCCACGTAGCGCCGCGAGCCAAACGGATTGCCCGACTGCACCAGAAACACCCCGGCCTGGTCAGTGGGCGTGGCCTGGCGGGCCGTGGCCGCCCGCGCTTCGGCCAGCCGGGGGGTGCCCGGCACGGCCCCCAGCGGCTCGCCCGAAGCCTCATACAGCGTAATCGTGCTTTCGTACTTGTCGAAATAATTGCTCAGATATTGCCGGGCAATGCGCTCGCGCACCACCTCGGGCCGCCCAAAGGCCGCCCCCAGCATCCGGCGTACAAAGGGGTCGGCGGCAATTTTCCGCATCTGCTCGCCGAGCAGAAACTCCCCCTCAAAATCCTTATCGACCAGCAGGTTGCTGGCCAGGCGCTGCTTATCCGCCAGCAGCTGCTTTTCGAACTGCGCGTACAATGCCAGCGCCCCGGTGGCCGAAGTAAGGGCCAGCAGCAGCAGCACTAGCACCGAGGCCTGCACGCTGCCCGGCCCGGGCGCGGCCCGCAGGTTCACGGCCCGCACCAGGGCTGCGAACAGCAGCAGCAGCGCCAGCAGCAGCAGCCAGGGCTGCCCCAGCGCCAGCCCGGCCCCCAGCACCGGCACGGCGGCCGCGACCGGAACCAGCAGCAGCAGCTGGCGCGGCACCGCCCGCAGCAGCACGCCGGCCAGCTGCGTGAGGCCAAACAGGCCCGTGAGCCAGGCGGCGGTGTGCAGTAGCACGGCCAGCGCCAGCACCACCCACGGCCCGGTTAGCTGCAGGCTGTGCGTCACGTCCAGGCTGAGCTGGGCATTGCCGAAAACGGTGACGTAGTAGCCGTAGAGCAGAGCCAGCCAGCCCCCGAAAGCCGCGCCCACGGCCAGCACGGCCACCCCCGGCGAGCCCGGCACCCGCACCCGGGCCAGCAGGTGGCTGCGTCGCCACAGGGCCGCGCCCGCGGCGGCGGCCAGCAGGGCCAATCCGGCATTCAGGAGCAGGTCGCCCAGCGAGGGGGCCCACCAGGCCGCCGCGTACACGCGCGGGTCGAACAGCGGCAGCTCGACGAAGGAGTTGGGCACGCCCAGAAACAGCAGCGCCCCGCGCAGCAGCAGCAGCGGCCCCAACAGCAGCAGCACCGCCCGCCCCGCGCGGCCCGCCCGCCAGGCCCGCCCCGCCAGCCCGCCCCAGCCCGCCGCGTACAGCAGGCAGCCCAGCAGCACCAGCGCCAGCGGCCCGTACTGCCCGGCCGCCGACCCCGGCAGCCGCCGCCGGACCGAAAACAAGTAGTGCCCATGGGTGCCCTCAAACCGGGCCAGGCCCCGACCGGTGCTGTCGGCCTTGATTTTCAGATTCAGTCCCCGAAACAGCCCCTGCTCCCCCCCCTCGCGCAGGTAGCGGTTGCTGATGCCATAGCGCCGCTCCAGGGGCAGGTAGGTGAGCACCAGAAACCGGCCCGCCGGCCGCCGCAGCTGCACAAACTGCCCCAGCGGCGTTTCCACGAGGCGCTCGGCGGCCCGGCCCGCTTCCGCCTCGGGCCGCAGCGTGGCATCGGACCAGTAGCGTAGCGTGCCGTTTTCGAGCACGCAGGTCGGCAAGCTCGTGTCGTCCAGCAGTTGCTGGAAGCTGTAGTTGCCCCGGGGCAGGTGGGCGGCCACGGTGTCGGCCTCGCGGCGGGCCTGGGCTTCAGCCGCCCCCAGCAGCTGGCGCAGGCGGCGCAGCTCGGCGCGCTGCACCACGTCGGTGGCCGGGGCCGCGTGGTTGCTCAGCCAGGCCGCGCCGAAGCACAGCCCCGCCAGCAGCAGCAGCAGCCACGGCCCGCGCCGCCGCCAGCGAGGCAAGGTGAGGAGAACAGAAAGCGGGGATGCAGCTTGCGACAAAGAGGCAGGGGTAGGAACCGATGGGCCGGAGCGCCGGGCAAAGTCCAAAGTAAAGCGCTGCGGCGGTCCTTTGTCGGCAACCCGGCCCGCGTTCCGCAAAATCCAGGCCCAACGAGCCGGGCTGGGGCTTCAGCGCAGGCCGGACCCGACTGTTGCAAAAGCCCCGGAACGGCCATGCTGAACAATCTACGCATCAGGTAGAGATGAAGCATCGCAACGCAGCAGCATCATCACTATTTCACATGCCCTGGCCACAACCCACCCGATGGCCCGCACCGGACGCGACACCGCTCTGCTGCTGCGCCCCCTGGCCGAGCCTGACTGCCCCCCGCCGACCCGGACCGGCGGCCCATCCAGGCTGACTCGCCAGTCGGCTACATCCCCCTTCTCCGGCCCGATGCGCTCAAAGACCAGCGCCTCGTTGCAGGGAAAATAATCCTGAAGCGCCCCGCACACCGTGGCCGCGCTCCCGCGCGAAGCCGTGGCAGTCCTCCGAACTCAAGAAGCCCCCTCCCGTGCTGGCAGTGCAGCTGAACAAGCTGGTGAACCGACTCGGCGATGACGGGTTTGACGTGCTGCCCTATGCGTTTATATAGAGGGCGTAGATGGACCTGACCTCCCGTTACCGAAGCGCGACCCAGCGGGAATGTCCACTGCTGGCGCGGGGCTTCGCCGACGAGCAAGCTACTCCCAAGCGGGCAGCTCCGAATTTCGGCCGTCGGTTACCGTGCAGCCCGGCTGCGGCCAGCGCGCGCCGGCTACGTGCTGGCCGCAGCCAAATATCCGGGCCAGCCCGGATTGCCCACCCACCCTCCCCGGCAGGACCTTTGCAGGGTACTTTTTCTAATTGATTATGCCGACTATTACTCGTTTTCGCGCGGGGGCCGCCGTGCTCCTGGCGGCACTTTGCCACCTCTCGCCCGCCCAGGCCCAAGCCCCCACCTGGGCCTGGGCGCGCAATGCCACCGTTTCACCGTCCAACGTGCTCAGTCCGGCGCGCGTGGCGACCGATGCCGGCGGCAACAGCTACGTGCTGGGCCAGTTTGGGGGCGCAACCAGCGTAGCCACCTTTGGCACCCTGACGCTCAGCAACGGCGGCACGTTCCTGGCGAAGCTCGACCCGGCCGGCAACTACCTGTGGGCGCAGCGCCTCGGCGGGACGGCGACGATAGAGGGAAGCGGACTGGCCGTGGACGTGGCCGGCAACATAACCGTGGCCGGCTCATTTAGCGGAACCATGACGCTAGGCACTACCACGCTTACGGCCAGCACGGTTTCCACCTCCATCGGAGCCTTTTTCGTGGGCAAGCTTTCGGCGGCCGGCTCCTGGCTGTGGGCCACCAGCTACGGCTCCTCCTTGGGCTCCAACACCCTGCCCAGCGTAGCCGCCACCCCTAGTGGCGATGTGCTACTGGCCGGCACCTTTTCCTCAACGTACGCTTCGGGGCCCTTCGCGTTTACGCTGGGCAGCACTACGCTGGTAACAGCGGGCGGCTACGATGCCTACGTGGCCCGCCTCAACGGTGCCACCGGGGCCTGGAGCTGGGCCTTGCGAGCGGGTGGCTCCGGCAACGATGAAGGCCTGGGCATTTGTGCCGATGCCGCGGGCAACGCCCTGGTAAGTGGTTCGTTTGGCGGCACCGCTACATTTGGTACCAGCACATTGGTTTCGGCGGGCGGTAGCGACGTTTTAGTGGGCAAGCTAAACCCAGCCGGCCAGTGGCTGTGGGCCAGCGGCGGCGGCGGCCTGGCCAACGACCAAGCCCGCGCCATTGCCGTGGACCGCGCTGGCAATCCCGTAGTCACAGGAAACTTTCGGGACTTAGCCACCTTCGGCACCGCCCAGGTGGGGTCGGCGCAAATCAGGGTCGACGACGTGCTGGTGGCCAAGCTCAGCAGCGCGGGCCAATGGCAGTGGGCTGCCCGCGCCGGTGGCGGCAGCTATGACAATGGCTACGGCGTGGCCGTCGACAGCCAGGACAATGTGTACGTAGGAGGTGGGGTAAGCATTCAGGCCGACTTCGGCAGCACTGTACTGAACCCGGGCACCACCACCACCAGCAGCGCGTTTGTGGGCCGGCTCAGCCCCGCCGGAGCCTGGCAATGGGCCGTGGGAGCAGGCGACGGCGGCGGCACCATCAAGGTGGGGTTTGCACTCGATGCGGCCGGCAACGCCTACATCACCAGCCGCTACCAGGGCACGGCTGCTTTCGGGTCCATCAGCCTGAGCTCAGGCGGGCAGTTTCAGGATGCGGGCTTCGTGGCCAAGCTGGGAAATACTGCGCTGGCCAGTCGCATGGTCACGGCGGCGGCCCTGTTCGCCCTTGCTCCCAACCCGATGACCCCGGGGAGTTCCCTGGCCCTGCACGCTACTGCCGCGGGCACGTTCGAGCTGCACGACGCGCTGGGCCGTTTAGTACTGCCGGCCCGGCCGGTGAGCGCGGGCGAACAGCGCTTGGCCCTGCCGGCCACGCTGCCCCCCGGCGTGTACCTGGCCACGCTACGCACCACCGCCGGCACGGCCACGCACCGGCTCATACTGGAGTAGCAAGAGCCCGGTCGGGGGCAACTGGCGATTTGTAGTGCGCTCAGGATGGCCGAAACAAGTAGGAACCCTTACTTACATTTTCGCCCCCGTTCCAACGGCAGCCAATTGCCAGAACGAGGTAGCGGGCGGAGTGCCCTGGATTTGTAATCCAACGCGTCTGGGCAGTCAAAAAAGCGGCTTCGAGCCGGGCTAGCGGACCGAATTACACACTCAGGGCACTCCGCCTGCTAACGCGAGCAACTGCCTAAAAAATCTTGTCCGGGTTCAGAATCCCGTGCGGGTCGAACACCTGCTTGATGCCACGCATCAGGTTCAGGTTGGCCTCCTTCAGGGCGATGCCGATGTAGCCCTTCTGCACCAGCCCGATGCCGTGCTCGCCCGAGATGGTGCCGCCCAACCGCACGCACAGCTCGAAAATCTCGGTAATGGGCTGGCGCAGGCCCACATTCCACATCTCGTCGCCGAAGTCGCCGCGGATGATGTTGACGTGCAGGTTACCGTCGCCGGCGTGGCCGTAGCACACGGTTTTAAAGCCGTAGCGGGCCCCAATTTCCTTCACTCCTTTTAATAGGGTAGGCAGCTCGGCCCGGGGCACCACCGTGTCTTCCTCCTTATACACCGAGTTATAGCGCACCGAATTGCCGATGTTGCGCCGAATCTTCCACAGGTCGTCCTTCTGCCCGGCGGTGTCGGCCAGCAGAATTTCGCCCACGTCGTACTTCTCCAGCACTGCGTACACCTGCTCGGCTTCCTTATACAGCTGGTCCAAATCCTGCCCGTCGAGCTCGATGAGCAGGTGGGCCTTGATGTCTTCGGGCAGGGTGAGGGGAATTTTGAGGTAGTCCGACGACCAGGCAATGGCCTCGCGCTCCATAAACTCCATGCCCGAGGGGATGATGCCCGCCCGGAAAACCGCCGATACCGCCTCGGCCGCCTGCGCCTCCTGCCGGAAGGGCACCAGCATCAGAATGTTGTGCTGCGGGTAGGGCAGCAGCCGGAACACCACCTTCGTGATGATGCCCAGCGTGCCCTCCGAGCCCACCAGGAGTTGGGTGAGGTTGTAGCCGGTGGAGTTTTTGAGGGTGTTGGCGGCCGTCCAGATAACTTCGCCGGTGGGCAGCACCACTTCCAGGTTCAGCACGTAGTCTTTGGTGGTGCCATATTTCACGGCTTTGGGGCCGCCGCTGCTGTGGGCCAGGTTGCCGCCCAGCGAGCAGCTGCCCTTGCTGGCCGGGTCGGGCGGGTAGAACAGCCCCACTTCGCGCACCGCGTTCTGGAACACCTCGTTGATGACGCCCGGCTCGACGGTGGCCTGCAGGTTACGCTCGTCGATTTCGAGAATGCGGTTCAGGCGCTCGGTGCTGAGCACTACACCGTGATGAACGGGCAGCGCCCCGCCGCTGAGGCCGGTGCCGGCCCCGCGCGGCGTCACGGGCAGCCGGTGCTCGTGGCAAAGACGCATAATGGCCCCGATTTCGGTGGCCGAGCCGGGGCGTAGCACCACGTCGGGGGCAAAGTGCAAGTCTTCGGTGTGGTCGCGGCCGTAGTCGGCGTAGGCATCGGCGGTGGCGGCGGCCTCGGCGCGGGCGGCGGTGAGCACGTGCGCGGGACCGACGATGGCCTCGAAAGCCACCAATAATTCGGGCGTCAGGGCGTTGAAATGCATAAGCGGCAAAGCTAGTCGGCCGCGCAAACTATCTTTGCGGCCGATGCGGAGGGTAACAACGAAGATACTACCAGGGTTACTAGCGCTGCTGCTGCTCGCCGGCTGCCATCGCAAGCTGAACTACCGCGACGGGCAATACCGCTCGGCCCGCGAGATGGCTCGCCTGAAAAAGGGCGGCCGCACCAGCCCCACTGGCAAAAGCAAAGTGGTAGGCACCACGCCCAGCGGCGGCAAAACCAAGGTGGTAACCCGCCGCGCCCTGCCGGGTACGCCCCCGCGCGCCGGCAGCGCCACCGGCACCCTGGCCTCGGTCATTGAAGCCGCCCGCTCCTACCAGGGCACTCCTTACCTCTACGGCGGTACCACGCGCCTGGGCCTCGACTGCTCGGGCCTGTTGCAGCTCTCCTTTGGCGAGGCCGGCGTGAGCATCCCGCGCTCCTCTAATGAGCAGGCGGTGTGGGGCGAACCCGTGAATAGCACTGACATCCAACCCGGCGACCTGGTTTTTTTTGGCGCTTCGCCGGGCAGCCATACCATCACCCACGTGGGCCTGGTAACGGTAGCTAATGAGGAAGGGGTTGACTTTATCCACGCTTCCACCTCCCTGGGCGTAGTAGAAAACAGCTTAGAATCTGACTATTACCTCAGCCGCTTCATTCGGGCCGTGCGGCCCCGGCTTTGAGCCGCCAGCTCGTCACCAGTTGAACAAACGATTCCATACCGTTGCGTTTGAAATGGTAAATTTCCCGTAATATTGACCCTTTCTTTCACCGCTTACCTTTGCACCTGCTTTTCATCAAGCTTACAGATTCCACCAACTTCTTTCTTATGAAAAATTTACTTTTACGCCATTTTGTGCTGTTGGCGGTACTGCTCTTCTCCGCCCATTTGGGCTGGTCGCAGGGTGCTACCACGGCAGCAATGAGCGGAGTTATTAGCGACAAAACCGGCACCGGCCTGCCCGGCGCTACGGTTATCGCCGTGCACACCCCCACCAATACGCAGTACGTAACCCCCACCAACTCGGAGGGTCGTTTCAACATTCAGAACATGCGCGTAGGTGGCCCCTACACCGTGAAAGTGACCTATGTGGGCTACAAAGACCTGGTGCGCGATGGCCTGAACCTGAGCCTGGGCCAGAACCTGCGCTTCGACCAGAAGCTGAGCGACGCATCTACCGAGCTGAACGAGGTGACCGTAAGCGGCCGCCGCGACCCGGTAATGAACGCCGACCACACCGGCGCGCAGACCACGGTGCAGCGCGAAACCATCGAGCGCCTGCCTACCCTGAACCGCTCGTTTGCTGACTTCACCCGCCTCACGCCCCAGGCCAGCGCCGGGGGTGGCTTTGCCGGTCGTAGCAACGGCTTCAACAACATCACCATCGACGGGGCCGTGTTCAACAACTCGTTCGGCCTGTCGGGCAACATTGGTGGCCAGGCCAACGCCCAGCCCATCTCCCTCGATGCCGTCGACCAGATTCAGGTCAGCATCGCGCCGTTCGACGTACGTCAGGGCTCGTTCACGGGTGCTAGCATCAATGCCATAACCCGCTCGGGCTCCAACAAAATTTCGGCCTCCATTTACGGCTTCTACCGCGACCAGAGCTTCCTGGGAAAAGACGTAGGCGACGTGAACAACCCGCTGGCCAACTTCAACCTGAAGAACTTCGGCTTCCGCGTGGGTGGCCCTATCATTAAGGACAAGCTGTTCTTCTTCCTGAACGCCGAACGCGAGTTGCGCGAAGAACCGCCGTTCGGCAACTATTCCGCCTTCCGCGGCACCAATGGCCCCACGGTTTCGAGCGCGTCGGGTACTGACCTCGATGTACTGAGTAATTTCCTCACGTCGAAGTATAACTACAACCCCGGCCCTTACGAAGGCTACAAGCTGGCCCAGAACAGCGACAAAATCACGGCCAAGCTCGACTGGAACATCAGCGCCAACCACCGCTTCAACATCAAGTACAACTACCTCAAGTCGTTGCGCGACGTGTCACCCAGCAACTCGGGCTCTATCGGCAGCCGCTCACAAACCCTGTTTGGCCTGCCTTACTACGGTGCTTACTACCGCATCAACAACAACCTGAACTCGATTATTGCCGAACTGAACAGCACCCTGGGTGCTAAGTACTCGAACAACCTCACGGCGGGCTTTCTGGCCGGCCGTGACTTCCGCCAGAGCACCCTCGGTTCCGAAATTCCGCTGTTCCCGCTGGTCGACATTGGCAACGCCACTGGTCTGAGCGCCGCGAATAGCCGCGTTAATGCTCCCCAAACGCTGACCTCGTTTGGCTACGAGCCTTTTTCGGCCTTCAACAAGCTGGATACGGACACCTACCAGTTTGGCGACAACTTCACCGCTTACCTGGGCAAGCACAACGTGACGCTGGGTACCTACAACGAAATCAATAAGTTTACCAACGGCTTTGCGCCTCAGTACTACGGTGCTTACGTGTTCAACTCGTTGCAGGATTTCTACGCCTCGGCTGCTACCGACGACTCGCCCTATGGCTACAATTACGGCAGCGGCGTGCTCACGCCCCGCACCCAGGCCCAGGGGCTGTTGCCGGCCCAGCGCTACCAGCTGCGCTACTCAGCCCTGCCCGGCGGCTCGTTCCCTTTCGCTGTTACGAACACGGCCCAGCTTGGCCTTTACCTTCAGGATGAATGGTCACCCAAGCAAAACCTGAAGGTGACTTACGGCCTGCGCGGCGACCTGCCGATTATCTATTCCGACATCCAGCAGAACGCTGACCTGGCCAAGCTAACTAATTTCCGCGAAAACACTCAGATTAACACCAGCCAGCTGCCCAAGCGCACGGTGCTGTTTTCGCCGCGCGCCGGTTTCAACTGGGACGTGAACGACGACCGCAAGACGCAGTTGCGCGGGGGCTCGGGTATTTTCACCGGCCGCGTACCCTTCGTCTGGATTTCGAACCAGGCCAGCAACAACGGCGTGCAGTTTGGCTCGATTGACGTGCAGGGTGCCGCCGCGGCTCCCTACGCTTTCAACCCCAGCGTTGACAAGTACCGCACCTTCACTGGGGCCAACACCCAGTACAACGTGGCCGTGACGGACCGCGAGTTCAAGTTTCCGCAGGTGTGGCGCTCCAACCTCGCCTTTGACCAGGAGCTGCCCGGCGGCGTTATCGCCACGCTGGAGGCCCTCTACACCAAGGACATTAATTCCATCTACCACCAGAACGTGAACCTGCCCAACTCGACGGTGCGGGCTACCGGGGCCGACAACCGCCCCATCTTCTACACGCCCAACGCCTCAGGTGTGCTGACAGTCAACAACCGTATTTACGGTCCCCTGCCGGCCCCCAGCCCCAACCCTAACGGCCTGCCCAACGGCAATTCGGCCGCTCAGCCCAACATCACCGATGCCATCCTGATGCGTAACTCGAACAAGGGTTACTCCTACAGCGTGACGGGCCAGTTGCAAAAGAGCTTCTCCGGTGGTTTCTACGCCATGGCCGCCTACACCTACTCCGACTCGCGCTCGGTGAACGATGGCGGTTCGATTGCCCAGTCCATCTGGGCCGGTCGCCAGGTATCGGGCGACCCGAATGCCGACGTTACCAGCTACTCGAGCTACCTGCTACAGCACCGTGTCATTGGCTCGCTCTCGTACCGCAAAGAGTACCTGGGCCACCTGGGTACCACGATATCGCTGTTCTACGAAGGCGCGCCCGCCGGCCGCTACTCCTACACCTACGGCAGTGATATGAACGGCGACGGAGTATCGGGCAACGACCTGATGTACATTCCGCGCAACTCGTCGGAAGTAGCGCTGGTGAACCGCACGTTCTTTACCGGCACGCCCGACCAGTACGTATACACGGCCGCCCAGCAGGCTCTCGACTTGGAAACGTTCATCAGCCAGGACTCCTACCTGAGCAAGCACCGCGGTGAGTACGCCGAGCGCAACGGAGCCGTGCAGCCCTGGCAGCACCGCGTCGACCTAAAGCTGTTGCAGGACGTTTTCACCGACCTGGGCACAAACCGCAACTCGCTCCAGGTAAGTCTCGACATCTTCAACGTGGGTAACCTGCTGAACAAGAACTGGGGTATTTATCAGTTTGCCTACACCAGCTCGCCACTGGCTTTCCAGGGCTACAATGCCCAAGGCCAGCCCACGTTCCAGTTTCAGTACGCCACCCTGCCCACCCGCACGGTAACGACGACCCCCGGCCCCCCGCCCGTTTCGACCACGGTGCTGACCACGGCCCAGGCGCTGAACACGACTTTCCGCAACGACGTAACGTCGATTGCATCGCGCTGGCAGTTACAGATAGGCTTACGTTACATCTTCAACTAGGTCCACGAATCTAGTTGCGCATTGCAAGTGGGCAGGAAGTAATTCCTGCCCACTTTTTTTGTGGCTGATTGTTTGGCGGTTGCGGTAATCTGGCAAAAAAAGCGCGCCTGGACCTTGCCCAACCGCAAAACGGCCGTACTTTTGTCGAACCAAAGCGCAAATGGCGCGGCGGCAACCGACAAATCAGGGGGATTAGCTCAGTTGGCTAGAGCGCTTGCATGGCATGCAAGAGGTCATCGGTTCGACTCCGATATTCTCCACTGAAGGTGTGAATGAAGACAAAAGCCCAACCGGTTTCCCGGTTGGGCTTTTTGTTTTTTCGGCGTCTGCGCCCAGAAGCGCTTGCAGTTATAGAAATCTTATGCTTCACTCCGTTCAGCCTGACGTTCTTCTTTCCTAGGCATCCATACCGCTTTCCCGCGTCCCTACACGAACAGCCCCTCGACTGAGAGGTACCGCTCGCCGGTATCATAGCAGAAGGTGAGGATGCGGCCACCCTGGGGCACGTCGGGCAGTTTTTTGGCCACGGCAGCCAGCGAAGCCCCCGACGACACGCCCACGAATATGCCCTCTTCGCGGGCGGCGCGGCGCGTCATGTCGTAGGCTTCCTGCTGGGTGATGCGAATAACGCCATCGAGGATGTTGACGTGCAGGTTTTCGGGAATGAAGCCCGCACCGATGCCCTGGATGGGGTGCGGCCCCGGCGTGCCTCCGCTGATGACGGGCGAGGCATCGGGCTCAACGGCGAAGGTCTGCATATTGGGAAAATGGGGCTTCAGCACTTCGGTGACGGCCGTGATATGACCGCCGGTGCCCACCCCGGTGATGTGGTAGTCGAAGCCCTCGGGCGCGTCGCGCAGGATTTCCTGGGCCGTGGTTTCGGCATGAATGCGCGGGTTGGCAGGGTTGGAAAACTGCATGGGCATCCAGGCACCGGGCGTGCTGGCCACTATTTCCTGGGCTTTTTCGATGGCCCCCTTCATGCCCTTTTCGCGGGGCGTAAGCTCCAGGTTGGCCCCGTAAGCAGCCATCAGGCGGCGGCGCTCAATGCTCATGCTCTCGGGCATGACGAGGGTAAGGCGGTAGCCTTTCACGGCGGCCACCAAAGCTAGGCCCACGCCAGTGTTGCCGGAGGTAGGCTCCACAATCAGGCTGTCTTGGCTGAGCAGGCCGTCGCGCTCAGCCTGCTCCACCATGCTCAGGGCAATCCGGTCCTTGATGGAACCGCCGGGGTTGGCCCGCTCCAGCTTCATCCACACCTCCACGTCGGGGCGATGGGCAAACAAACGATTCAGGCGCACCAGGGGCGTATTGCCAATGGTTTCAAGGATGGAATTGGCTTTCATAAGTGGGGGCTTGGGGGCTTAGGGTCTTGGGGACTTGGTTAGCAGCAGTAAGCAGGAGTATACGGGGCGTCCGGGACTGGTGCGCCTGGGAAAACCAAGTTCCCAAGACCCTAAGTCCCCAAGCCCCTAACTAAATCGAAAACACCAGCTCGGCGGAGGGGTCGAGGCTGCGGGAAATGTTGATATGGGCGCGGTGATAGACGCGTGAGTGCGATGGTACGCTCTCGGTGAGCCACACGTTGCCGCCGATGATGCTGTGGGTACCAATAACGGTGCTACCGCCCAGGATGGTAGCCCCGGCATACACCACCACGAAGTCTTCAATGGTGGGGTGGCGCTTAGTACCCTGCAGGCCCTTGGTCACGCTGAGCGCGCCGAGGGTGACGCCCTGGTAAATTTGCACGTTGGCTCCAATTTCGGCTGTTTCGCCAATAACGACGCCCGTGCCGTGGTCAATACAGAAGGCCGGGCCAATCTGCGCCCCGGGATGAATATCGATGCCCGTACGCTGGTGGGCGTACTCGCTGAGCAGGCGCGGCAGGCGCGGTAGCCCTCGCACGTACAGGGCGTGAGCCACGCGGTACAGCGCCGTGGCGTAGAAGCCCGGGTAGGAGCTCACGATTTCGCCGATACCCTGGGCGGCGGGGTCGCTGGCCATAATGGCGGTGGCATCGCGCACAAGGGCGGCGCGCAGGGCGGGCAGCTGGGCCGCGAACTCGTTGGCCAGCACCGAGGGCGGCGCGGGCAGGCCTGGCACCTGGTTCAGCAGCACCGCCAGCTCGGCGCGAAAATGGTGCAGCTCGGCGGCCACGGCATCGGCGCTGGCCAGGGGGCGCTCGGCGCGCTGCGGAAACAGCAGGGCCAGCAAGTCGTCGGCCAGGGCGCAGAAGGCAGCGCCCGGCAGGGCGTCGGGCACGGTGGCGTGGGCGTGGGCCAGCTGTTCGGCAAAAGAAAGGGTTCCGGAAGACAAGGCAGCAGCAGAAAAAAGGTGATGGCAACGACGGGGTTAACCGGGGGTGTAGACGAAGGTTTCGGCAGCGGCCGGGGCAACGCCGGCGGCCGGGCTACCGTTTAGCCGGGCAGCCGGTGCGCGGCCTCACATAAGGTGAGCCGGGCAAAAGGTACGCATTTCCCGTTTTCGTTTCATCCTTAGTTTTTCCCATTATGCCGGATACCACTCTCACTAAAGTTGACTCCCGCTACTCGCCCAAAGGCCCCGAGGGCGAAAAATACCTGGCCTCGGGCCGACACGTGGCCATGCGCCTCTGGGAAAATGAGCAGCCCGGCGAAGCCAAAGCCCCCGCCACGCGCCCCTACGAAACCGTGGGCTACGTGCTCAGCGGCCGCGCCGAGCTGCACCTGGCTGGCCAGATGGTCATTCTGGAGCCCGGCAACTCGTGGGTGATACCGCAAAACACCGCGCACACCTACAAGGTGCTGGAAGCTTTTTCAGCGGTGGAGGCTACCTCACCCCCGGCGCAGGTGCACGGCCGCGACGACAAGTAGCGTGAGCTTCGTCAGTTTTAGACTACCCGGATAATTGAACGTCATGCTGAGCGTCATGCTGAGCGCAGCCGAAGCATCTCTGCCGCAGCAGTAATCATTTACTATTGCAGTAGAGATGCTTCGGCTGCGCGGACGCC
>JANXMN010000278.1 GCA_025354605.1 Hymenobacter sp. | reverse complement strand
CAGCGGGTCGGTTACCGGGTCCCGTGGGAGTTGGCTGGCCATGATGCAGTGGGTTAGGGGTGAGCGGGCCGGCCACTCGACCAGCTACGCCACAAAACTCCATTTCCCGCTCCAGTCAGTTACTGACCGGATAAAGGCATTGCTGGTACAAATGCTGGCAATCGTGGCGGGTCGCGCTTACAAACGCTCCAGTGCGGCCCGGTCCCAATGGGCCAGGTCGGCAGCCGCCGAGTAGGTCGACTGGAGGAAGTCACGCACCAACCGGCTTGGGTCGGTGCCGGTGCGCACGGCTTCGTAGGGCAGGAAGAATTCGCCTTTGTCGGCGTCGAAAAATGCCTGTACGGGCTGCACCTTGGCTTGGCCGAGTTCGGGCAAACCGGGGTAGGCGTAGCTGTAAAAAGCGGCTTCGGCCCCGTTGCCGCCGGGCCACCAGCCAGCGGCGCTTTGCTCGGCCGAATAGGACTCGCGGGTCACCCAATCGGCCAGGTGGGGCACCCCGCCGGGGTGCGGCGGCGCGGGCCGCCCGGAGAAACGCGTGACGGCCAAATCGAAGCTGCCCCAAAAGAAATGCACGGGGCTCACCTTGCCGGTGAAGTGGCTGCGAAACTCGTTCAGCAGCTTGTCGGCCTGCACCAGCACTTGCCAAAAGCGCTGCACCGCGTCGCGGTCGTAGGCTCCGGGCTGGTGGTTGTCGGGAAACGGGGTGGCGTCCGGCACTTCGACCGGCACAGGCCAGATTTTGGCGGCTACACCGGCTTGGTCCAGCAGGGTGCGGTACCGCTGATAAAAGTCGGCCACGGAGCGGGGTTGCAGGGCCATTTCGTGCGTCTTGCCGTCGCTGGTATGCAAGCGCAGGCAGTGGCCCACGAAATCAAATACAATCTCGCAGATGCCCGACGCGTAGGGCATGGACCCGGTCGACAGGCCGCGGGCCGTCACGTAGAGCGGCACCTGCCACCAATGGTTCAGCATGGGACTGAGGGCCAGCCGGGTTTTGCCCACGATTTGCGTCCACATGTGCAGCGAGTTGCGGGTGTCAGTCCAGGAATCGGCCGATAATTCGGGCCACGTGGTGGCGGAAGCAGGTTGGCTCATAGCGCGTAAGAAATGGAAGAAGCCGCTGCAAACAAAAGTAGCGGCTTCATTCCGACGAAAAATGGTCTGTATGCTGGCTAACAAGGTACAAATCCTGGTACTTCGCCTCCGGATGTCTGGTCAACCGGAGTAAGCCCACCGTAGCAGAAGCCCCTAAAAATTGGCCACCGACAAGCCGTAGGTCCATTGCAAGTCAAAGGGCTTTACGCCGACCAGTTCGATGTTTTCAAAGGAGTAGCGGGCGCTGGTGGTGAAGGAAAAATGCCGGGTGAGCGGCAAGCTTAGCGAGCCGTCGGCGTGGTAGCGGTAGTCGAAAGCGTCCTGCACCGACTGCTGCCACCAGGCGTTGTAGGTCAGCGCGACCTTGCCCCCGAAGAGCTTGTTCTGTCCGTTCAGGCCGAGCATGGCGCGCCAAGTGGCCAGCAGGTCGGTGGCGTTGTCGAGCGCCCGGTCATCGTGGCCGTACTTGAAGCCCGTGCCGTCGTAGCGGGTGTGCTCGTAGCCGCCCGAGGCGAACAGATTCACGGCCTGCCCCGGCGTGGCCATCACTTTATAAATCAAGCCCGCAGCGGGTTGGTAGCGGAAGTTAATGCGCCGCAGCAGGTTGGTTTCCAGTTCCAGGCGCACGAAGGGCACCACAGTGGCCGCCGGGTGCAGCATCAGGTAATTCGTCGACAGCACGTCGTTGTTCGTGGTCCGGTAGCGGATGGTGCCGTACTGGTAGCTCTGGCGCAACACCAGGCCGAAGTCGGTGTCGAGCCGCGACACATCCAGCACGTTGGCAAACAGCGCCCGTGGCGCATTGCCGTCCGACAGGGAGCCCGTGGCCGCGAACCGTACGTGCCAGCGCAGCGAGTCGGTGCGGGTGAATACCTGGGCAGGGCACGCGGTTGGGCGCAATACACCTAGCCCGGCAAGGAGCACGAGAAGTGTTCGAATCATGCGTTTGGTAAAATAAAGAGTGTTCTGGGCGGGACGTTTAGGGGGTGGCTGCCGCGGCTGGTAAAACAGCTAGCTGCCTGGGCTTCAGCTGCTGCACCTCATTGCTTAGCTCATGGTCCAGCGCCTCGCCGAGGCGGTTGCCGCACACGTCCTCCAGGTCGGGGGCCAGGGTAACGAGGTAGGGCCCCGGCCTGCTGGCGGCGGGCCTGAATTGCCAGCTTCGCTCCCCGGTACCGGTACGGGATGTGCCCGGTACGGGGCGCCCGTGGGCATCTGAGACGGCTAGTCGGTTTTCCAGCAGCGCGTAGTCCAGTGGCCGGTCGAATTGGATGCACACCACTGGACCCGGTGCTTCCGTCACCGTCCAGTTAGCCGCTGTTAGCGGCCGTCGCTCGGCTAGGTCTACCCGGAACAACTTTCGGAATCCTTCAACCATCGGCATTCCCCTTGCGGAGGGCCAGCCGGAGGCAATCAGCAGCTCGTAGCGAGAGCCCGCTTGCAGCCCCGGCGCGGCGTGCGTAACGCCGCGCTTAATGCGACTGGGGTCGAGCAGCAGCGTGAGGCGGCGGCCATCCGGGCTCCACAACTCCTGCTCGAAGTTGATAAACGGTTCGGCTACTTCGTGGCCCGCCTCGTCGCGCAGCTGCAGATACTGCCGGCTTACCTGCCGGCGCATGGGCTCGGAGAAGCAGAGATAGAATCGCAAGGTATTCTCGGGCAGCACGTCGGCCGAGGGATATAAGGCGCGCACCACCGGCACCGGCCGCGCCGTGCGAAGCGGGATGGTGAACGTGCGGGGCGCGCCCTGGGCCCCCGCCAGGCCGGCTCCGAAGCCTACTTCATACTGCACGCCTGCCGCAAACGGAAATGCGGGCACGAATTCCAGCAGGTCTCCCCGGCGAATACAGCGTCCCTGCACCGGCAGGGTGGCTTTTCTTCCGTCATCAACGACATAAACCGTTAGGCTTCGCGCAGCCGCGGGTTGGCTCAGCCGCGCCACAGCCGCGCCGCGTAACCGCAGGGGCTCGCTGGGCGCGCGCGGGACTTGCAGCGTGGCCCGGTTTGCACGCTGGGCCAGGGCTGGCAGCGTTATCAGCAGCCCGACCACGGCCAGCCGCAGCAGCTGGCACGCGGCCGCCAACGGCTGACGGCTCATTTGGCGGCGGCCTCCCCGCCCTTGAAGTCGTACTCCGACCACACTTCGTTCAGCGTGATGGGCAGGAAGGTGGGCACGGTTTGCAGGTTGAGTTGGCCGGACTGGGCTTCGCGAATCACCGAAACGAAGAACTGGTCGTTGTAGAGGTCGGTGAAGAGCGGGGCGCCGACGAACATGATTTCCTTGCCCACCGGCCCCATCGGAAACTGCGGCGAGAGGTCGTAAAGCTGGCCGGGGGGCACGTTTTCGGGGGTATAGGCTTTGGCTCCGCTCAAGCCCTTGAGGGGAATCACCTGCGGGCCGCGGGCCAGGTTGGTCACGAAGAGCATGTCTTCGTTGTTGAGCTTGAACGACACCATGTTGGTGGGCTGCCCGTTGCCCATGTCGCCGATGGTGCGGCCGCTGACCTTGGCCCCGTTGGTCAGCTCTTTGAGCGGAATCAGCACCAGCGGGCTGCACGTGTAGGCCGCAATCAGGGTTTCCTGGCCATCTACGGTGGCAATGCGCATGGCCCGGATGGGCGCGCGCGTCTCGTAGCGGCTGTGCACGATGTGGTACATCTTCACGTTGCTCACGCTCTCGGTGCCTTTAAAGGGGTACGGGACGCGGCGCAGGGTAGAGGCAAACTCCTCGTTGGAGATGCCCGACACGAACAACTCCCCGTGGTGGTACACCATGTCCATGATAGCGAGCGTGTTCATCGGCAGCTGCGCTTTGGCGTCATACTTGCCGGCGGCAGGCACCGGCCAATCCTGGGCCCGCGAGCGGAACTGCCGGCTGCCATCGGGCATCTTCGAGAGCTTCAGTTGGGAGGATTTTAGGGCCCGCAAGTCCACGTTGGTCAGCTTTCCGTCCGAGCTCACCTTCACGATGGCCGGAAGAAAACCAGCCTCGTACGCCCGTGACACCGACAGGTAAACCTCGCGGGTGACCGGGTGCACGGCCATGCCATTGAGGGTGATGCTGGCCATGGGCACGCCGAGCACCTCGGCCACGCGGGCGTCGATGTTGTCGAGGCCGAAGGGCTTGGTGGCGGTGGGCGCGGCTCCGGCCCCGGTTTCATAGGCGCACACCGACCCGGCCACGTTGTCGCCGACAAACAAGGTCCCCGTGGGGCTGAAAGCCAGCTTGCCCGCGTACTTGAGCGGGGCTTGGGCGAGCGCTGTTACCGCCAGCAGGCAGAGCAACAGCAAAGAGTTGATTTTTTTCATCACAATGGAGAAGAGAAGATGAGGTGAAGCCAAAAGCGGCGGCCCGGCGCGGCCGGGGAAACGACAAGCGGGACGGAAGTAAATTTCTGCGGCGAGCCCGCGGGAGAAAAGGTGAAGAGCGGCCGAACAATGGTGAAAAAAGGCCGCGAATGAGAGATGGATAGTGCTGCCCCGTTAGTTTGCGGACTGCTAAGCGGCGGCCGGCCCGCCGGGCACCAACCCAATCCGCCAGTTTCATGACCACACATACTCCACCGGCCCGTACGGAGAGCACGACCCGCATCGAAGCCTTCAGCGACGGCATTTTCGCCGTGGCCATCACCCTGCTGGCCATCGATTTGAAGGCACCCGTATTCCACCCGGTTCACGACCCAAACCTGCTACGCGCCGTGCTGGAGCGTTGGCCCGAGTACCTGGCCGTGCTCAACAGCTTCGCCTCGGTCCTCCTAATTTGGATGACCCACCATGAGGTCTTTAAAAAGGTGGGCCGCGTCGATGTGCCGCTGATGCTGGCCAACGGCCTTTTGCTGCTGTTGGTGGTGTGCATTCCCTACCCCACCAGCACACTGGCGCGCTACCTGCTCACCGATGCCGGGCACTACGCCGCCGCCTTTGCGGCCGGGTACTCGGCGCTGGTCAACGTGGTGTTTCGGCTGCTGTGGGCCGTCGTGTGCCGGGGGCGCCTCAAGCCCGATGTGTCGGCCCAAACGGTGCGCACCTACAACCGGGCCATGCTGGCGGGCATTCCCACGTACTGCGCCATCGGGCTGGTGGCCTTCGTCAGCCCGATTGGCTGCATGCTGCTCTGCAATGCCACTTGGATTTACTGGTCATTTGCCTCAAGCAAAATGCATCTGGAAGACTGATGCTGACCCGGCCTTGAACTCAAGGTTTCCGGGCCGCCAGGGCTGCTTTGTTGAGTAGACTGAGCATGAATTTGGGGAAGAACTTGCTCAACAGCGCTAAGCTTTTGGCCTGCCCGACCAGCACGTTATCCGTCCGGCCGGCCAGGGCCTTCACGGCGGCGGCGGCAATAACCTCCGGGCCTACCCGCTCGCCCGCCATGCCTTCGGTGAGCCGGGTGGCCACCATCGGCGGGGCAATTTCGATAACCCGCACGCGGGTACCCGCCAGCTGTGCCCTTAGAGCGGATTCGAGGTTATTGTACATGATATCCGCAATGGTCGAACCAGTTTTTGGCATCCTGTTCCGTTATCCACGCGGCGGCAGCCAGCAGGGCTTCTTCGAGCGCGTCGCGGGTGCGTGCTTTGGCGGTGCGCAACC
>JANXMN010000210.1 GCA_025354605.1 Hymenobacter sp. | reverse complement strand
TCGGGCGGCTGAAAAAGCCGCCCGACCGCGCCGGCCTATTGTAGGATAGCCACTCAGCCTAGCAGCGGCTTCACCCGCTGGCCCAGCAGCTCGATGGCGTGCAGCAGCTTTTCGGGGGCCAGGTCGGCGTTATCCATCTGGAAGGTGACGCGCGACAGGCCGCCCAGCGCCTCGGCGTGGCGCAGGATTTTGGCGGCTACTTCCTCGGGGTTGCCCACCAGCAGGGCCCCGCGCGGGCCGCGCAGCGCGTCGAAATGGGCGGGCGTGACGGGCGGCCAGCCCCGCTCGCGGCCAATGCGGGTAAAGGTGCGGGCATAGCCGGGGTAGTACTCGGCCACGGCCTGCTCGGTGGTGTCGGCTACGTAGCCCAGCGAGTGCAGGCCTACCGGCAGCTGCTCGGGGGTGAAGCCGGCACGGCGGCCAGCCTCGCGGTAGAGGTCGAGGAGCGGGCGAAAGCGGTGGGTTTCGCCCCCGATAATGGCCACCATCAGCGGCAGGCCTAGCGCGCCAGCCCGTACGAACGATTCGGGCGTGCCGCCCACGCCCCGCCAGATGGGCAGCTTCGCCTGCAACGGCCGAGGGTAGATGCCTTGCCCGGTGAGGGTCGGTCGGAACTGCCCTTGCCACTGCACCTGCTCTTGGTCACGAATCTGGAGCAGCAGGCCCAGCTTTTCCTCAAACAGCTCGTCGTAGTCATTCAGGTTCAGCCCAAATAGCGGAAAAGCTTCGGTGAACGAGCCGCGGCCTACCACCAGCTCGGCCCGGCCCTGCGAGAGCAAATCGAGGGTGGCGAACTGCTGAAACACGCGCACCGGGTCGGCCGCGCTGAGCACGGCGACGGCGCTGCCGAGACGGATGCGGGCGGTGCGGGCGGCGGCCGCGCCCAGAATCACGGCCGGGGCCGAGTCGAGAAATTCGCGGCGGTGATGCTCGCCAAGGCCAAAGAAATCGAGGCCAACTTCGTCGGCTCGGGCGATGCGGTCGAGCAGTTGGCCCAGGGCGGCGGCGTTGTCGGAAGGCGTGCCGCCGGTGGGGGCGGCCGCGAAGCTGTCGATGCCAAGCTGCATAAGGAGAGGGGAGGGGATGATTTGCTGCACGCTGGAACCGGCGGCCGGGGGAAGAGTTTGCTCGCGCTAAACAACGCAAATATGGTGGGTTGCAAACCAGTTGTGCCAGGGAGCAGGATTGTGGCACGTAGCCTTGCTACCGGGGATGGGGCCGCTTCGTTGAGAGAAACCACCCGTTCGTAGGCCAGGGCCTGCCACCCGTTGAATCGTTTTGGGGAAGGCTGGCGGGGGCCGGCATCTTTGGGACAGTTGTTCGGGTGAACAACGGCTTACCAACCGCCAGCCCCATGAAAACCTCATTCCCCCGCTTCCTGCCAGCCGCCGTATGCGGCCTGGCCCTGCTGCTGAGCAGCTGCCAGCGCAGCGAAAAAGACACGCCCACGCCCGCCACTGCCGAAGAGCAGGAGGCCGCCCTCAGCGACAGCTACTCCCAGGCCGTGTACGACGACGCCCTGCGCCTGGCCGGCGAAATCGAAACCAGCGCCCAAGCCAGCGCCACGGCCGTGCCCGTCAGCTCGTCGTGCGCCCAGGTCAGCATCGACCGCATGGCCAGCGTCATCACCCTCGACTTCGGCACCGCGGGCTGCGCCGGGGCCGACGGCCGGGTACGCAAGGGCAAAATTACGGTCACGTATCAGGGGAGCTACCGCACGGCCGGCTCCCAGACGGTGGTAGCGTTCGTGAATTACGCGGTGGATAACAACGGGGTGGGCGGCACCGTCACGCTGAGCGGCGTGAGCCGCAACGCGGCCGGCAAGCTCCAATACACCAGCACCCTCGCCAACGGCACCCTCACCTTCGCCGACGGCAGCGGCACGGCCCAGGCCTCCCTCACCCGCGTCACCGAATGGACCACCGGCGAAGGCACGGCCTCGGCCCAGGACGACGTATTTACCGTGACTGATACCGGCACCCTCACCCGGCGCAGCGGCACGACTTACGTCATCAGCACCCCAATCCCGCTGCGGCTGCAAAGCGCCTGCCTGAGTCAGGGCATCATCTACCCGGTGAGCGGCGCGCTGTCCTTCAAAACCGGGGCCCGGCCCGCGTTCGTGCTCGACTACGGCACCGGTAGCTGCGATAAAACGGCCACGCTCACCGTCGGCAGCGCCTCGCAAACCATTACCCTGCCCTGAAGCGGCAGGTCGGTATTCGGTCGGATTTTCCGGAGCGCAATTATTTCCTCTCACCCTTGATTTTTTGGGATATGAACCGCGCAGATTCTTGGCTCCTGCGGCCCCAGTGCTGGCTGGGAGGCGTGCTTCTCCTCTGCCTGCTGGGGGGCTCAGCCCAGGCCGAATTGTTCCGTATGGCTAGCTGCCCGGCCCAGCTCGACCCCGAAGCAGCCGTGCGCGAAACCCTGGCGCAGGGCCAGTCTTGCAAGGCGCGGTTCCAGCGCGAGGCGGCCGCGGCGGCCTATGGCCGGGCGCTCCGCCTGGCCCCGCACAACTTCGAAGCCCTCTGGAACCTAGCCGTGCTGAAAACCCAGCTGGCCTTCAATCAGCCCGATAAAGCCGCGCAGCAAGCCGCCTTCCAGCAGGCCCGCGCCCTGGCCAATGAGGCCCTGCGCCAGGACTCGGCCCGCTACGAGGGCCACTACGCCGTGGCCCTCGTAGCCGGGGCGTCGCAGCGGGGTAGCGCCAACCCCACCGAGCGGCTGGCGGCGGGCCGGGCCGTGCGCTGGCACGCCGGCCGCGCCCTGGCCTACCGCCCCGCTCACGCCGAAAGCTGGGTGCTGCTGGGCGGCTGGCACCTGGGCCTGGCCAACCTGAGCTGGGCCGAGCGGCTGGTGGTAGGCCACGCCGCCGCCGGGGCCAGCAACGAGCAGGCGCTGCGCTGCTTCCAGCAGGCCCTCCGCCTGCAACCCGACAACCTGAAAGTGTATCTGCTAGCCGCCACCGCTTGCACGCATCTCCACCGCCCGGCCGAGAGCCAGGCTTTGCTCCGCCACGCCCTGGCCCTGCCGCTGCTGCGCCCCGAAGACGCGCAGGTGCGGCAGAAGTGCGCCGAGCTACTGCGGGAAATCGGGTCGGGTCGGGCGGTATTTTTTATAGGCGATGCTACTAGAACGTCATGCTGAGCGAAGCCGAAGCATCTCTACCGCAATGGTAATTACCACTACAACGAAGCAGTAGAAATGCTTCGACAAGCGGACGCCAGAGGAGCATGGCGTTCTGGATTACTAAGCAACTCCAACATTCCCCCTCATTCTAACCCCCTTATTTCCCATGGCTTTCCTCCTGAATCAATTCCTGCCGGCCGACCTGGGGCTGCCCGCCCGGTCGGGCCTCGTGCTGGCCAATGTGGTGCTGCGCTACCTGCTGTTCGCGGGCGGGGCCTACCTGTTTTTCTACGTCTGGAAGCGCCGGCAGTGGCTGGCGCGGCGCATCCAGCCCCGGTTCCCGACCAGCGCGCAGATTCGGCAGGAAATCAGGTACTCGCTGCTCACGGCCGGGATTTTCGCGGCCATCTTCCTGCTGGTATTCGCTGCCCGCAAAGCCGGGCTCACCCGCATCTACAGCGACCTGCACGCGTACGGCTGGGGCTATCTGGCGCTTAGCATCGGGCTGCTGGTGCTGCTGCACGACACTTACTTCTACTGGACCCACCGGCTGATGCACCACCCGCGGCTGTTCCGGTACGTGCACCGGGTGCACCACCTCTCACACAATCCGTCGCCCTGGGCAGCGTATGCGTTTCACCCGCTAGAAGCTATTATTGAGGCCGGGATTTTGCCGTTGGCCGTGCTGGTGCTGCCGGTGCATCCGCTGGCGCTGCTGGTATTTGGGCTCTACACCCTCACCTTCAACGTAATCGGGCACCTGGGCTACGAGCTGCTGCCCCCGCGCCTGCACGGCCACTGGCTGGGCCGCTGGCAGAACACGGGCACCCATCACAACCTGCATCACCAGCTCACGAAGGGCAACTACGGCCTGTATTTCAACTTCTGGGATACCTGGATGGGCACCAACCACAAGCTAAACGAGGAGCGTTACCAGCAAGCCACCGGCGCGGCGCGCCAAACCACTGCTGCTTAGCGCAATTTTCAGGATGCCGTACTGGCATCAATAGGGTGCGGGGTCGTACCCGGTAGGGCTTGCCCCCGCACCCTACTGCTTTTTGCGCAAATCGCCTCGCGACCAATATAGTTAGCCCAAGTTGCAGACTTTATGGGTAAGCCCCGTAGGGGCGACATATTGGTAGTAAACCCCGCTGGTTATTGGTTTTTGAAGCCTCAGCGGGGCGACATTTGTTGCCCGAGTGTCGCCCCGCTGGGGCTTTGATATTCCTTTCAAGAATTTCACTACCGATATGTCGCCCCTACGGGGCTATGTTCGATAGGTCCACAACTGGGGTTAATTACTTTTAGGGGGCAGGGAAAGTCGCAGAACGGTCTTGCTTCAGCAAGCGGACAGGTGAGCATGACCGTTCATTTTTAGTGCTTTTAACTATTATAAACACGTTCAGCGGTATGACCATTTCTCAACGCCGAACCCTTCTGCTGCACGGGGCCGCGTGGAGCGCGCTGTTCGGGGTATACTTGCCGTTTTTTCTCAATAACCACATCGGGCAGCCACTGCTGCGCAACGGGCTGGGACTGCTGTGGCTGCTGCTGCTCTACTACGGCAATGCCCTGGTGCTGATTCCGGGCTGGCACGAGCGGGGGCGGCGTACTGGCTACTGGGCGCTGGCAACGGGGCTGTGGGCGGGCAGCACCGCCCTGCGGCTGGCACTGGAGCGAGCCTGGTTCGGGGCGGGGCTGGCCACGGGGTTTACTTCGGTAGGGCGCTACGCGTTGTACGTGAGCCTGCTGCACAGCACGGTGTGGCTGGTGAGCTATTTCCTGACCGTGCTGCGGGCCCGCGAGGCCGCTGCCCGGCACGCCCAGGCCATTATTAGCGAGCAGCAGCAGGCCCAGCTGCTGTACCTGCGTTCCCAGATTAACCCACACTTTCTGTTCAATACCCTTAACAACCTCTACGCCCTGACCGTGGCCCGCGCCCCCGAAACGCCCGACGTCGTGCTGCGGCTGGCGGCCCTGCTGCGCTACGCCATCTACAGCACCCGCGAGCCGCTGGTGGCCGTGGCGCAGGAAGTGGAGCAAATCCGGCAGCTGCTCTGGCTCTTTCAGCTGCGTTACGAAGCGCCGATGCCCGTGTCGCTCGACGTGAAGGGCCTGGCTGCCAACCCGCGCATCGAGCCCATGCTGCTGATGCCGCTGGTTGAAAACTGCCTGAAGCACAGCGACGTGGCCGACAATCCGACCGGCTACATTCGTCTGCGCCTGTTCCTGACGGCTCAGGAGCTGGTGTTTGAAACCGAAAACACCCGCGACCCCACCCCCCAACCGCAGGACGACGCCCACGGCGTGGGCTTGGCCAACATTCGCCAGCGCCTGCGTCTCACCTACGGCCCCGCCCAGGCCGGCCTCGCGGTGGCCGAAACGCCCACCACCTTTGCCGCCCGCCTCCACCTGCCCCTCACGCCCTCGCCCGCACCCCATGCCGAAGATTCGAACCCTGCTCATTGACGACGAGTACTTGGCCCTGAACCTGCTCGAAGGCTTCCTCGGCCAGCTCGACGACGTGGAAGTGTTGGCCAAAATCAAGCAGCCGCTGCAGGCCCTGGAGTTTCTGAGCCGCGAGCCGGTCGATTTGCTGTTTCTCGACATTCAGATGCCCCGCCTCCGCGGTACCGACCTGCTGCGCTCGCTGCCGCGCCGACCGGTCACCATCTTCACCACCGCCTACAGCGAGTTTGCCGTGGACGCCTTCGGCCTCGACGCCGTCGACTACCTCACCAAGCCCTATTCCTTCGAGCGCCTGCTTCAGGCCCTGAACAAGGCCCGCCAGGCCTTGCGCCTGCCCGCGCCGGTGCCGCTGCCCGAAGCAGGCCTGGCCCTGGCGACCTTCCTCACGGTGAAGACCGACGGCCAGTACCGCAAGGTGCCGCTGGCTAATATTCTGTTCGTGGAAAGCTGGCAGGAATACGTGCGCATCCACACCGTGGGCGGCGTACTGCTGGCCTTGGAGCGCCTCAAAAACCTGGAGGCTCAGCTGCCGGCCGGGCCGTTTGTGCGGGTGCATCGCTCGTACCTGGTGGCCGTGGGCCAGGTCACGGCGCTCGACGGCAACGAGCTGCTCATCGGCCCGCATCGGGTGCCCGTGAGCCGCGACCTGCGCGAGCAGGTGCTGCGGCAGGTGTTTGGGGTGAGCTGAAGCCGGAATACGTCTGCGACTTATTGAGGCCGCCTGCTGTCGTCGGGGCTGCCCTTACCGACCAGGGCGGCGCGCTTGCGGCGGAGCAAGTCCTGTTCCGCCCGCGAGGCGGTGAGGGCCAGGGCATAGTCGAAGTGCCGGGCGGCGGGTTCGGGCTGGTTGGTCTGGGCGTACAGCTCGCCGAGCACGGCGTGGTAGAGGTGGTAATGGTCGAGGCCGGCCAGGGCCTGCACGGCAGCCAGGGCCGGGGCCGGCCCCTCGGCCTGCCCCAGGGCCACGGCGCGGTGCAGCGCCACCACCGGCGAGGGCTTGAGGCGTAGCAGCTGGTCGTAGTAGCGGCCAATGGCGGGCCAGTCGGTGGCGGCGTACGTCGGGGCGCGGCAGTGCTCCAGGGCGATGGCCGCTTCGAGGTGAAACTCGCTCGCCGCGTTGCCCTCGGCCGCCGCCGCCAGGTGGCGCAGGCCCTGGGCAATGAGGGGCTGGTGCCAGCGGCGGCGGTCCTGGTCGGCGAGCAGCACGATGGCCCCGTCGGCGTCGGTGCGGGCGGCGAAGCGCGAGGTCTGGAAGCAGAGCAAGGCGAGCAGGGCGTGGACCTCGGGGCGGTTGGTGCGCGGGTGTTGGGTGAGCAGCAGGGCCAGGCGCAGGGCTTCCTCGCACAGCTCGCGGCGGATGAGCTGCTCGGGGTGGGCCGAATGGTAGCCTTCGTTGAAGAGCAGGTACAGGCTTTTGAGCACCGCGGCCAGGCGAGTGGTAAGAGACGACCCGTCGGGCACTTCGAGCCGCCCCGCCACGGCCCGCAGCCGCTCCTTGGCCCGGTAGAGGCGCTTGGTCATGGTGTCGACGGGCACCAGGAAGGCCCCGGCCAGCTCGGCCGTGCTCAGGCCGCCCAAAATCTTTAGGCACAAGGCCAGCTGGGCTTCCGGAAGCAGGGCCGGGTGGCAGCAGGCGAAGAGCATCCGCAACTGACTATCGGTAATCTCATCCGCCAGAAACAAGGCCGGGCTTTCCCCTTCGGCCGCCGCTTCGGGCAGTGGCATTGCCTGGCTGGCCAGGCGGCGGTGGCGCTGCTCGCGGCGCAGCAGGTCGAGGGTTTTGCGCTGGGCCACGGCGTAGAGCCAGGCGGCGGGCTGCTCGGGCACGCCGCGCACCTTCCACACGGTGAGGGCCTGCAGCAGGGTGTCCTGCACCAGGTCCTCGGCCTCGTCGAGCCGGTGCAGGCCCAGCCAGCGCACGAGCACGGCCTGGAGCCGCCCCGCCTCGTGGCGGAACAGGTGCGCCACCAGGCGCTCGGAAGAATCGGGAACCGCGACGGCCATAAGCAGGGAAAAACCGGTGGTGGTTTTCGCCGAAAAAAGGCCGGGCGACGGGGCCCGGCCTTGTTTTAGCAACAATCAGCCAGCGGCCTTGCGCTAGGCCATCACCATTACGGGACGGATTTCCACCGAGCCCCGGTGCTCGAACACGGGGCAGCCCTCGGCCAGCCGGGCGGCCTCGTCCAGGTCGGCAGCTTGCACGAACAGGAAGCCGCCCACGATTTCCTTGCCCTCGGTGTAGGGCCCGTCGGTGACCAGGCGCTCGGGGCCGGTCAGGGTTCTGCCGGTGGGCATCAGGGCCTCGGTACCGGCCAGCCGGCCCTGGGCGGCGATGCCGCCAATCCAGTGGTTCCACTTTTGCAGCTCGGCCTGCATGGCCTCGGGCGACGGGTTATCGAACGCCTCGGCCGAGGCCGCGAAGCTGTGGAAGATGAGCATGAATTTTTCCATGAGTGAAAAGTAA
>JANXMN010000202.1 GCA_025354605.1 Hymenobacter sp. | reverse complement strand
GCTTGTCGAAGCATCTCAACCGCAGCAGTAATCAAATTAGTATTGTGGTAGAGATGCTTCGACAAGCGGACGCCAGATGAGCATGACCGTTCTACCGTGCTTTAAAACAGCCGCTTATGGCTGCACACCTACTCAGATAGCCGGGTCGGAAGCCGCCCCGAATTCTGCCGCTTTGGGTGGAATAGCTGCCGCAACAGGGGTGGGATTGGTGAGCTGCGCGGTTTGCTGCTGGGCCAGCAGGCCGATGAGGGCCTCGACCAGGCCGCCGCCTGCGCCGGTGCCACCACCGTTGGCCTGCACTTCGGGCACGATTTTCACCTGCCGGTCGCCGATAATCTGCATCAACTGCAGGCCGGTGAACTCGCGCGTGCCCAGGGCGTCCACACCTACGCGGTAGGCTTCGGCCTTGGCGTTGCCGATGGCGCGGATGGCTTCGGCCTCGCCCACGCCGCGCAGGCGGGTGGCTTCGGAATCGGCGATGGCACGCAGGCGGGTACTTTCGGCCTCGCCACCGGCGCGCAGCTTGGCGGCTTCGGCTTCGCCGCGCACCTTCTTCACTTGGGCATTGGCCTGCAGTTCGGCGATGTTGACGCCCTGCTCGCTCTGCACGAGGGAGTTCTGGATGTCGGCGATGCTGGTTTCACGCACTAGGGCCTGGCGCTGGGTCTGGGCGGCCTGCTGCACCTCATAGGTTTTGCGCTGTTCCTCAGCCAGCTTGCGGTCAGTCTGGGTGGTCATCAGCTGGGCGGGGGGCACGATGTCGCCGATAAGGGTGTCGACGGCCTGCACGTTGTATTCCTGGAGCGCGATGCGGATGAAGGTTGAAGCTTCGCGCTGGCGCTCGGCGCGATTGGTGAGGTAGTCGAGAACGGTGTATTCCTGGCTGGAGTTGCGGAAGTAGTTGCCCACGATGGGCTCCAGCACGTGGTCGACCAGGTTTTTCATCGAGCCCACCCGCGAGATGACGCGGGGTGCATCGAGCGCGCCGACGTGGATAATCTGGGCCACGTCAAGGTTGAAGGAGAAGCCGTCGCGCGAGCGCACCGTGATGCTGCTCAGGTGGTCGTCGTAGTGGTGGGCTTCGGTGCGGACGGCCCAGTTGAGCACGATGTTGGTGGTGGGCATCAGCTCCACCTTCATGATGTGCGTGTTGAGCGGCTGGCGGCCGGGGTAGAGCGGCGTGGCCCAGATGCCCTTGTGGCCGACCTCGACGAGGTTGCCGTGGGTGAAATCGGCCCCGCTCACATCAACGGCCGGCTTGCCGACGAAGGAAATAACCACGCCGACGTGGCCGATGGGAATTTCCGTCATGGGCACCTGTTCAACGCGGGCAAACCAGGGGTTCAGGTTCCAGGAGCCCGAGAGCAGGATTTGCTCCTGCAGGCCGCGGCTGCCGCCGGCCGCCAGAAAAGCCTGGGCATCCTGGAAGTTGTTGTGGCTGGGGATGACCGGGCCAGCGATTTCGCCGGGGGTGATGGGCACACCGTCGAGCGTGGTGACAATGCCCACGGCATCGGGGGCCACCCGGTAGATGAACAGCTCCTCGGGACGCATACCCATGCTTTCGGCCGTACGCTGGGTGATGACCGTGAACAGGGCCGTGTTGATGCGGTAGGTGCCGGCCGTGAGCATGCCGATTTGCCGGCCCTTTTCGCCACCCTTGGTGAGGAAGGCGCGGCCATCCTGATAGTTGTCGCAGTCGATTTCACGGGCCAGGATGTGGCTGGGCGGGATGGGCTCGCCGCCGTTGGCCACCACGAGGCCGATTTCGCCCTGCGGCACAATGATGACCGACTCTTTGGTGACCGAATACTGCCAGGGCCAAAGGAAAAAGTGCCAGCCGGGGGCCAGGGTGTCGGCCTGGTAGCCGGCCTCACCTTCGAGGGCCACGAGGCGGCCGGGGGCCAGGCTGCGGCTGGCAAATTTCTTGGCCACGACGCCCACCTGCATCTCGCCGATGACGACGATGCCGAGCAGCGACTTGGCTAATAAGAGCAGGATAAACAGGCCCACCACCACGCCGATGACGATGTAGGCCAGGGAAACGGTAATTGCTAAAAACATGGGAAGGAGCGAAAAGGAAAAGAAAAAAGGAGTGAAAAGTGAAATGCCGACGGGTGAATCGGCAGGCCAAGCCGGGCATTACGCCGGCCGTGGATAAATAGGCCAATGGCTTTGTGGTCGGCAAGGTAAGGGGGAGGCCGGGGTCGGCCCACGCCGCACAGGCCGTAATTTCGCGCCGTGTCCACTATTCCCCCTCCAACGTCCGCCACGCTGCTCATCCAGACTGCCTTTATCGGCGACGTGATTCTGATGACGGCCCTGCTCGACTACCTGCACCAAACCGCGCCCGCCACACCCGTCGACGTGCTGCTGCGGCGCGGCAACGAGGGCCTGCTGGCCGGCCACCCCTACGTGCGCCAGGTGCTTATCTGGGATAAGAAACACCGCAAGTACGCCGCGCTATGGGAGTTGCTGGGCCGGATTCGGGCGGCGAAATATGGCCGCGTCGTGACCTTGCAGCGCTTCGCCAGCACGGGTTTCCTCACTGCTTTCTCGGGCGCGCCGGAACGCATCGGCTTCGCCAAAAACCCGCTGAGCCGGTTTTTCACGCGCCGCGTAGCGCACCACATCGGCGATGGCACCCACGAGGTGGAACGCAACCTGCGGTTGCTGAATGAGGAATTAGGAATGAAGAATGAAGAATTGCCAGCCGAAGCCAATTCCTCATTCCTCATTCCTCATTCTTCATTAAGCGCAGCGTACCGCCCGTGTTTGTTTCCCTCGGCGGCCGATGAAGCGGCGGTGACTCCGTACGCGGCAGCCGGGGCATACGTGTGCCTGGCACCCACTTCGGTGTGGTTCACCAAGCAGTATCCGGAGGCCAAGTGGCTGGAGCTGCTGGCGGCACTGCCGGTCGGCCTGCGGGTGTACCTGCTGGGCGGCCCGCCCGATGTGGGCGCCTGCGAGCGGCTGGCCACCGCCAGCGGCCGCGACAGCGTGGTGAGCCTGGCCGGCCAAATCGGCTTGCTGGCTTCGGCGGCGCTGATGCGCGGGGCGGTGATGAACTACGTGAACGATTCGGCCCCGATGCACCTGTGTTCGGCGGTGGGCGCGCCGGTTACGGCGGTGTTTTGTAGCACGGTGCCGGCGTTTGGGTTCGGGCCGCTGTCGCCGGTGTCATTCGTGGTGGAGACGACGGAAAAGCTTGATTGCCGGCCCTGCGGGCTGCACGGACACGCGGCCTGCCCGTTGGGGCACTTTCGCTGCGCGTATGGCATTGAGGTGGGGCAACTGCTGGCCACGTTGCCGGTTATGTAGGCCGTAGCACGCAGCCTTTGCTGGGTGGTGCGAGCGCCGCGAGCAGTTGGTTTTGTGACGTGTAGACCCGCCTTTTCCGCCTGCTCGCTGCGCTCGCGTACGCAGCAAAGGCTGCGTGCTACTGTACCTTTGTAATTACTTATGCTCGATTACCACATTCACGAATATCCCAACGGTATCCGCTTGTTGCACAAGCAGGTACTGCACACTAAAATAGCGCACTGCGGGTTTTTGCTCGACATTGGCTCGCGCGATGAGGCCCCGCATCAGCAGGGGCTGGCCCACTTCTGGGAGCACATGGCCTTTAAGGGCACCGAAAAGCGCAAGAGCTTCCACATCCTCAACCGTCTCGAAACCGTGGGCGGCGAGCTGAACGCCTACACCACCAAGGAAAAAATCTGCTTCTACGCCGCGCTGCTCAGTACGCATTTCGAGCGGGCGTTTGAGCTGCTGACTGACCTAACCTTCAACTCGGTGTTTCCGGGGCGCGAGGTAGAGAAGGAGCGGGGCGTGATTCTGGAGGAGATGAGCATGTACCAGGATGCCCCGGAGGATGCTATTATCGACGATTTCGACACCGTGGTGTTTGGCGACCACCCGCTGGGCGTGAACATCCTGGGCACCCGCGAAAGTGTGAGCCGCTTCCAGACGGCCGACTTCCACGCCTTTTTGCAGGAGCAGATGCGCACCGACCGGCTGGTGTTCAGCTCCGTTAGCAACCTGCCCTTTGCCGAGGTGAAGCGGCTGGCCGACAAGTTTCTGGCCTCGCTGCCGGCCCGGCTGGGGCCGCGCACGCGCCGGCCGGTGGGCGGCTACGCGCGCAAAAGCCAGACGGAAACCCGTCCCATTCAGCAGGCCCACTGCCTGATTGGCGGCCCGGCCTACTCGCTGAACGACGCGCGCCGCATTCCGTTCTTTATGCTGAACAACATTTTGGGCGGGCCGGGCATGAACTCGCGGCTGAACCTGGCCGTGCGCGAGAAGTATGGCCTGGTGTACACCATCGACAGCACCTACTCGCCCTACACCGATACCGGCCTGTTCGGTATCTACTTCGGCACCGAGGGCAAGCAAGTGAAGCGCACCCTGGGCCTGGTGCAGAAGGAGCTGAAGCTACTGCGCGAAAAGACGCTCACCACCAACCAGCTGCACATTGCCAAGCACCAGCTGATGGGCCAGCTGGCCATGAGCGAAGAAAGCAACGGCGGCATGATGCAGCTGCTCGGCAAAAGCACCCTCGACCTGGGCCGCGTGGAGCCGTTGAGCGAGATTTTCACGAAAATCGAGAAGATTTCGGCGGCGGAGCTGCAGGAAATGGCCAACGAGGTGCTGACTGACGAGCACCTGAGCGTGCTGCAGTACGTGCCGGAAGGAAAGTAAAACAGGTTTCTGGTTTCTTGTTGCTGGTTTCTAGTTGCCTAGGTCCTGAAACAAGAAACCAGCAACGAGAAACCAGAAACCCCAATGAACCAGCCCGTTTTCGGCCACGTGGGCAGCTACCGGCCGGGCGATACGTTCCGCAACCGCATCGATTTATCATTGAGCGGCGTGCACCGCCCGCGCCGAACGGGCGTGTGCGGCACCCAGCAGCTCGGGGCCGAGAGCATCGTGCTGGCCGGGCAGTACGAGGACGATGACTTCGGCGAGGACGAAATTCGCTACTCCGGCAACGGCGGGCGCGACCCCAAAACCGGCCGGCAGGCCACCGACCAGGTTGCCACCGGCACAAATCTGGCGCTGTTGAAAAGCGTGGAAACCGGCCGGCTGGTGCGCGTGCTGCGCAAGGTGCCGGCCCTAGATGGCGGGCCGGATGTGTACCGGTATGAGGGGCTATACCGGGTAGTGGGCTCCTGTTTTGGACCGGGGAAGTCGGGGTTTGGGGTGTATGTGTTTCGATTACGAAACCTTTGATTTTTTT
>JANXMN010000174.1 GCA_025354605.1 Hymenobacter sp. | reverse complement strand
GCGGCCTGCACCCAGTTCACCAGGGCCAGCCGCTGGACGGGGCTGAAGTTTTTGAACCGCAGGGTACGGGACCGGTTTTTTTCCAGCAGCAGGCTCAATCCCTTGCCCAGGGAGCCAACCTGCTGCTGCTCCAGGTACTGGACGTGGGCGGCAATGGTGAGCAACAGGACGGCCTCGTTTTCGCCCGCCGTGGCGTCGAACGAATAGCTCAGGCCGTACCAGTCGGCCCGCGCCACGCGCTCGCGGTGGGTTTCCTGGCCGGTGGCCAATGATTCTTCGAAGTAGGCCACGGCTTCCGGACTGAATTCCAAGCCGTAGCGATGGGTAGCGTCCTGTCGCAGCCGCCGCACCTGCGTCACGGCGATGAGGCCGAACACGAGGACAATGAAGCCCAGCACCCCGTACGCAAACCAGGGCACCTGCTGCGAGTGGATAATGATAAAAAAGAGGCCCAGCACCCCACCAAACCCGCCGAGCAGGGCCAGCTTCCCAACCACCTCCTGGCGCGTGACCGGGTTGCGCCACCGCAAGCTGGTGGTGTGGCCCTGGGTGCTGCGCGTCAGTTGCGGCGGCAATTCGGGCGCGGGCACGGCCAAGCCCGCGCCTACACCCGGTGGCGGCACCAGGGCCGCCGCCAGCCGCAGGCGTTGCGCATCGGCCGCTTCGCGGGTGGAGTCGTTGGTGAGGCACCAGCGGGCACCGTCGCGCAGGCGCAGCACCACGTGGTAGGTGTAGGTGGTGCGGCTCGACCGGTTGGAGCCGCCGGAGCCGGAGTGGGACCTGGTTTCCACGTCCAGGCCCGTGATGTCGGCGTAGGCGAGGTAGGCTTCGGCCGGTGGGCCGAACGGGCCGGGGTCGCTACGTACCCGCACCGCGCCCAGGCGCTGGTCGAATACGAAGGCCGCCACCCCCATGCTGGGATTGAAGCTGGCAAACCGACTGAGCGCCACGAAGCCCGCCCCCATCACCAAAAAGACCCCCGCTACCAGGTTCACCGTGTCGGCCCCGGCGGCGCTCCGCAACCACAGCAGGCCGCCGCCCACCACCAGCCCGAGCAGCCCGAAGCTGCCAATAAACCACCGAAGACAGCCCAGGTTCGCCGTGGCCGGGGTCAGGGTGAGGTTGTCGGCCGTTTCGGCACTTATCTGGAAAGCCATGAAGCAGAGCGGTTGCGATTGTGGGTGCCAAGCTACGCCGCGGGCCGGGTAAACGATGACTACACCTGGTAACTGCTGGCGCGCGTCTGCGACGCGCTGCCCACTGGCCTGGCGTCTCCAGGCGCCCTGTGCGCGCCGTTCGGGCGTCGGGCAACGGCCGCGTCGGAGACGCGAAACCAACCGGCAGCGCGTCAGAGACGCGCGCCAGCAACAGCTTGCGTAACATCAGCTGGGAAACCGGCCTCCTTTCGGGCAAAGCCAGGAAACCGGACCTGCTCAGCCTGCCCAATGGCGGGTAATAGTCCCCGCACCCCACGCGCTGGTCGGTCGAACAGCCGTGGCCGGTAGCTTTGCCGTCATGTCCGTTTTCCAGACTTACCTCCAGCTCGGCTTCCTGCACATCTGCACGCCGCGCGCGGCCGACCACCTCACGTTCTTGCTGGCGCTGTGCGCGCCCTACGTGCTGCGCGACTGGCGGCGCGTGCTGGCGCTGGTCACGAGCTTCACCGTAGGGCACTCGCTCACGCTGGCATTGGCCACGCTGGGGCTGGTGGCCTTTAAGCCTTCTGTTATCGAAGCACTGATTCCGGTCACCATCATGGTTACGGCGCTGGTAAACCTGCGGGGGGCGGGGGCCGCGTCGGCGCGGGCGGGGCAGTTGCGTCCGGCCCCGGTGCTGGCGGCCGCGCCCAACGCGCTGGCCCTGGGCTTCGGGCTGATTCATGGGCTGGGCTTCTCGAACTACCTGCGGGCGCTGCTGGGGCCGGGCAGCCGGCCGGTGCAGGAGCTGCTGGCTTTCAACGTGGGCGTGGAGCTGGGGCAGGTGCTGGTGGTGGCCGCTATTCTGCTGCTGGGGGCGCTGCTGCTGCGCGGCTTCGGCGTGCAGCGGCGCGACTGGCTGCTGACGACCAGCGGCGCAGCCGTGGGCATTGCCGCGCTGCTACTGGTGCAGCTGCTGTGGCCGTGAGCAACTGCCAAGACGAACCGAATAGCTTTGGGGCAGTCTCCGCTTACGTGCTGCTCTCGGATTTTTGGGTTGTTGACAATCCGAGAGCAAATTGAGTGCAGGTATTGCTTCCGGGTTTTTGACTGCTCGAAAAACCGGAAGCAAATGGTGGCTGGCCAAACTGGCTGTTGGGTAGTGAGCTCGGGCCGCGAATCCAGGCCTCTGTTGCCCGCGGGTACTGGCGCAACCTTGCCGTAACTTTCGGCGACCTTGTCGGTCCCCGACAATCCTCATCTGATTTCTTCACCTTACGGTTTTACAATGCGTCGTCTTTTATTCGCCGGCCTGGTGCTGAGCGTGGCCGTGGCCCGGCAGCCCGTCGCGGCTCAGACCACCAACTCTGGTACCGACAAATTCGCGCAGCTCGAAACGATGCTGCCCACGCCCAACAGCTACCGCACCGCCAGCGGCGCGCCCGGCCCCGACTACTGGCAGCAGCGCGCCGACTACGACATCCACGTCACGCTCGACGATGCCAAACAGGCCATCAGCGGGCAGGAAACCATCACGTACACCAACCTGTCGCCCGACGTGCTGCCCTACCTCTGGGTGCAGCTCGACCAAAACATTCTGGACAAAAACTCCATCACCACCGCCACGCAGGTGGGCCAGGTGACGGATAAAATGTCGTTTCAGGCGCTGGAGGGGATGCTGTCGGATTTCGATGGCGGCTTCAAGATTGAGAGCGTGACCGGCAAGGACGGCCGCGCCCTGAAAACGGTGACCAACCACACGATGATGCGCGTGGATTTGCCCGTCCCGCTGCAGCCGCGCCAGTCGTTCGCGTTCAGCGTGAAGTGGCACTACAACATCAACGACCAACTGAAAATCAACGAGCGCAGCGGCTACGAGTATTTCCCGGAGGATAAAAACTACCTCTACGAAATCGCCCAGTTCTACCCCCGCATGGCCGTGTATTCCGACAATCAGGGCTGGCAGCACAAGCAGTTCCTGGGCAACGGCGAGTTCACGCTGCCCTTCGGCAACTACCGGGTGAGCATCACCGCGCCGGCCGACCACGTGGTGGGCGCTACCGGCACGCTGCAAAACCCCACGCAGGTGCTCTCGGCCACCCAGCTCAAGCGCTGGGAGCAGGCCAAGTCGGCTACCAAGCCCGTGCTCATGGTGAGCCAGGACGAGGCCGTGAAGAACGAGGCCAGCCGCGCCACCGGCACTAAAACCTGGACGTTTGCCGCCCGCAACGTGCGCGATTTCGCCTGGGCCAGCTCGCGCAAGTTCATCTGGGATGCCATGCAAATTAAGGAGGAAGGCAAGCCGGTGATGTGCATGAGCTACTACCCCAAGGAGGGCAACCCGCTTTGGGGCCAGTACTCGACGCAGGTAGTAGCCCACACCATCAAAACCTACTCGAAGTTCACCATCCCCTACGCCTACCCGGTGGCCATATCGGTGCACGGGCCGGTGGGCGGCATGGAGTACCCGATGCTGTGCTTCAACGGCGGCCGCCCCGACAAGGATGGCACCTACTCGCCGGAGCGGAAATACGGGATGATTTCGGTGATTATCCACGAAGTGGGCCACAACTTCTTCCCCATGATTATCAACTCCGACGAGCGGCAGTGGACGTGGATGGACGAGGGCCTGAACACTTTTTGCCAGTACCTAACCGAGCAGGAATGGGAGCGCAACTACCCCAGCCGCCGCGGCGAGCCGCGCAATATCGTGTCCTACATGCTGACGGACAAAAGCCTGCAAACCCCGATTATGACCAATTCGGAGTCGGTGCTGCAGTTTGGCCCCAACGCCTACGGCAAGCCCGCCACGGCGCTCAACATTCTGCGCGAAACGGTGATGGGCCGCGAGCTGTTCGATTTCGCCTTCAAAACCTACGCCACGCGCTGGGCTTACAAAAGCCCGCAGCCGGCCGACTTCTTTCGCACCATGGAGGACGCCTCGGCTGTGGACCTGGACTGGTTCTGGCGCGGCTGGTTCTACACCACCGACCGCTGCGACCTGGCCCTCGAATCGGTGAAGTCCTACAGCGTGGGCACGAAGAACCCGCAGGTGGAAAACGCCCGCCAGCAGCAGCTGCAAACCGCCGCCGCGTCGTCCATCTCGGCCCAGCGCAACGCCACCGACATCAAGCAAACGCTGGTGGAAGAAAAGCCCGAACTGAAGGATTTCTACAACGGCTTCGACCCGCTGGCCGTGACCGCCGCCGACCAGGAGAGCTACGCCGCCTACCGCAACAGCCT
>JANXMN010000162.1 GCA_025354605.1 Hymenobacter sp. | reverse complement strand
CACGTTGATGCCATCGGCCGCAATGACCTGCATGGGGCCGCCGGCGTACTGCAACTTGAAGTAAGACGAGGCGCTGCCGTTGATGACGCGCAGGCGCACCACTTCGCCAGGCTTGGCATCCTTGAAGTAGTTTTTCTCCTGCCCATTCATCAGGAACTTGCTGTAGAAGATGTCCGTCACGTCCATGGCCGGCATGCGGCTCCACTCCTGCTTCACCTTGTCCTTCAAATAGCCGGCGGCCAAGGCTTCGCCGTAGCTCTGCGTAGCCCCCTTCTGCACGGCATACCACTCGCCGGCGCGCTTGAGGTAGCGCTGTACTTCTTTGGGCTTGGTGTCAATCCAATCGGAAAGCACCAGCACGTATTCTTTCATCTCGTATTTGATTTCCTTGGGCTGGATGACGATGGAGCCGTAGAGGCCCGACTGCTCCTGCAGCATGGTGTGCGAGTGGTACCAGTAGGTGCCGCTTTGGATAAGCGGGAAGGTGAACGTGTGCGTGCCGCCGGGCTCAATGGCCGCCGTGGTGAGGTTGGGCACGCCGTCCTCTTTGTTGGGCAGCAGGATGCCGTGCCAGTGGAGGGAGGTTTCCATGTGCATCTGGTTGTGCACGTGGATAACGGCGGTGTCGCCCTCGGTGAAGCGCAGCGTGGGGGCCGGAATCTGGCCGTTGATGCCGATGGCGCGGCGCGTCTTGCCGGTGTAGTTCACGAGGCGGTCGTCGACGTAGAGGTCGTACACAACTTTTTTGCCTACGTAGCCGGTACGGGGCATGACGAGGTTACCTTCGGTTTCTTTGGCCGCGGGGGCCGACTGCGTGAGGTAGGGTTCTTTTGGAGCCTTACCGGCTTTATCCGATGGCATGGCCATGCCGGGCATGCTTTGGGCGGCAGCCTGATAAGCAGTGAGCAGAAACGCGATAGCGGGGAATAATCTCATTGGGGATTAATGGTCTTTCTTGGGCTGCTCGCGGGCGGGGTTGTTGTCCTCGAAGCGGTACTTATCCATGGAGTTGGGCATGCTCATGCCAGGCATCGAGCCCATGCCGGGCATATCCTGGCCCTTTTCCATGCCTGGCATTTTTTTCATGTCGCCCGCGGGCAGGGCGCTCGGCTTGGGCTTCGAGCTGCCGGGCATGGCCATGCCGGACATATCCGACATATTACCCATGCCCATGTCGGACATTCCTGAAGTGGCCTTGGACGGCTTTTTCTTGCTGGCTGGTTTCATATCCATGCCCTTCATGCCGGGCATGGCCCCCATTGCCGGCTGTTTGTTTGGACCGTTCATGTCCATGCCTTTGGGCATCGGCGGCTGTTTGTTGGAACCGGGCATCTTCATGCCGGGCATATCCGCCATGGCGCTTTTGGCAGAGGCTTGGGGCTGGCGGCGGCCCTTCTCTGGAGCCGACATGTCCATACCGCTCATGCCCGGCATCGGCGCATTGGCTTGGGCAGAGCCGGCGGCTTTATTTGAGTTTGACATGCCCGGCATCTCGGCCATATTGGAAGCGGAGGGTTGACCAGCGGCTTCAGGGGCAGTCTTGCCGTGGTCGTCGTGGCCGTCCGCAGGGGCTTCGCTGGCGTGGTCGTCTTCGTGCGTGGTGCCCATGTCCATGCCGGGCATGGCACCGGCGGCACTGTGCTCGTGGTGGTGGCCTTTCATGACCAAGTGGCCCTGCGGGCCGACACCGGCGATGTATACCAGCTGCGCCCCGTGGTGGCCGGCCACGGAAACAGCTCCGGCGGCGGTCAGCGCCGCTACGAGTACCAGAATGTCAAACGCCCGGCGACGCAACTGGAAAAACTCCCCCACCCCGCCAAGCAGTAGGGTGATACCGGACAGCCACAGCGCATAGCTGGCGTACTGCTCGTGCGCGCTGAACACATCGGCCACCTGCGGCGACAAGCCCATGGGCATGGCGTGAAATATGGTGCTGGCGGCCAGCGCCCCCGCGAAGCCGCCGGCCATGATGACCAGGGTAATCCAGCGAACCGGCGGCCAGTCCTTGAACACCAGCACCGCCTGCAATGCAGCGCTGACGAGGATGAGGACGATGGGAAAATGCACTACTAACGGGTGCAGATTGGGAAAATCTTTAAACATAAGCAGTAGTTAAGGCAATCAAAGGGCAAGCTACCAGGGCTTCGACATGATACAGCACAGGAGGCGCGCAGTTGAAGGAACTGCGCCTTTCTGAACCCGCCTGGACCTCCGCCTCTGTACGGGCCGGTTTTTCATCCACTCCCCTGTCGTTTGTACGCGAGGGGGCACCGGGTATGTTTGCTGCTATCTGGTGCGTGCCTTACATAATTTCCACCTACTCACCACACTGGTAAAGCCAGAACCAAAAGCCCTTATACTACCACGGGCGGGCTGTTTTCCGGTGGGGCCTAAACCAAAAACGCCCGGCAGTGCCGGGCGTTTGGTTGTGCGCGGGGGCCGAAGCTTAGGCCGCCTGAATCTTAAAACCGGCTTTTTCGACGGCGGCCGTCACCTGTTCAGCGGTGAGCTGGTCGGAGTTGATGGTTAGAATCTTGTCGGGGTTGGCGGTATCGACCTGCCAGTTGCCGGCACCGGCTTCCTGGTTGAGCGTGGGCGTTACAGCCTTAATGCAGCCGCCGCAGTTGATGTTGGTTTTGAATTGCAGGGTTTTCATATTGAATGGGGTAAGGGAAGCCACCGATGGGGCCACGGATTACTAACATGCAAAGCTGGCACCAAGTGCTCAAAAAAGGGGCATAGAATTGTGCCTGAAACTTGCAAGATTCGACGCAACGCGCGCTGCTCTGAAATCCAAAAAGCCGACCTGGTGCTATCCAAGCCGGCTTTTGTTGACAAACAAATGGCTTAGGCGGCCATGCTCATTCCCTGGCGGCAGGCTTGCTCGCAGCGGCGGCAGGCCTCGGCGCACTCCTTGCAGTGCTGCATGTGGGCACCGTGCTTTTCGCACTCGGTGGCGCAGATACCGCATATTTCGGCGCACTCGCGCATGACGTGCATAGCGTGCTCGGAGCCGCGGGCTACGAAGCGGGCCGTGATGGCGCAGATGTCGGCGCAGTCGCGGTCGATGCTAATACAGCGGGCCATCATTTTCACGTCCTGCTCGTTGAGGCAGGCGGTGGCGCAATGTTCGCACGAGGCGATGCAGGCATTGAGGGCATCGAGCAGGGATTGATTTTGAGCGTGCATGGATTGGGTTTGTGAAAGTGAAAGAATAACGGTTCAATAACGCGGAATCATAGGGCCGGTTTTGCATCATCACTAGGCAGTTGCTACACAATTAGCCATTCCATGGTATTTCTTTTTCAACGAGCGGCTTTCAGTTTTGACCGGTAGTTGGCTACTGGGTCCAACCCTGAAAATTCAATTGGAGAGAACCGGAGGGTCCGCTGCTGCATCCGGCGGGCCGCCACTTTTTTCAATGGGAACCATGCCACAGCGGGCGCGGCGGTAGTCGGTCGGACTGCTGCCCGTCGCCCGCTGGAATTGCCCGGACAAATGCCCGAGGCTGCTGTAGCCGAGCAGCCGCGCAATGCGACCCACGGTGAGCGGGCTGGTGAGTAGCAGCCGTTGGGCGGCTTCGATGCGTTGGCGGATGACGTAGTGCTCCAGGCCGCAGCCTTCCGTGGCGGAGAACGTGGCGCTTAGATAGGCAAACCGGCGGTTCAGCCGGGTGCTGAGCTGCCGCGAAAACTGCCCGCTGCGCAAGGCGGCGGGGTCCGCGTGCAGGAGGTCGGCGATGATGGCCTTGATTTGAGTCACCAGCCGCTGCTGGGGCGAAAGCAGGTCGAGCAGCTCAAACCCTTCGTCGGCCAGGCTTTGCCGCAGGCGCAACCAGTCAATAGCGTGAGCTTCGGCCCGCAGCTCCACTTCCCCCAACTCTACGCGCAGCGGCACCAAGCCCATTTCCACGAGCTGTTCGCGCACTACCAGGATGCAGCGGGAACAGACCATGTGCCGGATATAGAGAATGATGGAGGCCATGCGGGCGAGGAATTAGAGCGCGGGGGACAAGGCGTCCTGGTCGGTGGGCAGCGTGAAGGGCGGCGCGTCCACGGCCGTGCCGGGGGCGGTCAGGCCGGTTTCGGCGTGGTTGGCGCGGTATTGGGCCAGCGCCCGCTGGCCGAGCAGGCGGAACACCACCGGAGTTACCACGATGTCGAGCAGGGTGCTGGAAAGCAGGCCACCGAGGATAACCACGGCCACCGGATAGAGAATTTCCTTGCCAGCCGCCGACTTATCCAGCGTGAGCGGCACCAGGGCCAGGGCCGCTACCAGGGCCGTCATCAGCACGGGCACCAGCCGTTCGAGCGAGCCGCGTACTATCATGTGGTCGGAAAAGGCCTCCCCTTCTTTCTCCACTAAGTGCAGGTAGTGGGAAATCATCATGATGCCGTTGCGCGAGGCGATGCCGGTGAGGGTGATGAAGCCCACCAGCGAGGCAATGCTGAGCGTGCCGCCCGTGAGCAGCACCGCCGCCACCGAGCCGATGAGGGCCAGCGGAATATTGAGCATGATTTGGGCCACCATCAGCCCCGACTTAAAGTGCGAGTACAGCACCAGGAAGATGCCGATGAAGGAGAAAATGCTGAGCCATAGAATCTTGCTGCTCGCCGCTTTCTGGCTCTCAAACTGTCCGCCGTAGGTGAGATAGTAGCCGGTGGGCAGCTTCACCTGCTGCTGGATTTTTTGCTGCACTTCCTTCACCGTGCTGCCGAGGTCGCGCCCGGCCACGTTCATCGAGATGGTGATGCGGCGCTGGGTATTTTCGTGGTT
>JANXMN010000154.1 GCA_025354605.1 Hymenobacter sp. | reverse complement strand
TAGTTGTCGAACGTGCCGTGGTAGTCGAGGTGGTCGTGGGTGAGATTGGTGAACACGCCCCCGGCAAAGCGCAGGCCCGTGACGCGGTGCTGGGCCACGGCGTGGCTGCTCACCTCCATGCAAACGTGGGTGCAGCCGGCGGCCACCATGCGGGCCAGCAGCGCATTCAGCCGGATGGCGTCGGGGGTGGTGTGGGTGGCGGGAATCACTTCCTCGTCAATCTGATTCTGCACCGTGCTCAGCAGGCCGGCGTGGTAGCCCAGCTCGCGCAGCAGCTTGTGCAGCAGCGTGGCGCAGGTGGTTTTGCCGTTGGTACCCGTGATGCCCACCAGCGTAAGCTGGCGCGACGGGTGCCCGTGAAACGCCGCCGCCACGTGGCCCAGCGCCTCGGCCGAATCAGCAACCAGCACGTAGGCCGTGGTGGGTTTCAGCACGGCCGGCAGCTCTTCGCAGATAACGGCGGCCAAACCTTTCTCTACGGCACCTTCGATGAACTTGTGGCCATCGGTGGCGGTGCCGCGCAGGGCGCAGAAGGCCACTCCCGGCCCGGCTTCGCGCGAGTCGAGCGTAAGGCCGGTAATGGGCACGTCGGTGGGGCCGTGCTGGGCGAGCACGCTCACATCAGTAAGCAGGGAAAAGAGCGGCAGGGAAATCATGGGTTGGGTTAAGAGTTAAGAGTTAGGAGTTAAAAGTTGTGGCCTTTCGATTTTCAACTTTTAACCTCCAGCTCTTAACTGATTCAGGCGCGGCGCACAGCGGGTTTGGCCACTGCGGGCTTTTTGGAGTTCTTACCCGCAGCGGGGTTACGGGTAGCTTCTTTCGATTTGTCAGCCGCTTTGGCTCCGTTGCTTGCAACAGGCTTGGCCGCTGATGAAGTAGCAGCGGGTTTGGCCGTAGGCTTGCTGGCCTTAGCATTCGGCTTCACGCCGGCCGAGCGTTCGGCCATGATGGGCTGCACGTGGGCCTTCTCACCATCGGCGAAGGACCGGCGGGCTTTGACGGGCTCCATATCCACCGGCACCAGCAGCTTGTTTTCGGCGAGTTCAGTATGTTCGGGTTCCGGCAGGGCCACGGGCGCAGCAATGCGGGGCCCCGATTCTTCGAGGTTAAGCGTAATCAGGTCGCCGCGCTTGATGAGCGAGCCAGGGGCAAGCGACTGCTCACGCACCCGGCCCGAACCTACTGCCTTTACGTGCAGACCGCGGTTTTCGAGCAGAAACAGGGCATCGCGCAGGCTTAGGCCGCGGGCCAGGGGCACGCGGTTGGGGCGCACCGGGTTTACCACCAGCGCCACGATGCGGGCGTGGAAGGCGGTATCGGAAGCGCCGCGCACCCACTCCTCGCCGCCGGTGGCCTGAGTGTTGCCCACCAAGCCCAGCTTCTGGCACACGAGAGCCAGTTCGTCATTCATGCCAGCGCGCACTAGCGGCACGTGGCTCTTGTTCAGGCGGGCTTTAGCCAGCAGCGGGCGTTGGCTGAGCAGGTCGCGGGCCATGCACTTGTCGGCCACCTCGCGGAATACCGGCGCGGCCACGTCGGCCCCGTAGATGCGGCCGTTGCGGGGTGAGTCCACTACCACGATGCAGCTGTACTTGGGCTTATCGGCCGGGAAGTAGCCGCAGAAGCTAGTCGAATACGTCTTGGTATACTGGCCGTTCTTGAACTTCCAGGCGGTGCCGGTTTTGCCGGCAATGCTGTAGTCTTTGGGCCGGATGCTGCGGGCCGTACCAGCCAGCACTACTCCTTCCATCATCGACTTTACCTTGGCCAGCGTGGCCTCGGAGCAGATTTTCGGGTTCAGTACCTTGGGCTCGAAGCGTTGCAGCACCTGGTCGGCCTGCTTGATTTCGCGCACAATCATGGGCTGCACTTTCACGCCGCCGTTGGCCACGGCGTTGTAGAGGGCCAGGGTTTGCAGCGGCGCCAGCTTCAGCTCGTACCCAATGCTCATGGTCGTAAGCGAGGTGCGGCTCCAGCTGCGGTCCTTCGGGTCCTTCACGTAAGGCAGCGCCTCGCCCGTCATCTGGAAGCCCAGGGGCTTGTCGAGGCCGAATTTCTTGAGGTAGTCGCTGTATTCGGTGGGATTGCGCGAGAAGTACTTATCGACTAGCTTGGCGACGCCGATGTTACTCGACTTCTCAAATACCTGCTGCACCGTGATGCGCCCGTAGGCGTGCGAGTCCGACTTCACCGCCCCGCCCACGAACATGCGGCCCGGGCCGGTGTCCACCATGTCATCGAGCGTAATTTCGGGATGGGCCTCAAACAGCGCCATCATCGAGGCCAGCTTGAACGTCGAGCCCGGCTCGGTGCGGCCCTGGTCGGCGAAGGCATAGTTATAGTCCTCCTTATAAGTGTCGTCAGCCGCTTTGCCCAGGTTGGCCACGGCCTTGATTTCGCCGGTGGCCACCTCCATCAGAATCACGCAGCCGTACTGGGCGTTATTATCCACCAGCGACTTGTAGAGCGCATTTTCGGCCACGTCCTGCAGGTTGATGTCGAGCGTGGTTTTCACGTCATAGCCCGGCAGCGGCTTCACCTCGGTGCCGTCGTACACCGGCTTCACGCCGCCGGGCACGCGCTCAAACAGCGCCTCACCCGATTTGCCGGCCAGGCTGGGCTCGAAGGTATACTCCAGGCCCGCGCCGTGTTTTTCCTCGTTCACGAAGCCGATGGTACGCTGGGCCAGGCCGCCAAAAGGCCGGAAGCGCTTGTCCACTTTCTCGAATAGTGCGCCGCCCCGGTTGTGCTTCTCGCGAAACACCGGCCAGGTAGCCATTAGCTTTTTCTCCTGAAAGTTGATTTGCCGCGAGTTCAGGCGGATGTAGCGCTGCTTGGCGGTTCGCGCGTTCACCAGGCGGCGGCGGTACTCCTGCACGCTGCGGTCGCCGAAAAAGTGCGCCAGGTGCCAGGCCAGCGAATCCACGCCGACGTTGAATTTATCCTCCTCCACCACGCCGGGGTCCCAGGCTACCCGGTAAAAGGGCAGCGAGGTAGCCATGATGCTCTCGTTGTCCGAGTAAATGTTGCCACGCGTAGCCGGCACCGTTTGGTAGCTGATGCGTCGCTCCTGCTCGAGCGCCCGCCACTTGGCTCCCTCCTGAAACTGAATCTTGGTGGCCTTCCAGAAAATAGCCCCCGAAAACACGGCTACTCCCAGAAAGGCTAGCCGCACCCGCGTCACAATGGACTTCTTAACGCTACCTTTCATCGCGAATGGGGTTTAACTACGTGTTTCTCTGACACCTTCGCCTTGTGCGCCCTTGTGCCTTTTTGTACCGATTTCTGACTGTCGGGCTTAGCCGTCCGGCTGGCTGCTGGCGCACTGGTTTCGGGCGCGGTCGTGGCCGAGTCGCCCAGGGCCTGGGGTGGGGCAATGATTTCGGGGCCGCTGTCCACGTCGGCATCGGGGGTGGAGCGGCGGCGGCCGGCCAACTGGTCGGCCCGCAGGGCGGCGGTGGAATCGCGGTCGGCGCGGGCGGCCAGCGTGTCGGCCGTCAGCACGGGCATCAGCTCCAGCTCGGCGGCATCGAGGTGGCCAGCCGGCACGGTGATGCGGAAGGGCGGCGACGAGCTTTCGACCAGCCCGATGGCGGCCACCTTGCGGGCCACCTCGCTCTGCTTGCTGGCCTCCATGTAGTCCGATTTCAGGGTGGTGTAGTCGGCCCGCAAATCCTCGGTTTCCTGCTTGAGACGCTGAATGTTGCGGCTCATGCGGTTGCCGTAGTGGGTGTTCCCAATGTAAACCAGCACCAGCAGCATCACGAACAGCAGCTTGGGCAGGTAGCGCACCGGCAGGCCATCCCGAAACAGGCTGTCCACGCTCGTCACCCGGTCGAGCAGCGAAAACAAACTCCACGAGCTGCGGGGGGCCGTTTCGGCGGCGGGCTCGCGGGGCCGTTTCACGCGGCGCGGGCGCGGGGCCGGGGCCGGCTCTGGCTCAGGGGCCGGCGCTTCGGCTACCGGGTCGGCCACGGCCACCTCGGGCTCGGGTGCGGCCACCGGGCGCGGCACGTTGGCACGGCGCGGGGTATCGACAGAACGAGGCGTGTTGGTGGCCATCGGCGGTTAGTGGTTTCGGATTGCAACCCGCAATTTAGCACTTCGCGCGCGGCTGTTCAGCGCAATTTCTTCGGCATCGGCTTCCTCCGGCTTGCGGTTCACGGCCTCAAAGGGCTTGCTTTCATGCCCGAAGAAGTCTTTTTCGACTTCGCCGAAAAATTTACCCTTGCCGATGAAGTTTTTCACCAGCCGGTCTTCCAGCGAATGGTAGCTCATCACCACCAGCCGGCCGCCCGGCCGCAGCACCTCGGCCGTTTGCAGCAGCATCTCCTGCAGGGCCTGCATCTCCTGGTTCACCTCGATGCGCAGGGCCTGAAAAACCTGGGCTAGGTACTTGTTTTCCTTGCCGCGCGGGGTGCAGGGTACGATGGCCAGCTTCAACTCAGCAATGGTTTCGAGGCGGCGACCGCGCCGCGTCGCGGCCACGGTGGCCGCCAGCGTGCGGGCGTTGGTCACCTCACCATACATGCCGAAAATGCGGTGCAGGTCGGCCTCCTTGTAGTCGTTGAGGATGTCGGCGGCCGTCAGGGGGCCGTCGGGGTCCATGCGCATATCGAGCGGGCCGTCGAAGCGGGTTGAGAAGCCGCGCGCGGGCGTATCGAACTGATGCGAGCTCACACCCAGGTCGGCCAGCAGGCCATCCACGGGCAGCGCCCCCACCTCGCGCAGCTCGGCCGCCAGGTCGCGGAAGTTGGCCCGCAGGAAGGTGAACTGCGGGCGCGCCAGCTTGTCGGCCTCGGCCTCGGCATCGGCATCCTGGTCGAAGCTGAACAGGTGGCCGGTGGTCAGCTTTTCCAGGATGCGGGCCGAGTGCCCTCCCCCACCAAAGGTCACGTCGACGTAGCGGCCCCCGGGCTGAAGGTCCAGCGCGGCCAGGCACTGGGCCAGCATCACCGGGCGGTGGTAAGCCTGGTCGTTGTCGTAGTCGGTCGGGCTCATGCGGCGGGGCCGCCGAGCGGCGGGGTGTCAACGGATAAAAACTTCTGGGCCAGCTTGCTGAAGCTCTGCTGGTCCTTGATAAGGAACTCGTCGTAGCGGGCCGGGTCCCAGATTTCACAGCGGTTGCCCAGGCCCACGATAATGGCTTCCTTCTCGATTCCGGCGTAGCGCAACATGGTGCGCGGCAGCATAAATCGGTTGATGCTGTCGAGCTCCACCTCGGTCATGCCCCGAAAAAAATTGCGCTGAAACTGCCGGTACTCCTCATTAAACTCGTCGAGCGCCATCACCTTCTCGTGAATGACGCGCCAGGCGGCCCGCGGGTACAGCACCAAGCAGGGCTCGAAGCCGCGCACCAGCACCAGCTGGTTGCCCGACTGCTCGGGCAGATTCCCCTTCACCTTCGCCGGCAACACCAGCCGACCTTTGGGGTCGAGCTTGCATTCATATTCGCCGGAGAGCAGGTTCATGGGCATAAGCCACCGGGTGCGAAAGCGGCGACACTGGCAAATGTACGGGAAGCCTATTGAAAACCAACCACGATTTACCATTTCCTACCACAAATGCAAAATGGCCTTTCCAGCGCGAAAATGAGGTTTTGGGAAAGGGTTTGGAGGATTTGCCGAGAAATGAAGCAAAATAGCCGGCTGATTTTGCCAAAGTGGCAGTCAAGAACCTAATCCTTCTGTAACACCTGCCCCGCCTCGCTCTTCCTTCCTTCCGAGGGCCATATTCTGCACCTCCCCTGTCCGGATTTCACACGCCAGGCAGCCACCCCGGCGTCGTACCTTTGTAACTGGTATGCATCCTCACTCCCGTCTCTGTCGCGTCGTCAGCTTTACGCTGGCCGTACTGGTACTCATCACTTCAGTGGGTTTCACAGTGCAGCGTATGACCTGCCGCATCAGCGGGCGCAGCCGGGTGGCGGTTTCGGTGGCCGTAGCCACGACAGTGCATGGCTGCACTACCGGACGCGAGGTGGCCCAGGAGCGCGGGGGCTGTTGCGATTTCAGCAAGCAAGTGCACAAGCTTTCGCAGCCGGTGTCCGAGTTGGCCGCGAAAATCCTGGTGCCGGTTCCGCTGCTAGCGGTTCTGCCACGGCGGGTCAGCTGGCCCGCCGCGCGCGTGGCCGAGCAGCCGGCAGCCGGCGGCGCACGCTGGCACGCCGCCGACTCCTCCCCGCCCCCACCGGGCGGGCGGGCATTGCTGGCGCTGGCCTGCACCCTCGTCGTTTAAGTGTTTCTGAAGACGCTTCCCGCTGCTGACGTGGCCGGAGAAGCAGCGGCCGCGCTTCGGGCGCGGCGGTTTTTTCAGAAACGCTTAACTCACGAATGATATGAAACCCATTGGCGGGATAGTCCCGCATTCCTTATTCCTGCTGCTGGTGGGCATGCTGCTGCGGCCGGCCGGGGCAGCGGCGCAGTCGGCCGGCATTGCGCCGGTGCGGGGCGAAGTAACGGAAGCCGGCAGGGCCACGCCGCTGCCCGGCGCGGTGCTGCGCTGGCTCTACGATGCGCCCCCCGCCGAAGCTCCGGTTATCACGGCTACGGCCGATGAGGGCGGACGCTTCGTGCTGGTGCGGCCGGTGCGGGCGGCCTCGAGGCTGGTGGTGCAAGCGCTGGGCTACCAGCCCGATACGCTGGCCGTGCCCGCCACCGGCGCGCCCTACCTGCGGGTGACGCTACGGGCTGGCGCGGCGCTGGGCGAAGTGATGGTGACGGACCGCGCGCCCGCCTACTCGTCCCTCACCCCGGCCAACGTGCAGATGATTTCGGGCCGCGACCTCACCAAGTCGGCCTGCTGCAATTTGGCCGAAAGCTTCGAAACCAACGCCTCGGTTGAAGTCACGACCTCCGACGCGGTATCGGGGGCCAAACAGATTCAGTTGCTCGGGCTCGATGGCAGCTATTCGCTGCTGACCGTGGACAACCAGCCCGCCCTGCGCGGCTTGGCCGCGCCCTACCGCCTGGGCTACCTGGCCGGACCCTGGATTGAGAACATCGAAATCATCAAGGGCACGGGCTCGGTGGTGAACGGCTACGAGGCCATCTCGGGCCAGGTGAACGTGAAGCTGAAGGAGCCGGAGAAAACCGACCAACTGCTCTTCAATGCCTACGCTAACGACCTGGGCAAATTCGATGTCAACCTGAACACTTCGGCCCGCCTCAGCCCGAAGTGGAGCACGGTGCTGCTGCTGCACACCGACCACCTGGGCAACCGGGTCGACCGCAACGGCGACGGCTTCCTGGATTTGCCACTGGCCACGCAGTTCAATGCCTTCAATAAGTGGAAGTACCTCTCGAGCCACGGCATCGTGAGCGAGGTGGGCCTGGGGGCGCTGCGCGAAACCCGCCAGGGCGGCCAGCTCGATTTCCGCGATACCGGCCCGGCGGCCTTTACCCAAAGCTATGGCACCACGCAGGCCACCACCCGCTACACCGGCTACGCCAAAACTTCCTATACCTGGCCCAGCCGCCCCTTCCAGAGCCTGGGCCTGCTGCTGAGCGGCACCAGCCACGACTTCAGCTCGCGCTACTCGTTCGGCTACGATAGCTACCACACCGACCACGGCCCGGGCCTGCCGCCCTACCCCGTCACGAATCGCAGCTCACGCGCCTACGACGGCAACCAGCAAACCGGCCTGGCCACGCTGCTTTTCCAGAGCGCGCTGGGCAACACCGCCCACGTGTACCGCACCGGGCTCAGCTTCCTCTACGATAACTACGATGAGCGCCTGACCGCCGGCCGCAGCTACTCGACCGAGACGCCCGCCGATGTGGAGGCCCGCGAGCACCGCCTGCGCCGCGAGCTGGTGCCCGGCGCCTTTGCCGAGTACACCTACCAGAACAGCCGCAACCTGACCGTGGTAGCCGGCCTGCGCGCCGACCACCACAACCTCTACGGCTGGCAGCTCACCCCCCGTCTCAACCTGAAGTACGACCTGCTAAAAAACACGGTGTTGCGCATTGCCACCGGCCGGGGCTTCCGCGTAGCCAACCCCATTGCCGACAACGCCGCCATGCTAGCCAGCGCCCGCGAGTTTGTGATTAGCAGCAACCTGCGGCCCGAGAAGGCCTGGAACCTGGGGGGCAGCGCCACCCAGTACTTCACGGCTTTGGGCCACCCGGCTACCTTCATTCTCGACTACTACCACACCGAATTCGAGAACCAGGTGGTGGCCGACATGTACACCGCCCCCAACCTCATTGCCATCGATAACCTCCAGCCTGGCGGCCGCTCCTATGCCCGCAGCCTCCAGGCCGAGCTGCAGCTGGAGCCGCTGAAGGGCCTGCAGGTGAAGGGAGCCTACAAGTACCTCGACGTGCGCACCACCTACGACAACGTACTGCTGCCCAAGCCCCTCACCCCCGCGCACCGCGCCTTTCTGAACTTGGGCTACGCCAGCGCTTTCGACAAGTGGCGGGCCGATTTCACGGTGCAATGGTTCGGACAGCGACCATTGGCCCACGTGGCCAGTATGCACCAGCACGGCTCGGGCCAGGAATACGCGCCCGAAACCGCCCCGCGCTATGCCCTGCTGAACGCGCA
>JANXMN010000403.1 GCA_025354605.1 Hymenobacter sp. | reverse complement strand
CCCCGACGGCTGGACCCTGACGGCCGGCGGACCGGCCACCGCCTTCGTGGCCCCGGCTGCCCGGGAGCATGGTGCGCTGGAGGTGGCTGGGGCGCTTGCCAAATCCTGAATTATTCGCATATTGCGGGCCGGTGGTATAGCTCTGCCTACCGCCCGTGGGCCCGGCAACGTCGTGGGGCTTCTAACCAACCCTTTCCCTTTTTTTATGGACAACGTGAACGACCAAGCCATCCCGGCCGCTATCCTGGCCGGGGCGCTTAAAAAAATCAAGGAGGCCCGCGCCGACCTCGCCCCCTTCCTGCACCCGCTCACCACCAAGCAGCGTGAGGAGCTGCCCAAGATGGGCGACAAAACCCTGGCCTTCGTGACCAAGATGGCCGAGTACGCCCAGAGCCTGGCACCGCTCATGCCCAGCTACCTCGACGTGCCCGGCCTCGTGATTGATGCCAACACCAGCAACGACCTGCTGCCCGTGTTCCAGGAGCTCGACGGCTTCAGAACCGACGTGGACAGCACCCGCATGGTGGCCGGCTCCGAAGGCTACGTGGGGGGCCTCATCGGCTACGGCGCGCTGCAAGGAGCGGCCAAAAACAACCAGCCCGGCGCGCAGGCGGCCATCGATACAGTGTCGCCCCGCTTCGCCCGCACACCCAACGCGGCGAAAGCCGCCGCCAAGAAGAAGAAAGGCGACGACCCCGCCGCCTAACGCCGGCGCGTCGGGGTCCGACCCCGGAATTTCGGGGTCGGACCCCGGAACGCCACTGAAAAAGCCCGACGCGCCGCCCTGTTTAGGCGGCCCGCCGGGCTTTTTTGGTGAAGCGCCGCCCTTTTTCAGTGGCGTTCCGCCCTTTTTGATTGGAGCGCCGGGCATTTTTGGCAAAGCGCCGCCCTTCTTCGGCGGCAGGTCGGGCTTTTTGGATGGCGGGCCGGGGTGTTGGCTTGGCAGGACGCCGAACTGAAAAAGGCCAAAGCGGTGCTCACGTGGGCCAGTGACCGCAGGACCTACTGCCCCTATTACAGTAGCGGCAGCAGGCTCTGTGGTCACTGGCCCAGCAGCTTGCCGCCGAGGCCCGCGCCCTCGACCAGCGCGTGTACGCCCTCTAGCACCTCACGGCAGCGGAAATAGCCCTGGTAGAAGGGAAGTAGAACCGTTGCGGAAACCCCGGCCCCGCGCAATTCCTACCTGGCGAGTGGACACGCGTAGACGAAGCTGTTTAGGAAGCCGGCAGCCCGCTTCCGCTTCCGCTTCCTAAACAGCTTCGACAGCAGTAGCGCGCCGATTGGGCCAAGCCGGCGTAAACCTTTCGGCCCCGAAACGCCTTTTGGCCGGGTATGAACCTGCTGCGTTTTGCCCTTCTTGCCCTGTTGCTGGCCGCCTGCGCCGCACCCCGGCCCACTACCCGTTTCAACCCCACTGCCCGGCGGGCCGAGCTGCCCCACGAAGAAGCCCCGCACCCCAAAAACTCGCTGGAGTGGTGGTACCTCACCGGCCACTTGCGCGACGCGGCTACCGGCGAGCAGTTCGGGGTCGAATACGTCTTTTTCCACTTCAACCTGAAGGATGGCAAAGCCGACTGGCAGTTGGTGAACGTGGCCCTGACCGACCCGCAGAGCCGGCAGTTTCACTACGACTACGACCTGGGCAAGCTCCCGCGCCTGCTCACCGACTCGCTGCCCGTGCGCCTGCGCGAGCGCAAGGCCGGCCAGGTCTGGGCCTTCGACGGGCAGGAGGGCACCTACCACCTGCGCGCTGCCCTCACCGGCCGGGCCAACGCCGGCTACGCCCTCGACCTGACCACCCGGCCCACCCGCCCCGTGGTGCTGCACAGCGGCACCGGCTACGAAAACTACGGCAACGGCATTACGGCCGGCTACTACTCCTATCCGCGCCTGGCCACCACCGGCACCCTCACCATTGCCGGGAAAGCGCACGCCGTCACGGGGCAGCTCTGGTACGACCGGCAGTGGAACTGTACCAGCATCGTGGACAAAAACGTGGGCTGGGACTGGTTCAGCATTCAGCTCGACGAGCCGCGCGAGGAATTCATGCTGAACACGCTGCGCAATTCGGCCACCGGCTTGCAGCTCAACAACGGCACCCTGAGCCGCCTCACCGGCGGCGACCTGCACCTGTCCGGCCCCGACTTCACCCTCACGCCCCTCACGTACTGGACCAGCCCGCGCTCGAAAAAGAAGTACCCCGCCACCTGGCGCGTGCAGGTGCCCGCCCAGGGCTACGACCTCACCGTGGAGCCGCTGCTGCCCGAGCAGGAGCTGGCGCTGCGGTTTTTCCACGCCTTCACCATGTACTACTGGGAAGGCATGTGCCGGGTAACGGGCACCCACCACGGCCAGCTGGTAACGGGCCAGGCCTACGTGGAAATCACGAACCGGTAGTCATTTAACATTTATCAATTAACATTTAACAGTCGTTCAATCCGCTCATGCAGCGCGATTTGAGTGGATGTTATCTACCAGCTCACAACCATCGTTCAACCTGCTTATTCAGGATAAGTTGAACGGCTGTTAAATGTTAATTGATAAATGATAAATGAAATCACTGGTTCAGCACCACGCGGAAGGTGGTGCCGCGGCCTACCTCGCTCCACTTCACGAAGAGCTGGCCCTCGTGGTAGTTCTCAATAATGCGCTTGGCCAGGGCCAGGCCCAGGCCCCAGCCCCGCCTTTTGGTAGTGTAGCCGGGCATGAATACGTTGTTGAGCTTGTTTTTGGGGATGCCCTTGCCGGTGTCGGTGATGTCGACGGCCACCTGGCGGGCGGGGGCGGCGCGGCGGTACCAGCTACGGCGGGTACGCACCCGCCGCAGGTGCAGCGTGATGGACCCGCGCCCTTCCATGGCATCGACGGCATTCTTGCAGATGTTCTCAATCACCCAGTCGAACAGTGGCACGTTGATGCGCGCGGGCGTATCCATCGGCAGGTCGCTCTCAATCTTGAACGCCACTTTTTTCGACACCCGGCTTTGCAGGTACTCGATGGCGTTGCGGGTGGTTTGGAGCAGGTTTTCATCCTTGAGCACCGGCACCGACCCGATGTTGCTGAAGCGCTCGGTGATGATTTCGAGCCGGCGGATGTCCTTGCCCAGCTCCTCCACGATGGGCTCTTCTTTGAACCGTTCCGATTCGCGCAGGTAGCTCTGCCAGCCCACCAGGCTGCTGAGCGGGGTGCCCAGCTGGTGGGCGGTTTCCTTGGCCAGGCCCACCCACACGCGGTTCTGTTCGGCCCGGCGCGACGAGCTGAAGGCCAGGTAGGCAATCACGGCCAGGCAGCCAATCACCACTAGCTGCACCAGCGGGTAGAGGCGCAGCTGCCGCAGCAGCTGCGAGTCGCGGTAGTAGATGTAGTTGTTCTGCCCCGCCCCCAGCTTCACCACAATGGGCAGGTGCTGCTGCTTCATCAGGCGTAGCTCATCGCGCAGGCGGGCCAGCGAGTCGGCCTCGGGCAGGTGCGGGGCCATGGCCACGTTTTTGGCCCCCACAATGTCTTTGCCATCGGTGAGGATGACCGGGATGGTCGCGTTGGCGTTGATGATTTCGTTGAACACGAACATGTTCGCGTCCGACTCGGAGTTGATGATAAACTCCTGGGCCTTGGCGTAGAGCTGAATCTGCTGCTGCTCGCGGGCCGCCACGCGCTTCACCAGCCAGTTGGTGTAGATGATGGTGGCCGCCCCGATGAACAGCGCCAGAATGGCCACCAGAATCTTGATGCGGGTTTTCTTCTCGTAAATCGGAATCATAAGGTAGCACGCAAAGTAGCACGCAGCCTTTGCTGCGTCGGGGACACGCCGAATGTAGCCCGCAGCTTCTGCTGCGTGAGCGTTAGCCGACCGTCACTCGCCGGTTTTGCCGCGCCGGACACGCGCCCTGAGAGCGTTGGTCGGTGCTCGCCCGACAAAGGCCGGGCGTCACGCTACGGGAAATGCGGGCGGGTGGGCATCGGGCCGGCGGGCCGCAGCGAAGGCTGCGGGCTACGTTAGCCTACGAGCACGGCCTCGCTGGCGGCAATCTCGGCCAGAATCTCCAGCACGTCGGCCGGAGTTTCGGCATTCACCAGGCTGGTGCGCCAGGCTTTGGCTCCTTCGAGGCCCCGGAAATAGTGGGCGTAGTGGCGGCGCATCTCGAAAATGCCTACTTTGGGCCCCTTCCACTCGATGCTGCGGTCGAAGTGCATCTGGCAGGCGGCCACCCGCTCTTCAAGGGTGGGCGGGGCCAGCAATTCCCCGGTGGCTACGAAGTGCTTCACCTCCCGGAAAATCCAGGGGTAACCGATGCTGGCCCGACCAATCATCACGCCGTCCACGCCGTAGCGGTTTTTATACTCCACGGCCTTCTGGGGCGAGTCGATGTCGCCGTTGCCGAAGATGGGGATTGTGATGCGCGGGTTGTTTTTGATGCTGGCAATGAGGCGCCAGTCGGCCTCGCCCTAGTAGAGCTGAGCGCGGGTGCGGCCGTGCACGGTGAGGGCGGCAATG
>JANXMN010000048.1 GCA_025354605.1 Hymenobacter sp. | reverse complement strand
CGGCGCTGGCGTAGTGGGCCGCGTCGAGGGCGCGCAGGCCGGGCGCGTGGCCGTCCACAGGGCGGCCGGCAGCTTGCGCAATGGCAATTTTGGCCATCACGTCGGTGTGGCGGTGCAGCACGCCGGGCCAGTTCATCACCTCGGCCAAGTAACCGATTTTGGGGTTCTCGAACAGCTTTTTGATGTCAGCTACCGTGATTTCGGCCCCGGCCGTTTCAAACGGCGTGGCCGGCACGCAGCTCGGCGCACCAAAGCAGAACTTGAAGGGCGAATGCGCCGCATTATCCAGCATGAACTCCACGCCGGCCACGCCCAGCACGTTGCCGATTTCGTGCGGGTCACTCACGGTGGCCACCGTGCCGTGGGCCACGGCCAGGCGAGCAAACTCGGTGGGCACCAGCAGCGAGCTTTCCACGTGCACGTGGGCATCGACGAAGCCGGGCAGGGCGTAGGGCAGGGCGGCATCGGGCGCAGTGCCCCCGGTGGGCACAATGCGGGCAATGCGCCCGCCAACTACCGTGATGGTAGCGGGCTGAATGGAACGGGCGAAGACGTCGACGACGTTGGCGGTAAGCGAGAAATCAGCGGACATAAGCAGGGGAGGAGACGGGCAATAAACCGGCCCTCGACCGGTTTTGCGTCGGCAAAGAACCTTATATTTGACTAAAATCCATTTCCGGTGAAGAAGAACCTGGCCCTTTTGCTGCTTGTGCTGCCGCTGCTGCTGGCCGAAACCAGTTGCGCGCGCCGCACCGCCCAGCAGAAAAAAACCTCGTGGTACAAGCACCACAGCGGCGGCAAGTCGGAGCCCTGCCCCTGCGGGCATTAGGCAACCCTTTGCGGCCCACCTGACTCTACTTGTCATGCGAAATTCTTTCCTCTCCGGTGGGTTGCTGCTGGCCCTGATGCTGCCAGGCTTTGGCGGTACTGCCCAAGTGCCATTGCGTAATCCACGCCCGGCCGCCGCCGTAGGCACCACCCCCTCGGCCAGCCGCCCGCCCGATTACCCGCTGGCCTCCGCGCCGCGCTATGGCGGCATTGGCCACCCCGGCAGCTACCGCCTGCCCGACGGCAGCTGGCACCCAGCCGAAGTGTATGGCCCCAACGTGCAGGACCGCGTGCGCTTACGCCCCGACAACCTCACCGACTACGCCGTGTTCTGGCCCGGCGAAGTGAGCGCCTACGTGGTGCGCGGCGATACCTTCGTGACGGTGCCCGCCTTCGTGCAGCGCCACCGGCTGGTGCCGGCCAGCTTCGCTCAGCGCCAGTACCGCGACGCGCATTATGAAGTGCTGCTGGCCCAGGCTCCCACCCCCGAAATGCTGCGCGCCCTTAACGCGCCCGTGGTGCCCAACGGGCCGGCCGTGCCGACACCGGGCCTGGAATCCATGCCCAGAACCCCAGTCAGCCCGGCCGATGCTTATGCCAACTCATTTTTCGGGGTGCTGATGGATTGGTTCGTATTTCCGCGGGCTTACCAGACTATATTGCTGCGCCACGATGGCCAGGTGCTGGGGCTGCCCGCCCGAAGCGGGCCCTACCGCCGCCTGATGCTGGGCCTGCTGGCCGACGACCCCGCTCTGTGCGCGCTGCTGCGCGCCGGCCAAATGACTGCGCCCCGCGATGCGCCGCAGCTGCTGGCCACCTACGCCGCCCACCAGCGCGAGGTCCAGTTGCGGGCGCAGCGCTAGCGCACCGGGCTCACCTCCAGCCTCGGAAACCGGCCCTTGGCCGCGCAAGCCGGCCGAAATAGCGGCGCGGCCCCGCGTCACTGCTGCCGCTGCCGTTACTTTGCCGCATGTCCGCCGAAGCCCAGCCCACGCCCCTCGATTCCATCAACGCCGCCGCCGAGCAGGTGCGGCAGCAGCTCCAACTCAAGGCCTTCGATGCCGAGGGCGTGGCCCACTTGGCCAATTTCATACAGGCCCAGCGTGGGCAATTGGGTGCGGCCGAACGGTCAGGGGTGACAATGGCGCTGGGGTGCTTTCTGGGGCAGTGCCTGGTGCACACGTACCGGGGCGAATGGGGCACCGGCAAAGACGGCAGCACCGGCGTGGGCCTGGCCGGCCGATTTTTTTTCAATCCCTTTCATTTGGTCGATGCGCAACTGAATGAGGGAGAAAGCGCCTCGGTAGCGGCCTTTTTTGCCTCGGTGCCGAAGCGCTTGCAGGCCCCGCCCGCCGTTCGTAAGGGTTGGATTTCGTAATCTTGCGGGGCCAATGGCCGCCCGCGTCGTTATGAAACAACTCGTTATCGCCATTGACGGCTACTCTTCCTGCGGAAAAAGCACCACGGCCAAAGCTGTGGCCGCCGAACTGCACTACGCCTACGTCGATACCGGGGCCATGTACCGCGGCGTAACGCTGAACCTGCTCGAAAGCGGCATTGCCTTCGACGACCTGCCCGGCATTGAAAAGGTCTTGCACGACATCAGCATCAGCTTCCGCCGTAACCGCCGCACCGGCCGTAACGAGCTGTTCCTCAACGGTGCCAACCGCGAGGACGACATCCGCCAGATGCGCATTTCCAATTCGGTGAGCGAGGTATCGGTCATTCCGATGGTGCGCCATGCCATGGTGGCGCAGCAGCAGCGCATGGGCCGCAAGCGCGGCGTCGTGATGGATGGCCGCGATATCGGCACGACGGTGTTTCCCGATGCCGAAGTCAAAAT
>JANXMN010000018.1 GCA_025354605.1 Hymenobacter sp. | reverse complement strand
GCCGTGAAAACCGGCTACGTGGGCCGCATCATCCCGCGCGGCGAGCACCACGACGGCCAAGTGATGGTGAACCACTACGTGCGCACCGCCCAGAAAACCGCCGACAGCCACATTATGGTCGACATGCACGAAGCCGTGCGGCCCACCGGCCTCTCGCGCACCTATCCCAACTGGCTGGCTTGCGAGGCCGCCCGGGGCAACGAGTTCAACGCCTTCAGCGAGGGCAACCCGCCCGAGCACGAAACCATCCTGCCCTTTACCCGCCTCATGGGCGGGCCGATGGACTACACGCCCGGCATCTTCAAACTCCAGGGCTACAACGCCACTAATGCCCAGCGCCGGGTGCATACCACGCTCTGCAAGCAGCTGGCCCTGTACGTGACGATGTACTCGCCCCTGCAAATGGCGGCCGACTTACCCGAAAACTACGACCAGCACCTCGACGCCTTCCAGTTTATCGAAGACGTGCCCGTGGACTGGGACGACACCCGCATCCTGGCCGCCGAGCCCGGCGACTACCTCACCATTGCCCGCAAAGCCAAAGGCCGCGACGAGTGGTACCTGGGCAGCATCACCGACGAAAACGCCCGCCAGCAGCCCCTGAAGCTGGATTTCTTAACCCCCGGCCAGCGTTACGAAGCCACGATTTACGCCGATGGCAAGGGGGCCGACTGGTTGAAGAACCCCACGGCCTACCGCATCACCAGGCAGGTGGTCGACAGCAAATCCGCGCTCACCCTGCAGCTGGCTCCCGGCGGTGGGGCGGCCGTCAGCTTCAAGCCGATAAAGAAATAATTCCCACCATCTCGCTTCCGCTATTTATGTTGTTGAATATCCCCGAAATGCCCCTGAGCTGGCTGGCGCGCAAGTCCGGCCTGGCCCTGCTGCTGGCTGGCAGCCTGCTGGCGGGCTGCAAAAAAGACCTGCCCGAAGCTCCTGCGGCCCTCACCGCGCCCGTTACGCCCCCCACGCCGCCGCAGTATGGTACGCCCTTCGCCGGCGTGCCCCCCCGCGAGGATGCCGTGATTTACCAGGTGAACATGCGGGCGTTTAGCCAGGCCGGCAACTTCGCGGGCGTCACCGCCCGGCTCGATTCCATCAAAGCAGTAGGGGCCAACGTGGTGTACCTGATGCCGATTTACCCGGTGGGCACCGACAGCAAGGCGGTGAACTCGCCCTACGCCGTGAAGGACTACCGCGCGGTAGGCACCGAGTTCGGCACCCTGGCCGACCTGCGTGCCCTGGTGGATGGGGCGCACCAGCGCGGCATGGCCGTGATGCTGGACTGGGTGGCCAACCACACGAGTTTTGATAACGCCTGGATTACGCAGCACCCCGCCTGGTACGTGCACGACGCGGCCGGCAACATCGCCTCGCCGGTCAGCAACGGCGTAACCTATGGCGACGTAGCCCAGCTCGATTTCAACAGCCTGCCCATGCGCCTGGAAATGATTTCGGCGATGAAATCGTGGGTGTTCACGGCCAATGTCGACGGCTTCCGCTGCGACTACGCTGACTTCCAGCCCGACGATTTCTGGAAGCAGGCCACCGACACCCTGCGTAACGTGAAGACCCACAAGCTGCTGCTGATGGCCGAAGGCACCCGTGCCAGCAACTTCGCCTCGGGCTTCGACTATAATTTCGGCTTCAGCTTCTACGGCGGCATCAAAAACGTGTACCGCAGCGGGGCCGCCGCTACGACCTTCGATGGCCTGAACACCAGCGAATACGCCGGCGCTACCGGCACCCAGCAGGTGGTGCGCTACACCACCAACCACGACGTGAACAGCTCCGACGGAACGCCGGTAGCGTTGTTTGGCGGCGACGCGGGTGCCATGTCGGCCTTCGTCATTGCCGCCTGCTTCAAGGGCGTGCCGCTGATTTACAACGGCCAGGAAGCCGGCATGACGGCCCGCATTTCCTTCCCCTTCACCTCGGTGAAGGTGCAGTGGGGTGCCCACCCCGAAGTGACGCGCGCTTACCAGCAGCTCATGGCTATTCGGGCCGCCAGCCCCGCCCTGCGCCACGGCACGCCCACGTCCTACAGCTCGGCCAACATGTGCGCCTTCACCAAAACGGCCGGCACCGACCAGGCTTTCGTGCTGGCCAACGTGCGCAACGCGACCACCACTTACACCCTGCCCATCGCCCTAGCCAATACATCCTGGACCAATACCCTCACCGGCAATCCCGTCACGCTGGGCACCCAAGTCACCCTACAGCCCTACGCCTACGCGGTGCTGAGGAAGTAGGGAAGGGGGACGTTTGCCAAGCTGAGCGGGTGTATCCGTCATGCTGAACGCAGGGAAGCACCTTACCACGTTTGAACGACTTGTTTTGGCGTGATAAGGTGCTTCCCTGCGTTCCGCATGACAGACGATGGCCTGATGGCGCAGACCACCCCCAACCTTTCACCCGTCGCGCGGTTCTTCCCCCTCACAACCTGAACCACCCCATGGAATCTCTGAAAGGAAAAGTCGCCCTCGTCACCGGCGCGGGCAAAGGCATCGGCCGCGCCGTGGCCCTGGCCCTGGCCGCCGAAGGCGTGCACGTCGGCCTGCTGGCCCGCACCGAAGCCGACCTGGCAAGCCTGGCCGCCGAAATCGCGCCCCTTGGCGTAAAAACCGCCTCCGTCGTCGCCGACGTGGCCGACCGCGCTGCCGTCGAAGCCGCCGTGGCCCAGGTCACGCAGCAGCTCGGCCCGCTCGATATCCTCATCAACAACGCCGGCATCGGCAGCTTCGCGAAGTTCCTGGACATGGAGCCCGCCGCCTGGGAGCACATCATACAGGTAAATTTGATGGGCACTTACTACATGACCCGCGCCGCCCTGCCCGGCATGATTGCACGCCAGACCGGCGACATCATCAACATCTCCTCCACCTCGGGCCTGCGGGCCGCCGCCGGCAGCAGCGCCTACAGTGCCTCCAAATTCGCCATCATGGGCCTCACCGAGGCGCTGATGCAGGAAGTGCGCAAGCACAACATCCGCGTGTCGGCCCTCACCCCCAGCACCGTGGCCACGCCCCTGGCAATGGGCAACGGCCTCACCGACGGCAACCCCGACAAGGTGATGCAGCCCGAAGACTTGGCCGAGTTCATCGTGGCGCAGCTCAAGCTGAACCGGCGGATATTTATTAAAGAGGCGGGCATGTGGTCGACTAATCCGTAATCTTTTTGGTTGAAGCAGGCGTGCATCGCGGACGCGCGGACGCAAAAGGCGTCGGTAATGATTTAGAAACGGTGTAATGATTTGATTACGCAGGGGTAATGCCGTGATAAGGAGCTTTGTACAACTTTGTTCAGCACCCCCATGAAGCATTCTTTACTCCTGGCCACCTGCGCCATTGCCG
>JANXMN010000582.1 GCA_025354605.1 Hymenobacter sp. | reverse complement strand
GGACTGCAAAGTCAGCGCTACTCACCCAGCGCCTCTAGCGCCCTTTTTCGTTCTCTCACCTGCTGCGGAACCCACCGCTAGCCCGCCGGGTTGCGGCGGTGGGTTCCGGCCCCGGGCCCGGTGCAACCTCCGCCGGGGTGCCAGGGTCCTTGAGCCGCTGAAGCAATCCTAATTCCTCGTTCTCTGCATGGAAGCCCTCTCCATTTCCGCCTACGTCGACATCAACGCCCCGCTGGTGGAGCGTTGCCGCCTCAACGACCGCCAGGCCCAGGCCGAGATTTACCGGCGCTATGCCAAGGCCATGTTCAACGCGGCGCTGCGCATCACCGGCGACTACGCCGAGGCCGAAGATGTGCTCCAGGAGTCGTTTCTGAGCGCATTCCGGGAGCTGAGCAGCTACAAGGGGGACTCCTCGTTCGGAGCCTGGCTGAAGCGGATTGTGGTCAACAAAAGCATCAACTGCCTGCGGCAGCGGCGGCTGGCCCTGGTGCCCCTGGGCGAGCAGCATCACGACGAGCCCGCCGAAACCACCGCGCTTTCGCCCGAAGACGAGGCCGACAACCACTACCGCGCCGACGTGCTGCGCCGCTGCATTCAGGAGCTGCCCGACGGCTACCGCGTGGTGCTCACCCTCTACCTGCTCGAAGGCTACGACCACCTCGAAATTGCCGGCATCCTGGGCATCTCCGAATCGACTTCCAAATCGCAGTACAGCCGGGCCCGGGTCCGCCTGCGCGAACTGGCCGCCCAACGCGGCCTTAGCTAGCGTTATCCCGTTATCGTTATTTCAATCAACCGTTCACTACTCTTCATCCTTTTCGCCCTGCTGCGGTTTTTTGATAACCCCGCGGCCCGCCTTGAACCTGGACGAATCGTGCGTCTGCTAGCCTCCCCAATGGATACCCGTAACCCGAATTCTCTCGAAAATTTCGCCGACCGGCACCGTGCCGAGTTCGACACCCACGAGCCGCGCCCCGACCTGTGGGCCGCCCTCGAACAGCAGCTCACCACCACCGCCCCGGCCATGCGCCTGCACGAGGCGGCCGCCGAAACGTCGGCCTCGGCCGCCCCGCTGGCTGCCGCGCCGACTGCGGCGCGAGGTGCCGAATCGGCTCCCGTTGCACCATTGCGCCCTTCCTGGCTGCAGCGCTATGGCATTGCCGCGTCGCTGGCGCTGCTGGTGGTGGCGGCCGGCGCGAGCGAAACCTGGAAGGCGCGGACTGCCGCGCCCGAAGAGGCCGCCGTTAGCCTGCCTGCTACCGTCCTTGGCACCCCCGGCGAGCCCGATGCGGCCCTGTACCAGGGGGGCAACCCCACCGCGCTCACGGCCGCCGAGCACACCGCTGGCCCCGACAGCCAGCTGGTGCGCGCCGTGCGCGGCATGGAAGCTTACTACACCAACCAACTGGCCCGCCGCCAGACTGAGTTGAGCCAGCTTAGCGGCCCCGGCATGGCGGCCATGAACGCCGACTGGAAACGCGAGCTGGTCTCGCTCGACTCGAGCTACCGCCTACTGAAAACGCAACTGCTGCACCATCCGCAGCCCGACGCTGTGCTCACGGCCATGAACCGCAACCTGCAAGTGCGCCTCGACATTCTGGACCGCCAGTTGAACCTGAGCACCACGCCCGCCGAAACTTACCCCACCACCGGGGCCTACGTGCTGGCCGATAGTCGCCGTCTGCCCGAATGAGCCCCACTCAACCCTTTCGCACGGCCTACCGGCTTGGGCTGAGCGGGCTGCTGGCCGGGCTGTTGGCCCTGCCCGCCGCGGCCCAGATGCCAACTGCGCCGCTACCCCCGCAATGGGATGGAACTGGCTCCGTAGTGGCCTTGCGCGTGCTCTCGCCCGAGGCCCGGCGCGCCATGGAGGCCATGTTCGGGCTGGGCGAACTGCCCGCGCTCGCGCAGCAGGAAGGCCCGCAGAACCCGGGGGCCGACCAGCCCGCCGAGCCCGAGCAGGCCAACCTGCAGGTAGAGCTGCGCCGCCGTCTCAGCCGCACGTTTGCCGGGCCGAAGCAGGGGCGGGCCTTCGCCCTCGATACCCGCTACGGCCGGGTACAAGTGAACACCTGGGGGAAGTCCGAAATCAAAGTGGAAGCTGAGCTGGTGGCCCGCGCCGAAACCGATGCCGGTGCCCACCAGGTGCTCGACGCGCTGGGCGTGCAGTGGCTCGATTACGACTGCAAAACCGGTGGCGTGGCCGTGAGCACACTGTTTGGCCCCGCCCTGCGCGGTCGGGCCGGCGGCTGCCGCTACCAGGTGAACTACACCGTGTGGCTGCCCCGCACCACGACCCTGCGCCTCTACGATAGCTTCGGCGACGTGGCCCTGACCGGCGACCTGCGCGGCAGCACCGAACTGGCCGTGGAATACGGCAGCCTGCGCACGGCCCGCCTCGAAGGCCCGGCCAACCTCATCCGCATTGGCAACGGCGACTGCCGCATTGCCTTCGCTGGCCACGCCAGCATCGATGCCAGCTATGCCCAGCTGCGCCTCGACGAGGGCACCACCATCGATTTGCGCAACAACTATTCCGAGGTCGACATCGGCAAGGTGCAGGACCTCACCGTGCACAGCAAGTACGGCGACGTGGCCCTGGGCACGGTGCGCAACCTGCGCGGCTCGTCGGGCTACTCGCGCTTCACGGTGGAGCGCCTGAGCGAGGCCCTCGACATGGCGGTGCGCTACTGCCCCGATTTCGTGGTGCGCGACCTCGGCCCCAACTTCCGGCAGGTGAACCTCGACGGCGGATTCAGCAGCATCCGGCTGGGCTGCGCGGCCACGCCAGCCTTCCGCTTCGACGTGAGCACCGAGCAGGGCCAACTGCTGGTCGACAAAAACCTGGTGCGCGTGCTCTCGCAGGAAGACGGCCCCCAAACCAGCGACGTGCTGGGCGTGTTCGGGGCGGTGCTGCCGGCCCCGCGCTCCGGCAACGTCAACATCAAGGTGCGCTACGGCACGGTGCGCTTTAGTAAATAATATTCGGCCGCCCAAACGCCATCGGCCCATCCGGCATGCTGCCGGGTGGGCCG
>JANXMN010000563.1 GCA_025354605.1 Hymenobacter sp. | reverse complement strand
CGCCCCGGCGGCTACCCCGGTGCCCCGGCCGGCACCAACGGCCAGCAGCGCCCCGGTGGCTACCCCGGCATGCCGCGCCCGGCCGCCGACAGCACCAGCGGCAAACCCGCTACCGACAGCACCGCCCGGCCCCAACCCGGCCAGCGCCCCGGCGGCTACCCCGGTATGCGGCGGCCCGCTACCGCCCAGCCGGCCGATTCTACCGGCCGCCGGCCGGTAGCGCCGCAGCCCGACCCCATCAGCGCGCCGGCCAACGTGCCCTCGCCGGGCACCACTACACCGGGCGGCATCACCCCCGCCGGCAGCTCCGGCGGCCGCCCGTAGCGGAAACCAGTTGCTGGTTAAACTTCATTTCTTCAACGACGAAATGGCAACCCGAGCCTAGCAACGAGAAACTGCAAGGAACGTCATGCTGCTACCCGTGCGGCATGACGTTTTTGTTAGCTCGCCCAGCGGCCGGTGCCCGCGCCCGGCCGGCGGGCTACTTTTGCCGGGTTACTTTTCCGCCCCGATGGTTCATCACCCCCAGCCTGCCCTGCCCGACGACGACGCGCATTTTTTGCAGCGGCTGCAACCTTCGCGGCTCATCGTGCCCATCGTAATTGGGTTGGGGGTGGTGGGGTTCATGTTCTGGCGCAGCTACCGGCCCGGCGACCTGGCCCCGCTGGCCCACGCCAAGTGGGAATGGCTGCTGGTGACGATGCTGGTGCTGCTGGCCCGCGACTTCGGCTACATCTACCGCATTCGCCACATTGCCGAGCGCGAGCTGAATTACCGCCAGAGCCTCGACGTGATTATGATTTGGGAATTTGCTTCCTGCGTGCTGCCCTCGGCGGTGGGCGGCACGGCCATTGCCTCGTTCATCCTCAACAAGGAGGGCATTTCGCTGGGCAAGTCGATGGCCTACGTGATGGTAACGGCCCTGATGGACAACCTCTACTACGTCATTATGGTGCCGCTGGTGGTGCTTATTGCCGGGGCCGGGCTCTACCCGCACGAGGCCCTGCACAGCGGCTTTATCGCCACGCTGCGCATCATGTTTCTGCTGAGCTACGTGGCCGTGACAGCCTACGCCGGGCTGATGCTGTACGCCATTTTCATCAACCCGAAGTCGGTGCGGCGGCTGCTGGTGCGGCTATTTTCGTGGCGGCTGCTGCGGCGCTGGCAGCGCAAGGCCTACCAGCACGGCCAGGAAATGATGGACGCCTCGGTGCAGCTGCGCGGCAACCCCGCCATCTACTGGTGGCGGGCGGCGGCCAGCACCTTCTTCGTCTGGACGGCCCGCTACCTCGTCATCGGCTGCCTCATCGCCGCCTTCGTGCCCATGGATACTGACACCTTCCTGTTCATCTTCGCCCGCAACCTCACCTACAAAGTTCTGCTGCTGCTGGCCATCACGCCGGGCGGGGCGGGCATTGTGGAAGGCGCGTTTCCCACCTTCTTCGGCAAGTTCATCGGCACGGCCACGCTCACCAGCTTCATGGTGCTGCTGTATCGGGTGGTCACGTACTACCTCTACCTGGTGCTGGGCAGCGTTTTCCTGCCGCGCTGGGTGGCGCGGGTGTTTCAGAATGGAGTTAAGAGTTAGGGGTGAAGAGTTAAAAAACACGGTAGCCTTTTAACTCTTTGCTTTTAACTCATTTCCTGGCCGTGGGGCGCTGGTAGGTTTGCCAGAACTCCGGGTGATAGTCGATGAAAGTCAGTTGGTAGGTTTCCGCGTCCTGCCAGCGCGGGTCTATTTTCGGATTGGGCGGGAGGAGCGGCGTGTTGGCGGGCAGCAACGCGAAATATTGCTCGCAGTTGCGTTGCCGGTAGAAGCGCTGGCCGGTGCGGAGCACCCGGCCCGCATCGAGGCCTAGGCCGCGGCTGTGCCACACGTAGTAGCGGCCGTTGGCGGCGCGCGCGTAGTCCACGGCGTGTTCGGTTTGCTCCTGGGAGTAGAGGTTGGCGTAGAGCCGGGCCAGCAGCACGGGCTTGCCCACGTACTTGCGGGCCACGGCGTTCTGCATCACCGTGTCGCCCTGCCATTTGGCTTCGTAGTGCGTCACGGCGTAATCGCGCTGCTGCACCTCGAACTGGCCCCGGTAGCCGGCCTGCAGGTAGGTGCCCGTGGTGCGGTGGTTGGCGCGCTTGGCCACGAAGCCAATCTGGTACACGATTTCCCCGTCGCGGGTGAACACGCTGTCGAGGTGCAGCGTGTACTTCCGCCAGCGCCCGTTCTTGAACAGGGGCGACGTGCGCACCGGGTCGGCCCCGAAGGCATAAAAGCCCGGGCCATAACCCATGATATCCAGCACCTTGTTGCCCTTCGGCAGCGCCTTGGCATCGTGTTTTTCCCGCACCCGGTATTGGGGCATGGCCTCCAGCATCAGAAAGCCGCCGTGCAGGTTTTTCTGCCCGGCCGGCACGCGCATCTGGCTCACGTATTCGCCCTCGTAGGCCAGCGAGTCGAAGTTGCTGATGCGGCGATAGGTGTACACTTCGGTGGTATAGTCGCCCTGGTCGTAGTTCGTCGGCAGGGCTGTCAGCACTTTTTTCATAATTTTTCGCGGGTCGAGGCTTTCGCCGCGTACTTCCACGCTTTGCAGCTCGTAGGCGGCCGGGCGCAGGTGCACGTTCAGGGGTGCGGTGGTGGTCGCTACCGTAGCTTCGGCGTAGCCCACGCTGCTCACCGTCAGCGTGCCGGGCCGGGCCCGTAGCGCGAAACGGCCCTGCCCGTCGGCCACCGTGCCCACGCCTTGGGCCGGCACACTCACCGACGCGTAGGGAATCGGCTGGTTGGTCTGGCGGTCGAGCACCACGCCGCGCAACTGCGCGGCTCCTGCTCCCGCGGCTACCCGTACCGGCCGCCCCATCGGGTTCAGCGCGTTCGGGCGCGACCGGGCCAGGGCGGTGCTGTCGGCCAGAGCAGTAGCGGCGCGGCCAGTAATAGCCACCAGGGGTGCCGCAGGCTGCACCCGGCGCAGAAACAGAAAGCCGTCCACGGCTTCGCTCCACACCGCCGTCATCGGCTGGTAATCGAAGGCGTAGGTCGTAAGCCGGCGGCCAGCGGCCTCGTGCTTCAGGCTCACGAAGGCATAGTCGGCCGGCTGGGCCAGCAGCTCGGCCTCCAGGGAGCCGGCGACGGGCGCGGGCACGGCCTTGGGCTTGGCCGCCTCAAACCAAACGCCGTGCTGCCCGCCTCCGCCCAGGGTGCCCAGAATATATACCTGTTCCGGCCCCAGCGCATCCTTCACCGCGCGGCCCATCGGGCGGAACGGCCGTATTTCGGCCTGGTCGAAGCTGTCGGTGCGGTTGGCCAGATGAGGCAGGGCGGCCCAGCAAATCACCTTCTCCTGCGGGTGCTGGCGCAGGTACCAGAGCAGGTTGTCGGCCATCTGCGCATCGCGCGGGTTGCTGTCGACGGCCTTGAAGGTGGAGTCGGTTTTCAGCTCCAGCTCATTCGTGGCGTAGTTGCGGGCCTGGGCCAACAGGCTGCGCAGGTTCTGCTGCCAGAAAGCGGCTTCAGCTCGGCGCTTGGGGTCGGGGCTGCCGGCGGCTTTGTCTACCAGCCGGGCCGCTTTGCCTATTTCCCGCTCGAATTCGGTCAGGGTCGTGGTAGGCGCGAAAGCAAAGCTTTCCCCCATAAAGCCGATGACCTGGTCGAGATAATCGAAATTGAGCAGGGCCGCGCTTTTGTCCGGAGTCAAAAATTCCTCCAGGTCGTCCACCATGTCGCCGCTATAGCCCGAAATCATCAGCTGCGGGTCGAACCCGGCCACGCGCAGCCCTCCCTTGCCCACCAGCGGTAGCATCGCCTGAAACTCTTGGGTGTTCATCCAGATGGGGAATATGCTATTGCCCAATGCCTCCTGCGCCGTCCGCCCCGCTTCCAGTTCCTGCTGGGCCTTGTGCAGGTCGTAAAACCCGCTCTCAAACGCCAGCGTGGTGAAACCCAGTTGCTCGTGCAGGTAGCGCACCAATCGGATTTTCGCCTCCGTCACGTTGCCCTCGCCGTGGCTGGGTTCGCCCAGCAGCACCACCCGCGCCGAGCTAATTTCAGCTTTCAGAAAGGCCAGGTCCCGAAAATTGGTATCCGAGGGGTTAATGCTGCGCACCACATGGATGGGCAAAGACGCAGGAGCCTGGGCGCGGGCCGCCGGCACGAGCAGGCCGGCCGCGAGGAGCGCGGCAGCCGCTTTTAAACCAGAAAACATCAGCAGAAAAATAAGGTGGAAAAGCCGCGCCGGGCAGCCGGAATGGGGACAAGTTAGCAAGTTGCCGCGCAAGGCGCAGGAATGGCCGGGAGCGGCGCGGACAAAAAAAGCCCCGAACCGCAATGGTTCGGGGCTTTTCCGGAGCTGATTGCGAATGCTTAATTGGCTTCGAGCATCAGCGCCGAGCCGTCGGCCGACTTCAGCGTGAGCTTGCTGTCGGTGAGCGTTTCCACCGAGAAGGTGTTGCTCGTGGTCGAGCCATCGGGGGTCATGGTAATGGTTTTGCCAGCCTGGTCGAAGGTGTACTTGCCGTTCACGGCACCGGTAGCACCGGTCATGTTGTAGGTGCCGTTGGCGAAAATGCGCAGCTCCTCCTGCTTGGCGGCATCGGTCTGGGCTACTTTATCGCCGGTGGCGTTGGTTTCCGTGGCGGTTTTCCACACCTTGCTGTCGGTGCCGTACAGCATGTTCACGCCTTCCACTTTGCCTTTGTCGTTGCCGCACGCAGCGGTGAATAGCGACACGAGTAGCAGCAGGCTGGCGAAGTAACGGAGCGAGAAAAGGGACTGGAGTTTCATGAGCACTTACGGTAATGGTGAAAGAATTAGGCAGCGCGCGCAAAAATTGCGCACCCGTCGTCGGCTTACGGGAGGAGCGCAAAAGGGTTGGCCGTGTAACCCCCTGAAACCGGCCGCGTATAGCAACCCGGTCGGCCCCCTCGCAGGTTTTTGTCGGCGAAATCAATCTTTCATTTAACTTTGTAAAACCCATGGGACTCTTTGATTTCATCAGCGATAAAGGCGAGCAGAAACCCGCAGAACCCGCTGCCAAACCCGCCGCCGGTGGAACCGATTTTTTCGGCAACGCCAAACCGGAAACTTCCGGCAACACTTATACTGTTGTCAGTGGAGACTCCCTCTCGAAAATTGCTAAACACCACTACGGCGATGCCGCCAAGTGGCACCAGATATACGACGCCAACAAGGCGCTCATCGGCAACAACCCTGACCTGATTGAAGTCGGCCAGGTGTTGACCCTACCTAGTCTCTAGGTACTTTTTTGCAGAAAAAAGGTGAGAAAAGCCACTCTGTTTCAGGGTGGCTTTTTTGCGTCTAAGCGGTGCCGCGGTGCGTGCGCAGGCCACGCGCCCTGCCCTCACGGCCCATCTCACACCAAACCCCGGCCGCTACTGTCCGGCCGGCATTCCATGAAAAATATCCTCTTCTTTGGCGACAGCCTCACGGCCGGCCATGGCCTGCCCGCCGCCCAGAGCTTCCCCAGCCTTCTCCAACAGCGGCTCGATTTGCAGTCGCTTCCGTACAAAGCCTACAACTACGGCGTGAGCGGCGAAACCAGCGCCGGCGGCCGCCAGCGCCTGGCCTCGGTACTGGCCCGCCACCCGGCCGACGTATTTGTACTGGCGCTCGGGGCCAATGATGGCATCCGGGGCATTCCGGTGCGCGAAACCAGCCAGAACCTCCAGTTCATTATCGATGCCGTGCGGCGGCAGTACCCGGCAGCGCAACTCGTGCTGGCCGGCCTGGAGTTTCCCTTCAACCTCGGCCCGCTCGGCGGCCACCGCCTGGCCCACTACGCGGCCGAGTTCAAAGCCTTGTTCCGCACCCTGGCCGAGAAAAACAGCCTGCCTTTTATCCCTTTCCTGCTGCAAGGCGTGCTCGGCCGCCGCGAGCTGAACCTGCCCGACGGAGTGCACCCCAACGCGGCCGGCCAGAAAATTCTGGCTGACAACGTATGGCAGGTGCTCAGCCCGCTGCTATCGTAGCACGCAGTCTTTGCGGCGCACGGGAGCTACTACCCAAACAAATTCCCCTGCACCGGCTGCGGGATGATGAACGGCGGCGGCACCGCAATGTCCGTCAGCGCCTTCAGCTTTTCCAGTAAATACTGGGCGAAGATGGGCGCATGACGCACATCTTTCTGGTGGATAAAGAAATATATCTCATGCACGCCCTGCGCCACCCAGGCTGCGAGGCGCTCGGCCCAGGCGTCGGCGCGCTGGTAGTCGGTGCTGTGCAGGCCGTGGCCGTTGAAACGGATAAAAGCCGTGGGCGTGGTCAGGCGCATGGGCAGCACGTCGCGGCGGCCGGCCACATCGGCAATAACCAGCGTTTTGTTCAGGGCCTCGAAGGTGGCGAACACGGCTTCAGCCAGCGCGGCATCGGCAAACCAGCGGGGGTGGCGCAGCTCCACGGCCAGCGGCACGGTGGCGGGGAAGTCGACCAGAAAGCGCTCAAGACGCGGCAGGTGCTCGGGGCCGAAGTGCGGCGGCAGTTGCAAAAACGCCCAGCCTAAGTTGCTACCCAGCCCCTCGAAGGCTCGCGCCGTCGTCGTCACCAGGTCGTCGGCTTGGAACAACTCCCGCTCGTGGCTGATGCTGCGCGGCAGTTTGGGGCAGAATTTAAAGCCCGAATCCGGCCCCACGGCCGCCCGCCAGCGCCGCACGGTGGCGGCATCCGGGATGCGGTAGTGGGTGGTATTCAGCTCGATGCTGTTGAACTGCTGGGCGTAGTAGTGCAGATAATCGGCTTCCTTAATGCCCAGCGGGAAGTAGGAGCCCAGCCATTCCTTATTCGTCCAGATGGGGCAACCCACGTGCAGGCGAGGCGGAGCGGGTTGGCTGGGGCGGGCCCGAGCCAGCACACGGGTGGTTTCGGGGTGGTCGGACGGGAGGCCGAAATCAACGTAGCGCAGGTCGGGCAGGCGGCCATAATCCATAGGACAAAGGTACGGTTGAGGGGTGGCGCTGGCAGGCAGGCGCTTACGAAAAAATCTGGACCTGTGCAACCCGGTTTCGAAGATGCCGGAAGGCGCTAAGCCCAAATTTTATACCCGTCGCATAATCTAATTCCAGCGTCTGCACAAGGGTTGGAGCGGGCTGGAGCAAAATATAGTTTGAGCCACCTCACGGCAGGTTTTCTAAGCCCTTCTTGGATAAATTAAATCCAAGTTTTCTTAGCAAAGGATAATTAATAGGGGTATTGGCTGGCTGCTCGCGCCCAGCATTGGTGGGGTTGGCTGCCAGTAGGGCCTATGTTTGTCCTGCTCACCATCGACCATTAGCATGATTTTATCTCGACGCGCTCTAGTAACCGCCCTCACCAGCTGCCTGTTTTTGCTGCTGGGTTTTGCGGGTGCACCGGCTTTGGCCCGTGCCCACCGCACCACCAAATCGGACCCCAGCTCTACCAGCACCACCACGGTGCTGCGCGGCCGGGCCTCGTGGTACGGGAGTTACTTCCAGGGCCGTCGGACCAGCAGCGGCGAGCGCTACAACCGCTTCGCCTACACCTGCGCCCACAAAACCCTGCCCTTCGGCACCCGCTTGCGCGTCACCAACGTAAAAAACGGCCGCGCCGTAGTAGTGCGCGTGTCCGACCGTGGCCCCTTCCGTCACCAGCGCATCCTGGATTTATCGGAAATCGCAGCCAAGCCCCTGGGCGTGGTCGAGTGCGGTGCCGCCACCGTGATAGCCGAGGTAGTAGCCGCCGATACCCCCCTCGGCCCGGCATCCACGCCGGGCAACCTGGCCGTGCTCTACGATGCCGACCCCAACCCGGACGCTGCTTTCACGACCTATAAGGTAACAACTACCGCCCTGGCGACTGGCGACAAAGCCGACCTCGTGGCCGCCGCTACCGTGACCAAAGCCGAGGTTATCGACGTGGCCGAATCGGTGGACTGCCCCGCCGGCTTCCTCATCCAGGCTGGTTCCTTCGTCGAAGCTGCCAATGCCCAGAGCCTGCAGGCCCGCATCAAAGCGGTGATGCCCGAACTGCACGTAACGGTATCGCAGGACATGATTGACGGCCGCCAGCGCAGCCGCGTGCTCGTGGGCAACTTCGGCGAGCGGCCCGAGGCCGAGGCCATCCGCCAGCAACTGCTGGTGTGGGGCATCGGCGGACTGGTGCGCGAAGTAGCCCTGCGGTGATGTTGTTGCCGTTGAACTGATTTTCCGAAACTGCGCAACGCCCCGTCCCCGAAATAACTTTCGGGCCGGGGCGTTGCGCATTATTGCTCATTTCTTTCGCTCATGAAAACCAGCCAACTGCTTTGGTTGCTGCTGCTCCTGGTGGCCGAGCCTGCCCTAGCCCAAACGGCAGATACTCCCACTCCCAGCATTGAAGCCGCTTCAGCCCCCTGCGCGACGGGAGCAAGCGGGCCAGAACTGCCAGGCGGCGGCGGTGCAACTGCCGTCCTGTCGGCTATCCAACGCCTGATTCGCTACCCGACCTGCTGGTCGGAGGATATGCCCTGGCGGGGAATCGCCACTTTCACCGTGCGCGCCGATGGACTGGTGGGGGAAGCAAGAATGGTACGCGGGTTCAGCTATGCGCTGGATGCGGCGGTACTGGCGGCAGTTCGGCAGTTGCCGCGCTTCGTGCCCTACTGCTGCGATGGTCAGCCGGCCCCTTACACTTTCCTACTGCCCATAGCCTTGATGGTGCCCGCACACCCGCACCCTTAAGTTACCAGTGCGGCCACCACAACCAGCCAGCTTAGGCACCCTGGGCAGTCGCTGTGCCGCCGGGCGGGGCTAGCCGCCGCACGCCGCAGGCCACGGCCCAATTCGGGGCGGCCACCATTAGTTTCGCCGGCATTCTTGCCCTATTCGCAGCCTCTAAAGACAAGGCCGAAAACGCGGAAGAGGACGAAGCCGATTTGGAGTTGGAAACCGATGAGGAACAAAGTCCGTTGCCCCAGGCCGGCCACCGCCCCGGAGTCGACGATGGCAGCCCGGCTGCCCGGGGCGACGATACCATCAACCCCTCTTTCCTGTAGGCTCGGCCCCGGCCGACCGGCTATTTCGCCAAGCCGCCAGCCGCTGTAAATTCGCGGCATGGACTCCCACCCTATTCGAATCTGCCCGGCTGGCCTGTCGCGGTTGCTGCTCTTGCTGCCCGGACTGCTGCTGGCGGCCATCCGGCCCGCCGCTGCTCAGCGCTTCGACCAGTACGCCACCGATACCAGCCAGGTATTCAGCTACGTCGACCAGCTGCCTACCCTCTCCGATGGCGGCGACAACGTGGCCCTGATAAAAGCCATTCAAAACCAGGTGCAGCTGCCCGCAGAGGTGCGCGAGGGCCGCGTGGAAGGCCGCGTATTCGTACGCGTCGTGGTAGGCGTGAGCGGCGTGGGGCGCAAAGCCGCCGTGGTACAGTCGCTCAGCCCTGCCTGCGATGCTGCCGCCCTGGCCGCCGTGAAGCGCATGCCCCGGCTGCGGCCCGCCCGCTACCAGAGCCAGCCGGTGGCAGCCCTGCTCACGCTGCCCGTGATGTTTCTGTCGCCGCGCCACGTATTTGCTGCTACCGAGGTGGCGCGCCCGGCCCGTTTCCCCGGCGGCGATGCGGCCCTCGAAGCCTGGCTGCTCCAGCATAAAGCCACGCCCGCCGAGGTGCAGCAGCGCGACCTGCAAGGCCGCGTCACGGTGCGTTTCGTGGTGAAACCCGATGGCCGTGTGGGCGCAATGGAAGTCATCACCCCCCTCTGTATCAGTTGCGATGAGGAAGCCCTACGCCTCGTGCGCAGCTTCCCGCGCTGGCAGCCCGCCCTGGGCTACGACGACCAGCCCGTGGCCCAGTACCAAACGCTGCACGTGTGGTTCCGGCCCGGCCCGCCACCGGCTGGCACGGCCCCGCCGGTGCCCGAAAACCAGGTCTACGCCCAGGTTGAGCAGATGCCTACGCTCCCCGGCCACGACGGCCCCGCCGCCCTTCAGGCCACCATTCAGGAGCTGATTCACTACCCCGAGCACGTCACCAGCGGCGACACTCAGGTAAGTTTCGTAGTCGAGCCTGATGGCCGCGTCACGCGCCCGGCGCTGCTCAGCAGCCTCGGCACTGCTACCGACGAGGCCATTCTTGATGCCGTGCTGCGCCTGCCTCATTTGGCCCCGGGCCGCCAACGTGGGCAGCCCGTTGCCGTGCGGCTGCAGGTGCCCGTCAGCATTGATATTCGGTGAGGCAGGGTGGTGCAATGGCAGCAACCGGGATTCATTGTGAGCATTCCGCGCATCAAGCAACGATGAAGAATGACGGACTATTTACATCCCAGCCGTGCACAAAAAAGGGTGCCCCCCGTTTCGGAGGGCACCCTTTTTAACTATCCGGTACCGACCGGGCCGGTGGCAACCTTAGTTGTCAGCGCGGCTGATGAGTACTACGGCCACCGCCGCCAGAGCAGCAATGCCTACCACCATTTGGGTGGGCGTGAACTTGCGGGAGGCTTTGCGCAGCAGCACGCCGCCGTGCTTCAGCAGGTCGTCGACGTGCTCGGCTTTGCCCTGAAATACATGGTAGGCGCTTTCGAAAGTGCGGGCCAGGTCTTCGGGCAGAATTTTTTCGATTTGTTCCAGTTGGGCTTCCATAAACAGAGTCGTATTGAGAAGGAGATGTGAAAGACGCAGCGACCGAAGCCGCGCAAACCCTTTACGGAAAAGCTTGCGGCCGGGCTGCCTTTTTTCGGCCTTCGGAAAAAAATAACCGGTAGCTGCTCCGGCCATCCCGCTGAGAGACAGCCGCAACCGCTACCGGCTACCTTTTATAAATCAGGCTCTTTACTCCACTACCACGATGCGCGAGCCGGTGCGACGGTCTTCGCGCACCTGGCAGTAGTAGGCTCCGGCCGCCAGGCCACTCAGGTCGAGGGGCAGTTGCTGAAGCCCGGCGGGCAGTACGCGGTCGAGGGCGCGGCGCACTTCGCGGCCCAGCGTATCGAGCATCACCACCTGCACGTGGCCACCGGCGCAGTCGTAGGCCACCGTAGCACTTCCCTCGCGGGCTACGGGGTTGGGATACACGGTGAATTCGGCCGTTTCGACGGCCCCGGCGGTGGCCGTTACAGCCCCTGGGCGCAGCACCGGCACGTAGGCAAAGCTTTGCCCGAATAGCTGCGTGAGCGTGGCGGGCGTCACCTGGAACCAGTCTTTGAGAATGCTGGTGTAGATGCTGCGGAAGTCGAACTGCATCGGAATGTTGTCGTTCACGCCGGCGCTGGCGGGCAGCGTGGGGTTGGGGCCGTGCACGGTGGGGTTCACCTTCGAGCCGAACACCAGCAGCGGGGCCGCCGCGCCGTGGTCGGTGCCGTAGCCCGAGTTGGAGCGAATGCGCCGGCCAAACTCCGAGAACGTGAGGCCCACCACCCGGTCCTGGATGCTGTGCCGCTGCAGGTCGTCCTGGAAGGCGTTCACGGCTTCGGCAATCTTGCCCAGTAGGGTGGCGTGGGTGCCGGTGCTGGTACCGCCCGTGGCAGGCACCTGCAGGGTGTGGGTATCAAAGCCGCCGAGCTGGCACACGTAAATGCGCGTCTGCAGGCCACCGGCCACCAGCTGCGCTACGATTTTGAGCTGGTCGGCCAGGGAATTCTGGCCGGCGGCGGGGTACAGGGGCGACAGGTTCTGGGCGCGCCCGGCCGCCGCCTGAATGGCGGTGGTGTACACCTGCGTCTGGCTCACCACCTGCCGGATGAAGGTCAGCTCGTGACCGGCCGGGGTGTTGGGGGCCACATCCACGCCGCCGCTGAGCAGCTGATAAAACGACGAGGTACTGGCAATGGCCATGCCCATGTTCACGGTCGGACCCTGCACGCAGTTGCTCACCACCGAGCCGATGCTGATGGCCAGCGGGTCGGGATTCTGGGTGCTGGGGAAGCCGGTGGGGAAGCCAGGGTACTCGCCGTTGAGGTAGCGGCCGGCCCAGCCAGTGGTTAAGGTCACGTTCGACTCGGAGCCGGAGGTCCAGATGTCGGTGGCCCGGAAGTGGGAGAAGTTGGGATTGGGGTAGCCCACGCTCTGCACCACGCCCAGCTTACCGTTCTGGTACATGTTGTGCAGCGAGGCCATGGCCGGATGAATGCCGGTGGCCGTGGTGAGGCCCAGCACCTGATTCTGAGGTAGGGCAATGTTGCTGCGGGCCGCCATCAGGGCCGGATACTGGTCGAGCGGGATAATCATGTTCAACCCGTCGTTGCCGCCTTGCAGCTGAATGATGACCAGCACCTTATCCGACGGTGTCGTCGCATTGGTCATGGCTGCCAGCTGTGCCGAGTACCCGTAGGCGCCAATGGGCAGCCCACTCAAAATAGCCGTGCCGACGGAAGCAGCAGCCGTAGTCTGGAGAAATTCGCGACGTTTCATGGGAAGTGAGGCGGAACTGTCATTGCGAGTGGAGCGCAGCGAAACGCGGCAATCTTTCCTCTAGCACTCAGACACGTTGAGTTGTGATGAATTAAAAATAGTGCGCTGCCTCTAAAAAGGCTTGTCACATTATCAGACTGGTCGCTGAGAGAGGACGGATTGCCGCATTCCGTCTCTGCTTGACGCGCAGAATGCTTCACTCGCAATGACAGGCGGGCCCATCCGCGCCCAGTACCTAGCTCAGATGATACTCGGCTAGGCCCATCAGGGCGCGCAGCATGGCTTGCAGCTTGGTGGTCACGGCCGCTTTTTTGGCGGCGTTGGTGGGCGCGACCAAGTACTGCTGCCACTCCACGGTCCACTCGAAGTCGGGCAGGCCGGGCAGCAGCGCACTTTTCAGAAAAGCCAGCTGGTTGGCCGTGAG
>JANXMN010000556.1 GCA_025354605.1 Hymenobacter sp. | reverse complement strand
TTCACGGCCGAAGACCTGCTGCCCGTGCCCTGCAACCCCGACGCGCTGGCCATGGCCTACGCCCTGAAACTCGATGGCGAGGTATTTCCCCTCACCCGCTACATCGACCCCGCCGAGCTGCTGCAGAACAGCAGCAACACCATTGTGTATGAGCGCGACCCGCGCCTGCGGCAGCACATGCTCAAGCTCTTCAGCACGGCCAATACCGTCGATACGGTGGTACCCGAAATCAACCAACTGCTGTGCTGCCTGCCGCAGGTGTCGGCCCCCAATCTGGGCTATGAAAACCTGTTCCGCATCATCATCCTGCAGTTTATGGACGCGTATAATTTCGACGTGCGGGCGGTGAAAAAATCCTGCGTGCACATCGTGAGCAAGGATTTGAAAATTATTCCCTTTGAGACGATGAACATCTTCTACCGCGACCCCGAGAAACTGGCGCGGCTGGAGGAATTGCGGGCCGAGCGAGTGGGCATTGTCTAGTGGAGCCTTTCGAGACGAACCACATGCCGCCCGGGAAGCAGCCAAAATTAAATGGCTGCTTGGTCGTCGTTTTAATTGGCCTGGTAATTCTGCTGATAGGCTGGAGTATGTGCGGGCAGCAGCAATGAAAACGAAACCGGCTATATTCAGTCCTGCTATTTTATTATGAACAAGCCGGCCATCCACATCATCCGCCACAACCTGCTCGCGGTATTGGCGGCGGCCGTGCTGCTGGGCCTGCTGGCCAAGGTGACTAACCAAGCGTCGGCTTTCATCTTCGTCATCGTTTATCTGGGCCAGGCGCTGTTTAACCTGGTAATGGGATTGGCCCATATTGGCCGGGGGCCGCAGGATGTAGGGGCTGCCCCCTACTTCCTCAGCATGCTGCTGGTGCTCATTATTGGCTTTGGGGCCTGTTCAGGCATGTTTGTGCTGGGGGGCGGCTTTGGCGGCAACATGCGTTGATTCCGGGGTGGGGTGGCACGTGAGAATGAGCCATTTAACAAGGCACTGTTACGAGGTGCGGCAGCAAAGCCAAACCTTATTATTTTTTCAGTCTGCCGCTATGGCTCAGGGACAATGAAAAAACCATTCCAGCGCATTCTTGTCGTTAACCTCGGAGTGCTGCTTGGCATAGCCCTTAAAAATTCATTCGCTTTTTTTGCTCATTTTCCACAATCCTTCCTTGCATGAAAAGCATTTTTTTTAGCGGCCTTTTCTTAGCCGTATTCACGCTGGCGGGCTGCGACCTACAACAGTCGCAAAGCCCCAAGGCATTTAATCAGCACGGAATTACTTTTCAACATCCCGGCGATTGGTCGGCTGACGATGCAGAGAAACTTGATTCAACCGCAGTCTCAGTTAATTGCCAGAAAAACGGCTTTGACGATAGCGGGTTGATTATTATCACGTGCTTCAACGACAGTTTGGACCTGAGCAATGTGCAAAGTATTTACCATGCCCAGCTCGATTCGACGAGCTTATATAAAATGGCGGGGGTGAAATTCTCACCGGCCCAGCCGGGCCATTTTGGGCAGCACGAAACCCTGCAAAGTCAGTTCACTCTGTCGATGCTGGGAGTGCCGCACTCTGGTTGGCTGGATGCTTTTTATTGCAAAGGCCACACGCTTATGGTGCTGCGTCAACAGGCCGACGAAGACTCAGCCAAAAACAAAACTGGCTTTGCGCTAATCACCAAAACACTGGATGTTAAGCCAGTAAAATAAACTGCTTCGGCTTGCTATTTGGCTGGCGCGGGTTGGCACTTCGGGCAAATGTAGGTGGCCCGGCCGCCCACATAGTATTTCTCGATTTTCACCTTCGGGTGACGGGGGCAGAAGGTGTGCGCATCGTCGCTGACGACCGTGGCCGACGTGTCCCATTCCCGGGCGTGGATGAGGAAGGCTTTGGGGAAGTGCCGGTAATTGGCCTCGTGGTCGATGGCCGTGTTCAGGACCAGCTGAATAGCGGCGTGCAGGGCCTTAGACTCTTTTTCGGCAAGCGAAGCACCAAGCCGCTCGGGGTGGATTTTAGCCTGGTACAGCACCTCATCCACAATCCAATTGCCGAGGCCGGCAGTAATGCCCTGGTCGAGCAGCAGGGGCTTGAGCAGGGTTTTGCGGCGGCTAAGCTTCTGCTGTAATTCGGCGGCGGTGATGGCCAGGGCATCAGGGCCTATTTTCTTGGCAGCCTGGTGAGCGGCGGCGCTGGCAGCGAGGCGAATGCGGCCAAACTTGCGCGGGTCGATGAAAGCCAGGCGCAAGCCGGAATCGGCCAGGTGAAGGGCCACGCGGGTGAAGCGCGGGGCATCGGGCTCGTCGCGGTAGGCCCCCACGTCACCAGTCATGCCGAAGTGGAGGACAAGCACCTGGCCGTTATCCAACTCCAGAAAACAGTTTTTGCCCAGCCGGCTGGTGCCGGTGATGGTGCGGCCCATGAGGCCGGCGCGGAGCTGGTCTTCAGGCGTGGCCAGTACGTGGGCATCGTTCACCTGCACGGCGGCAATAGTCTGGCCCACGGCGAGCTCATCAATAAAACGGCGGTAAGTTTCAACTTCGGGTAATTCGGGCACTTGAAAGCGTTTTGAGAGTTAGGTGTTGAATGGTGCGTTTAACTGTAACAGAACGTCATGCCGAGCGTAACCGAAGCAAACCGGCTCCGGTTGCACCCTTGTTCTACAAATTGCCGCGTAGGCTGCCTTCCAGCACTACTACGCCGGTCCCACCAATCTGCACCGATGCGATGGCCTCGCGGGGGCCGCTGATGCGGACCTGCACCGTACCGGCGCGGCCCATGTCGTGGCCCTGCTCGGCGATAAATTCGGGGGAATTGAGGTAACCGTGGTGCCAGAGGTAGGCCGCCATACCGCCCGTGGCCGAGCCCGTCACGGGGTCTTCCGCCACGTCGGGCGGGGTGCCAAAGTGGCGGGCAAACGTGTGGCCGGCCGGCGTAGCCCCACCCAGGCAAAACAGGTGCGGACTAAAAAAGTCGCTGCCGGCGCGGTAGCGGCCTAAGCCGGCGGCATCAGCCACGTGGGCACGGCGCAGGGCGGCATGGTCGCGCAGCAACAGCATCAGCTGCGGCGTGCCGGTACTCACGGTTTGAATGGGCGCGCCGGGCAGCAGGTCGTCGGATGTGAGGCCGAAGAGCGGCAGTACCGCCTCCGGCGCGTGCGTGGCACCGAATACGGGGCGGCGCTGGGTCATCCAGACCATTGCCGGGCCTCCGGCCGCTCCCGGTAGCACATCGACCCGGATGGGACCGTGCAGCAGGTGCAGCGTAAGGGTGAGGGCTTCGCCGGAAGCGGGCAGCGCTACCCGGCCCGCGTGCAGAAGGGCCGTTACGGCGGCAATGGTGGGATGCCCGGCGAGGGGTATTTCCTCGGCCGGTGTAAAAAAGCGCACCGTGAACTCGGGGCTGCCGGGCGCGGCCCGGTTCACGAAAGCGGTTTCCGACTGATTGAACTCGCGGGCCAGACGCTGGCGCTTAGCGGGGTCAAGGTCGTCGGCATCGAGCACCACCGCGCAGGGATTGCCGCGCAAGGGCTCGGTGGTAAAGGCATCAATCAGTAGAAAAGGCAGGGACATGGGCGCTTCGCTTAATGAGGAATGAAGAATGAGGAATGAGGAATTGGCAAAGTTGGCCGCAATTCTTCATTCCTCATTCCTCATTAAGCGAAGCGTCTAGTTGGCATCGTGCAGCTTGGCTACGCGCTGGCCGGCCTTGTCGTACACGTCGCCCCGAGCGGTGATGAACAGCTGGTGCTGCCGCGTGTCGGTCAGGACAAAGGGGAAATCCTGGTTATTGGTGCGGGTGAGCCGGCCCACCACTTCGGCCGTGTCGTCCTCCGCCACCCGCACTACTTTCAGGGCGTTGGTGAGGTAGTAGCGTTGGCCCGGGTCGTTGCGAAACGTGAGTTGGCCTACCAGGCGCACGGCATCGCCGTTGCGCTGGCTCAGGGCCACCAGCTCGCGGCTGGGTGCGCCCGTGACGGCGGTGGGCAGGTCGGCAAGGTCTTCATCGTGGTAGGTGGGAGCAGTTGGGCGGGATGGAGCGGTGGCCACCACGGCGGGCGCGGCCGAGGGGGCCGCCGTGCGGGCACTAGCCAGCAGCTGCGCGTTGGCCCGCTGCCAGCCCTGGCCGATGGCGGCCAGGCGCGGCGTCCGGCCCGGATGGGTCGGAGAATCTTCGGCATCGGGCACGGTGGCCATGGCGGCCTGGGCCTGGGCGAGGCTGGCCCCCAGCTTGCGCAGCACGAAGCCTGAAAATTCGTCGGCTTCCAGCTCATCGGCGGGCTGGGAGCCCCCGGCCCGCAGGGTGTGGCCGTTGAGATGGTGCCCCATTTCGTGGGCCAGAATGCTGATACCGGCCCAGTCGGTATGGCCGGCACGGTTCACGGCGCCCAGGAAATCGGGGTTGTAGAGCAGGAAGCGCTTGCCGTTGAACACCACGGCGGCGGCGTTGTCGACCTCGCGGGTAGCGCGCAGCTCGAAGCGGGCTTTGAGGCCCACGGCATCGGTGATTTCACGGATGACGTCGGGGGGAGCCGGGGCGGTTTGAGCCGCGGCCGGAACCGTGTGCGCCAGGGGCAGCACCAATAGCAAAGTGGCCAGGAAATGGCGGATTGAATGGATGTTAAATGCCATAGGAGGAAGTCGATAAATGATAACTGCTGTTACGCTGCCGCTAAAGCAGCCCGTGTTTTTGTTTCTGGTTGCTCGTTGCTTGTTCCTGGTCTATTGTTGATTATCTAGGGTGAACCAGAAACAAGCAACGAGCAACCAGTAACAAAACCCGGGATTCGGCAGCCACTGCGCAACCTCAGTAACAATGCGAACACAAAAGCAAGACAAGCGCAGGGCCAGAAACCCGGCAACTGGAACTGGCATTTGCCAAGACATAACGGGTTGCCGACCGGCCGCAAAAACCACAACGGCGGAAGTGCCGCCTGCATGGCCCCCGGAGCCGGCCGCCGCTTGGCGGCACTATCCGGACAACGTTTTGGCCGGGGTGGCAGTTCAGTAGCAAGGAGGCTAGCCAGCGCCCTTTGGTTGCGCGCCAGGGCACTGAACCGAGCAATGCCCCAACCCGCATCAACCACTTTTCAGCAAGACATGCCCTTCCCCTTTTTTGGCGACGATAAATCGACCGTGGCCCGGCTGCTGGCCACCCTGCCCCAAACCGGCCGCCTCACGTGGATTGGCCAGCGTCCGCTACGCCGCGAGCCGCTCGTGTCGCTGCCCGAGGCCGAGCTAAAAACCGATTCACACTTGCTTGGCGACCATGCCCGGCCCAAAGCAGGCGGCAAGCGGCAGGTCACGCTCATTCAGCACGAGCACCTGGCGGCGGTGGCGGGCTTTCTGGGGCTAGATGCGCCGCTCGACCCCGCCCGCTTGCGCCGCAACCTGGTGGTGAGCGGCCTGAACCTGCTGGCGCTGAAAAACCGCCGGATTGGCATCGGCGATGAGGTCGTTCTCGACATTACCGGCGAATGCCACCCGTGCTCGCGCATGGAGGAAGAGCTGGGACCGGGCGGCTACAATGCCATGCGCGGCCACGGCGGCCTCACGGCCCACATTACCGAGGGCGGAATTATTCGGCTGGGCGACGTAGTTAGGGTACTTGACTGAGGCCGGAAAATAGTGGACTTATTTTGGGCTGAATCCATTAACCGGTCCTCTGTGCGCGTTTCCCGGAATTTTACCCCAACTTAGTTCGCCTCAACTGCCCGGATTACGTATGCGCCGCCACGGGCGGCAGCTGTTCAGTCGCCATTTGCAAGTGCCTTCTTCGCTACACTTAAGTTCTTAAATCCATGCATACAAGCCTACTTTCCGGTCCGGCACTGGACCATCCGCCGCTGCGAATGCCGCGCACTTTATTTCTGCTCGTGGCCATGCTTTTTGCCGGTTTCAGCAGCCTGGCCCAGACGACTATTTACGGGCTGGGCACGCTCACCTTCGGCGTAGCACCCGGCGGGCTGTTTTTCCCGGCGGGGGGGGCTGCTGGCGACCAGGGCCTGGCGGCCTTCGACCCGGCGGGCGGCCTGCCCAATGCGCCGCTCCAGAAAATTCTGCCCGCGCCGGGCGACCCGGCCGTGGTGGGTAAAGTAGTCGGCATCGACTTCCGGCCGCTCACCGGGCAGCTCTACGCCCTGAGCTACGACCCGGCGCTGGCCACCAACAACGCCCAACTGTACACGCTGAACCCCAAAACCGGATTTTTGACCCGGGTTGCGGCTGCTCCGCTTACGCTGAGCTTAGGGGGCGCAACCGAGCGCATCGGCTTCAATTTTAACCCCGTGGCTGACCTGATTCGGGTGGTGAGCTCTAACCGGGCCAACTACCGCCTCAGCCCCGTCACCGGCGCGGTGGTGGCGACCGATGGGCTACTGGCTTATACATTCCCCACCGGCCAACACAATTACGGCTATGCCCCCCGGGTGGGCGGCGTTGCTTACACGAACTCCTTTCCGGGCAGCACCACGACCGCGCTGCTGGACATTGATGTGCGAAACGACCCCAGCTTTTTGCCGGGGCTGCTGTCGAACCAGAACCCACCCAACGCCGGCACGCTCGATAGCCTGGCCCAGATTCGGCTACAGGACCCTTCATCGGGCATGTTTTTTGGCATCTCGCCTAATGCCAGGGTCAACCTGGATATTTTTTGGACGGGCACTTTCAACAAGGGCTACCTGATTGAATTGACCCGACCGAATGGCTTCGGCTTATCGAGCAGCAACCTCTACCGGCTGTCGCTGCCGGTGGTGGCCGGCAGCCCCACCGACCCGGGCAACACCAACCCGCCCGGCTCGGCTACCAACAAGCTCAACATCGTGCCAGCCGACTTTACGACTCCCTTCAACGTGCTGTCGATTGCGGTAGCCCCCACGCCCACTATCACCAGCCTGTCGCCGCCTTCGGCTACGGTGGGCACGCCCGGCCTCACGCTGACGGTGAATGGAACCGGCTTCGTGAATGGCACGACGGTGCAGTATAGCGGCGCGGACCGCGCCACCACCTACGTATCGGCGACGCAGCTGACGGCCGTACTGACGGCGGCCGACCTGGCCACGGTGGGCCCTTACAACGTGACCGTGACCAATCCGCCCTTTCCCGGCGTGGCTTCGGCGCCGGCTACTTTTTATGTGGAGCCGGTCTGCAACGCCCCGACCGGCCTGAGCGCTAGCAGCATCACCAGCACCTCGGCAACTGTCAGCTTCACGGGCAACGGCTCAAGCAGCTATACCCTGACGACCGCGCCCGCTACCACCACGCAAACGCTGCCAGGCACGGCCACGTCGGCGAGCCTAACCGGCTTAACGCCGGGCACGGCCTACACGGTGACCCTCGTGGGCAGCTGCACCAGCGCTACCTCGGGCGGACCGGTCACGATGTCGGCCCCGGCCACGGTCATATTCAGCACCACCGCTTTCAGCCCGCAGATTGCGGTGAGCCAGGCGGGCACCGGCATTGCCAATGGGGGCACGTTCAGCGGCTTTCCCAGCACGCAGGTGAGCAGCACGTCGGCCCCAATAACGTTTACCATCCGCAACAGCAGCAGCACCGATGCCCTCACGCTCGGCGCATTTACCTTCAGCGGCCCTTACGCCCTGAGCGGCACGGCCCCCACCAGCGTGGCCCCTGGTGGCTCGGCTACTTTCGCCGTCACCTTCACGCCCACGGCGGTCGGCACCAACGTTGGCGCGGTAAGCATTGCCAACAACAGCATGGGCAACAACCCCTACGTGGTGAACTTCAGCGGCCAGGGTACCGCGCAGGACCTGATTGTGAGCACGCCCCAGGCGGTGCAAGGCAGCTACCGCAACGTGACCATCGTCGGCCCCAACGGCGTGGCCACCCTCAGCGGCACCCTGACCGTGAGTGGCACGCTGGCCGTGCAAACCGGGGGCGCACTGGTACAGAACTGCCAGACCATCAACGGCGCGGGCAACTTCGATTTGCAGGCGGGCGGTACGCTGGCCATTTGCGATGCGGCGGGCATTACCACCTCGGGCGCTACGGGTGCGGTGCAGGTAGGCGGGAGCCGCACGTATAGCGCGCTGGCCAATTACATCTACAACGGCACCGTGGCCCAGGTAACCGGCAACGGCCTGCTGAGCACCGTGCTGGCCGTGGGCGTGCAGAACGCGGCCGGCCTCACGCTGAGCCAGGCCCTGAGCCTGACCCAGGGCCTGAACCTGAGCCTGGGCAACCTGACCACCAACGGCTTCCCCTTCACGCTGATTTCGAATGCCAGCGGCACCGCTGGCGTAGTCAATACCAACGGGGTTGTGGTGGGCACGGCTACCGTGCAGCGCTACATCGACCCCAGCCTGAATGGCGGCCGGGGCTACCGCCACTACTCGTCGCCGGTGGCCAATTCGAATGTGAATGACCTGAGCACGGCCGGCTTCACCCCGCAGGTGAACCCGCTCTATAACACCGTGGGAGCTTCGGTTACGCCCTTCCCGACGGTGTTCAGCTACGACGAAACCTTCGTGACGACCAGCGGCAGCCCCAGCCCGCAGGATTTCGACAAGGGCTACCGCTCGCCTAACGCGCTTACGGATGCGCTGGTAGTAACCCGCGGCTACACGGTGAACATTGCCGGCACCGAAACCGTGGATTTCGTGGGCACCCTCAACAACGGCCCGCTCACGGCCAGCGGCCTCACGCGCGGCATCCAGACCACCAGCGGCTACCACCTGCGCGGCAACCCCTACCCCGCCCCGCTCGACTGGCAGCTGATGACTGACAACGGCCGCCTGACCGGCATCGACAACGCGCTGTACGTGTTCAAGAGCAGCGGCCAGTACTCGGGCAGCTACGCCGTCTACAACAACGGCGTGTCAACCAACGGCGGCACCCGGTTTCTGCCGCTGGGCCAGGGCTTTTTCGTGCGGACCAGCACGGCGGGCACGTCCGGCAGCATTGCCTTCACCAACGCCGAGCGCCTGACGACCCCGAACAACACGCCCTTCCAGCGCGGCGCGGCCGATACCCGCACCCTTCTGCTGCTGAGCCTGCGCAACGGCACCATGGCGAGCCAGACGGCTATTTACTTCGACCGCAATGCTACCACCAGCTTCGATGCCGCCGCCGATGCCTACGCCTTCTCTTCGCCCAACGGGCTGGTGCTGGCTACGGAATTGCCGGGTAGCACCGAAACCCTGGCCATCAACGGCCAGCCCCTGCTGAGCACCGCCGACGTGCTGCTGCCCCTGCGCTTAGCCGCGGCGGCTGGCACCTACACCCTGGCCGTGGATAACCTCGCCAACCTGCCCGCCGCCTATCACGCCTACCTGCGCGACGCCCTCACCGGCACCTACACCGACCTGGCCGCTACCCCCAGCATTTCGCTGACGCTGACAGCCAACGCGGCCGCCGGCGGCCGCTACGCGGTGCTCTTCACTACGCAGCCCCGCGTGCTGGCTACGGCCCCGGCCGCCCTGGCCCAGCTGGCCAGCGTGTACCCCAACCCGGCCCACGCCTCGGCTACGCTGCTGCTGCCGGTGGCCCTGCGCGGCAAGGCCGCCACGAGTGTAACGGTAGTTGACAACCTGGGCCGCACGGTGCTGACCCGTACGCTGGCCGCCGGCCCGGCCGAAACGCTGGAGCTGCCGCTGGCTGGCCTGGCTCCGGGCGTGTACTCGGTGCTGGCCCGCACGGCGGCCGGCCTGGTCGCCAAGCGCCTGGTGGTGCAATAGCACCCGCCGCTTCGTCGGAAGCGGCCCCACAAAAAAGGTCCCGGCTGGATAGCCGGGACCTTTTTTGTGCGCGGGAATCGAGCCAATTCTCTTGAAGGAGCTGTTTAGAAAGTCATCCAGCACGTCATGCTCATCTGGCGTCCGCTTGTCGAAGCATCTCTACCGCGAGAGTAAATGATTAGTACTGCGGTAGAGATGCTTCGACAAGCGGACGCCAGATGAGCATGACGTTCTCGCAATTTTTGGCGACTTCCTAAACAGGTTCGGAATCTGTACCGGTGTTTTTCAATTTATGAAAATACCGTACAGATTTTCAATGGAAGTTGTACCAGTGTTTTTCAGTTTCTGAAAATACCGTACAGATTTTCAACGGAAGTTGTATGAATATTCTCAAAAACTGAAAAAAACATACAAACCGCGCCGGCATAAAAAAACCTCTCGCCAAAGGCAAGAGGCTTTCCGAGCTATGAAAACAACTGTCCCCTGTGGAGACACGCCCTTACCTACGCAGTAGCTGAAACGGTTGGATTGCGCCGGCCCCGGAATTTGTTCCCGATGGCAATTCTGCTGCGGGCGGCCAGCAGCCGCGTCGATGAGTTTGACACGAAGGCGGGTTAAACCCATTGGCGGCCCGGGACTCCAAGCCTCGCTAGCGCCCAATTCCACTTTCGTTTCAACTTCTCGCCTTCGCCATGAAAATATTTCCGAAACTGCCCGCCCTACTGGCCGGCGCGGCCCTGCTGTTCAGCACCGGCTGCCAGAAAGAAACCCCCGCCCCCACCATTCCGGTCGTAACCGGCCCCATCAGCGGCTACGTGCTAGCCGATGACGAAAACGGTGCTCCCATCGACCGCAGCGGCATTACCGTAAGCGTCGACAATGCCACGCCCAAAATCAGCGCGACCACCGATGCCAGCGGGAAATACGCCTTCGACAACGTGCCGGCCGGTACCTACAACCTCACTTTCGCCAAGGCTGGGCTGGGCACTTTTCGCCGGCTGTCGGTAGCCCACCTCGGCGGCCCCGACCCCACGTTTCTGGGGAATACCACCCTCTCGCAGCTTTCGGGCACCGTCGTGAGCGGCCTGAGCGTGACCGGGCCGGCCAACAACGGCAACCTCGTGGTGCAGGTCACGGCTACCAACGTCAATAGCGCGGCGGCGCAGCGGGTGGCCGTATTCGTGAGCAGCAGCACCAACCCCACGGCCACCACCGGCACGCTGCTCGGCACCTACGCCGTCATCATCTCCGGCACCACTTCCACTATCAGCCTGCGGCCCGCCGACTTGCGCGGGGCCGGTTTCGCGGCCGGCGCGCAGGTATACGCCGTGGCCTACGGCGCCCCGGCCACCAACCCCAGCTACGTGGACCCCGGCACCGGCCGCACCACCTACCCCGACCTCAACCCCACGGCCTCCCCCACCCTCAGCTTCCTGGCTCCCTGAGGCTAGCGGAAGCTGCACCACCGAAATTGGTGTACCAAAACGATGTAGGGGCGGGGTCGTACCCGGTAGGGCTTGCCCCCGCCCCTACATCGTTTTGGTACACCAAGTCGTGACGTGAATAATTAGTCAGAGCCTAACAACCGAAGCACCGGCTGGCAGTGGCGGCCAACTATCCGTTGCTGATGCTTCGGCAGAGGCGGCAGTTTCTGGCGGAACAGCAGCAGTAGCCGGACTCATCTTTCCTGCTTCGATTAAAAAAAAGGCCCGCCCTGTTTTTGACAGGGCGGGCCTTTTTTATGGAAACTCCGGTCAGGGCCGGCAACTCAGGCCCCGTCCATGCGCACGATTTTAGGGGTGAAGGAGCCGAGCACGTCCACCAGCTCGCGCTGGCTGGCCATCACCTGGCGGATGTCCTTGTAGGCCTGCGGGGCCTCGTCGAGGCCGCCCCCAATCAGCTCGATGCCGTGGTCGGCGAGGTACTGGCGCACCTGGCCTTCCCCGAGCTCGGCCTTGGCCCGCGAGCGGGAGAGCAGCCGGCCGGCCCCGTGCGAGGCCGAAGCCAGCGAGCCGGCCCCGTTGCGCCCCCGCACGATGAAGCCGGGGGCCGTCATCGAGCCGGGGATGATGCCCAGCACGCCCGTGCCGGCCGGCGTGGCCCCCTTGCGGTGGGTGATGACCTCGCGGCCATCGTCCAAACGTTCCTTCCAGGCGAAGTTGTGGTGGTTTTCCACTTTTGCCAGGGGCTTTTCGCCCAGGGCCTTGGCCAGCCGGCGATGAATCTGCTCGTGGCAGGCCGAGGCGAAGTCGCCGGCCAGGGTCATGGCGGCCCAGTATTCCTGGCCGGCCTCGGTGTCGAGGCCCAGCCAGGCCAGGTGCTGGGCTTCACCGGGCAGCTGGCACACGTCCTTGGCCAGCTTGGTGTAGCGCTCGGCAATGCCCGCGCCCAGGCCCCGCGAGCCCGAGTGCGACAACACGCCCAGGTACTGGCCCACGGGCAGGCCCAGCTCGTTTTCGGCTTCGGTGATGTCGACCAGGCCGAACTCGACGAAGTGGTTGCCCGAGCCGGAAGTGCCCACCTGCTCGGCGGCTTTGTCGAGCTTGTTGCGCAGGAAGGGAATGTCGCGGAATTCGGCCCGGTCGAGCACGGCGTGGTCCAGGCGCTGGCCGCGCTCGAAGCCCCGGCCGCTGCCGAAACGGGTGTGTTCGAGCAGCAGGTGGCGCAGCTCCTGGGTGCGCTGGGCGAGGTAGCGAGGTGGCAAATCGAAAACCGACAAGGCCATGCGGCAGCCGATGTCTACGCCCACGGCGTAGGGAATCACGGCATTGTCCGTCGCCAGCACGCCGCCGATGGGCAGGCCATAGCCGTGGTGGGCATCGGGCATGAGGGCCCCGGCCACGGTCACGGGCAGCTTCATGGCAATTTCCATCTGATGAATGGCGCCGGGCTCGATGTGCTCGGCCCCGAACACGGCGTAGTCCTTGCGTTCGCCCAGGGCAATGTGCCGGTTGGGCGGGGGCAGCAGGGCGGCCGCCGCGTGGCTCCAGTCGAGGTGGGTAAGGTAGTCGGTGGGGTTGGCCAGGAGCTGGGTCAGCAGCGCCAACTGGTCGGTTTGCGAGAGTTTCTTGAGGTGCTTGCGCTGCAATTGTGCCAGCGCGAGCCCAATGGCGCGTCCTTCCGGAAACCCGAGGGCCCGGAGGTCGTTGCCGCGTAGTTGAGAGGCCATGAGAATGGGTATTGCACAAAGCCGGGGCGCAGGTTTTTAGCGCCGGAAATTGGCTTCGTAAGTGGGAGGAATACTGAATAAATAAACGAGCCGAGCAACGGGGCGCAGCGCCTGTCATTTGCTCTAACCAGCTAAGCTACCGCCGGCAAGCCGGCGAGCGGGAATTGAACCCGCGACCTAATGAATCGAAGTAAGGCAGTGCTACGGCACCGGCTCGTTTAGCAAAAAAATAGCCGGAGCAACAGTCAGCCTGCGGCTTGCCCAAAGGGCGACGGGACAGGTCGAAGGAACGCAGGCTTACGGCATCCGGCCGTGAAATGTAGCGT
>JANXMN010000501.1 GCA_025354605.1 Hymenobacter sp. | reverse complement strand
GTCACGGGCTGGCCGTCTTTGCTGAGCGTGATTTTCATGCCTAGCAGCTGGCCCACTTTCAGCTCCTTATCAAAGGCGAGCGTGGCCTGGTAGCCGTCCTTGCTCCACTGCATCTGGTCCTTACTGAACTTGACGGGCGTGTACTTGGGCCCCTGCACGCTCACCACCTGGCGGCCGAGCTGGTGGCCGCTGCCGTCGGGCGTGTAGTCCTGAAACAGCACATAGTCGCCGCCCTTGGGGAAGGTGAACGCGGCCTTGTAGTTGCCATCCGCCGTGAACTCGGGGTGCTCGTGGTCGAACACCGACAGGTCCTTGCGCACGATGATGAGGTGGATTTTCTTCTCGTGCACCACCGCCAGCGGCACCGGCGCTTTCTCGTTGCCGATTTCCTGCGGGGTGTAGGTGAGCGTAACGGGCTGGCCGGCCACGAGCTGCATGGGCTTGGGCTCGAACTGCATCTGGTAGCTCTTGCCGTTGCTCACCTGGTCGTTGTGCACCAGCTCCATGCCGCACTTGGGGCACTTCTCGCCGGGCTTGGTGCTGGTCACCTCTGGGTGCATGGGGCAGGCGTAGGTGTGGCCCCCGGCGTGGGCAGCCGTGCTATCGGGCGCGGTGCCGGTGGGCGTGGTAACGGTGTTGGTGGCGCTGCTGCTCGACGAATCCGAGGAGCAGCTGGCAACGGTGAAAACGCTGGCAGCGGCCAGCAGCGGAACAAGAAAGCGGTTCATGAAAACGGGTATGAGATGGGAAATCTGGCCCCTGAAAGGGCCGTTGGGGCCTACGCCTGCCACTGCTGCCAGAGCACTAAGCCCAGGGCGGCAGCCAGCCCGGCGTAGAGCAGGTAGGACAGCCAGCGACGGCCCGGCCCACGCGGGGGCGGCGCACTAGCCTCCTGACAGCAACTCTTCATTGCGCGGGAGGAAAAACCAGGAAATTGAGGGAAGGGGCGCGGCCAGGCCACGCAAACGAGCAAACGAAAAGGCCCGCCCCGGACATAGCATAGCTATGCCGGCGCGAGCCTTAGCGCGTCGGAATAATCAGACAGTCAGCGACTGGATGAAAATACGGATGTCAGGTATTTTGGGCGGCAGGTGCTCCCTGGGCACCAGAGTGACCGCGCAGGTACGGTCCCACTTGCCGGCGGCGGGCCGGAAGTTAAAACCCATGGCTTCGGGCAGTAACGCCGGAGCGGGCACCAGCAGCTGCTTCTGCGCCGGAGAAGTCAGCGACGAAAGCAGCGAGGCCGATTTGTCCTTGCAGCAGTCGTGATTGCGAGTGGACTTGCCCGGGTGGCCGTCGTGCTTGCCATGGTGCTCGGCTATTGCGCCGTGACCGTGGCAGCCCGGATGCGCAGGCTTTTCCGCCTGGTGGTGGCTCATGGCCGCCATTGGCGGAGCCATTTGGGCAGGGTTCACCGATGCGCACCAGCACTGCCCCACGAACACGTTGACGAAGACGAGCAGGAAGCTCGTCGCCAGCAAACGGCGGAAGGGGGACAGGCTACGGAACATAACGGGCACTAAGCAACCGCAAAATTAGACTTATCTCCGCTAAGGAGTAGGACTGCATATCTACCCGCAATGCCCCGAAAGGGTTCCGGTGGTGGTTTGCGGGTGGTGGCGGCGGGACGGTAAAACAGCGCTACTGAGCGCCTCAGCGCCGTATGTTTCCAAATCGGGTACATGTCGTTTCGGACCGAGTAGCAAAATTATGCAAGTGGACTACGAGATTTTATAAGCAAGCTGGCATAACTGTTTGATAAAAGTGAAGTGCGAAGACAACTTTCTTCAATCCAATTTCTAGAAAGAGTATCGGGTTTCGTATTCATCATCGGAAGAGCACACCGGTGCAAGCCTGCTCCTGCTCGACCACTAATTTTTTCAATTCTAACAACTCACATGCAAGAACTCAACAACCGCGTGGACGAAATATCCTCGCTCACGAACCATTACCTGGTACGGGCCAAAAGCTCCGGCCACCCCTACTTCACCGATTTTCTGCAAGCGGGCACCTTAATGCATCAGGTACTTACGCCCAAGGAATTTACCTTCTGGTGCGCCGAGAAAATGCTGCTTAAGCAGCAGCCCTTTAACGAGAAGACCTTTATTCAGTACGCCGTCGAAACCACGGTGGCGCGGTACTTCGGCGAACGGTTCCCCACCAATTTTCGCGTGGAAGCTAAAATCAACCCTGCCAACGATAAGGACGTGGACTGTGTGTTTGAGGACGCGGGCTTCACGTTCAACGTGGAAGTGAAATGCTCCGATTTCAAGGCCAAGGAGAAGGTGGATAGCCAGGACGCCTTCAAGTACGAAACCGCCGGCCGGCTGCCCGACCGCGGGCAAGAGGCCATGGCCGTCGTTTCTGCGGCGCTGGACGAAGGCTTGGCAAAACGCGGTGAGGCGACCAAGCTGCACTTGCCGGCCAAAAACATGGACAACAGCTTAAAGGACTTTCTCGAATCGGCTCACGAGAAGTTTGGTGCGCCCACCGATGAGCAGCACCTCAATGTGCTGGTCGTAGGTTGCGGCGATGCGGAAGACCTGCAGCGCTGGTTTAACTACCTGTGGGAGCATGAGGGTTTGTTTACGCCTACGCCGTTCACGGACCGCTCCTTGTACCAGAACGTTGATTTGGTGGTGCTCACCAATCAGTACGACAAGCACAGCCGGTTTTTCGAAAAGGATGTGGCCAATAGCTGGTCACTCGGGGAGGGCTTCAACCTGATTTTTGGCAACCCTTACCGGCACAGTACTAAGGAAGCCGCCATTAAGCACTTCATGAATGTGCTGCCCAATTTCACCACGGAACTGGGGGCATATCAGGTGCCGGGCGATGCCCCTGATTTTGTCAAGAATACGCGCCGCATCCCATGGTTTGTAAAAGACCATCTGGAGAAGAAGCACGGGCGCTACCTCTTCCAGAACCACTCATAACGGTAGCCGGGAGTCCTTTCTCTGACGAGAAAGGGCTCCGGCAACCCGTCAAATTATGCAATTCTGCGGCGGTATTTAGTACCAACTTCGCTCTTCAGCAGCCGTTCCTTTGTAGCGTGATTATGGGCTTTCGCCAACTGGCTAAACGGCTCAAAAACCACTCATTACGCCGCTTTTTATGGAACCTGTCACTAAAACCGAAACCCTCGACATCGAAGGCATGACCTGCGCCTCGTGTGCGTCTGCCGTCGAGAAGTCGCTGAGCCGCACGCCCGGCGTGCAGCGGGCGATGGTCAACTTTGCTACCGAGAAGGCCACCGTGGACTACGTGCCCACCCAGGCCTCCCCGGCCACGCTCAAGGATGCTGTCATCAACGCCGGCTACGGCGTGATGGAGCGCGCCCCCGACACCAGCGCCGCCGAGCGCAGCGCCGAAATCGACCGCCAGAAGGCGCTGGCCTATGCGATGCTCAAGCGCCGCTTCTGGGTGGCCGTGGGCCTGGCGCTCCTTATCATGCCCCTGAGTATGCTAATGCTCTGGCCCGCCATGATGGCGCGCATCAATATGCAGTGGCTCAACTACGCCCTGCTGCTGCTCACGCTGCCCGTGCTGCTCTACAGCGGGCGCGAGTTCTACGTATCGGCCTGGAATGGCTTCAAGCACCGGGCCGCCAACATGGACACGCTCATTGCCGTGGGCACCGGCGCGGCATTTGGCTACAGCCTGGCGGCTACCGTGGTGCCCGGCTTTTTCACCAGCCGGGGCCTGCTGCCCGAGGTGTACTACGACACGACGGCCACCATCATTGCCCTGATTCTGCTGGGCAAGGTGCTGGAGCTACGCGCCAAAACCCAGACCTCAGCCGCCATGCGCAGCCTCATCGGCCTGCAAGCCAAAACCGCCCGCGTGGTGCGGCCCGATGGCGCGGAAGTCGACGTGCCCATCGAGCAGGTGCAGCTGGGCGACCTCGTGGTGGTGCGCCCCGGTGAGAAGGTGGCCACCGACGGCCTTATCACTGAAGGCCGTTCGGCCCTGGACGAGGCCATGCTCACGGGCGAAAGCCTGCCGGTGCAGAAGCAGGCCGGTGACCCGGTATTCGGGGCTACGCTCAACAAAACCGGTTCCTTCCGCTTTCGGGTGACCAAAGTGGGGGCCGACACCATGCTTTCGCAAATTGTGAAGCTGGTGGAGGATGCCCAGGGCAGCCGCGCCCCCATTCAGCGGCTGGCCGACAAGGTCAGCGCCATTTTTGTGCCCACGGTGGTGGTCATTGCCATTCTCACATTCGTGCTCTGGTTTGATTTGGCTCCGGCCGGCACCCGCCTGCCGCTGGCGCTGGTCAACTTCGTGGCCGTGCTCATCATTGCCTGCCCCTGCGCATTGGGCCTAGCCACGCCCACGGCCATCATGGTCAGCACGGGCAAGGGCGCGGAGCACGGGGTACTCATCCGCAACGCCGAGGCGCTGGAAAAGGCTTACCAGGTGAATACCGTGCTACTCGACAAAACCGGCACCATCACCAAAGGCGAGCCCGCCGTGACGGATTTCTGGACGCTGCCCGGCCAGGAGGCCGACCAGCTGCTGCAAGTGGTGGCCGCCGTGGAGCGTCAGAGTGAGCACCCGCTGGCCGAGGCCGTGGTGCGCCACGCCGAGGCGCAGGGCGCGGCCAGCCTGACGGCCACCGGCTTCCAGGCCGTGGAAGGCAAAGGGGCCACCGCCACCGTGAGCGGTCAGGCCGTGCTCATTGGCAACCGTCGTCTGCTGGCCGACGAACGCGTGAGCCTCTCCCCTGCCCTGATAACCCAGGCCGAGCAACTTCTAGGACAGGCCAAAACCGTGCTCTACATCGCCGTCGCCGGCCAGGCCGTGGGGCTGATTGGCGTGGCCGATACCGTGCGCGACACGTCGGCCGCGGCCATCAAGAAGCTCCAAGCCTTGGGCATTGAGGTGGTGATGATGACGGGCGACAACGCCGAAACGGCCGCCCAGGTAGCCGGGCAGGTGGGCATCACGCGCTACTTCGCCGAGGTGCTGCCCGCCGATAAAGCCGGCAAGGTGAAGGAGCTGCAGGCCGAGGGCCGCACCGTGGCCATGGTCGGCGACGGCATCAAC
>JANXMN010000449.1 GCA_025354605.1 Hymenobacter sp. | reverse complement strand
GCCGGAATCGAGCCGAAATAGTGGTCGTCGAGCTGCTGGCCCTTGGCCGGGCTGTGGCCGAACAGGGTGCGGCCGGTGAGCACGAGGTCGGGGCGCGCATCGTGCAGGGCCTTGTCAACTAGAAAATATTCCTGCTCGATGCCCAGTGTAGTATTAACGCGCGAAACGTCCTTATCGAAATAATGACAAACGTCGAGAGCGGCTTTTTCCAGGATAGCCAGCGACTTCAGCAGCGGGGCTTTGTAGTCAAGCGCTTCGCCGGTATAGGCCACGAAAATCGTGGGGATACACAGGGTTTTGGCCCCTACGGTTTCGATGATGAAGGCGGGCGAGGTGGGGTCCCAGGCAGTATAGCCACGGGCCTCAAAGGTGTTGCGGATGCCGCCGTTGGGGAACGATGAGGCATCGGGCTCCTGCTGCACCAGCGCCGAGCCTTTGAAGTTCTCAATCGGCCGGCCGTCGGAGTTCAGGTCGAAGAAGGAGTCGTGCTTTTCGGCGGTGGCACCGGTCAGGGGCTGGAACCAGTGGGTGTAATGGGTGGCACCCTTGGCCATGGCCCAGGTTTTCATGGCCGAAGCCACCGCATCGGCCACGTTGCGGTCTACGGTCGCGCCTTGCTTGATAGCGGCCTGCAGCTTCTTAAAGTAGTCGCCGGGCATGGTGGCGCGCATGGCTTCGAGGTTGAAGACATTTTGCCCAAAAGTTTCGGAACGGCGCTTGCCGCCCTCCACGGTGATGGGGTAACGCTGGTTGACTAACTCGAGAGCTTTGAAACGCAGAATGGCCATAAAGCAGGTAAAACCGGGTATTAGATTAGAATACTACAGAATAACGGGAGCAAAGATAAACCGCAAATTCATTTTTTGGCTTATACCCCTTCCTTTTTGACGTACTTTTTGAAATTTCCAGTCATTTTCACCTTATGCCCCCCTATTGAGACACGCGAATCGTGACTATTCACTTAATTTTGCGACAACATGCAGTTTATGCAACCGTTTGCTGTCCTGGCGCGAGCAATACAGCTGAAGCACTTGTCTGTCTCCGCAGTCACAATTGCTCCTGATTTGCTCGCGCAACCCCTGCCGGTGGCGGTTACCTTTGAGCAGTGAAAAACCGATTTGCGTTCCAGCCACGCTATTTTTTGTTCTGGCTGTTGTTTTTTGAATTCGGGCGGCTGTTGTTTCTGAGCTACGCCCACACGGCGGCCCGGCAACTGCCGCTGCCCACCCTACTGGGCACCTTCGGCTACGGGCTGCGGCTTGATGCCTCGGCGGCCGCTTACGTTTGCCTGCTTCCCTTCGTGCTGCTGCTGGTGGGTAGCCTGCTGCCGCGCCTGCCCTTGCGCGCCTTGCTAAAGGGTTATTCGGTGGCAGTGGGTCTGTTGCTGGCCTTTCTGATGACGGCCGACCTGGAGCTGTATCGGGTCTGGGGTTTTCGCCTCGATGATACGCCCCTGCAATATCTGAACTCGCCCCAGGAAATGGCAGCCTCTGCGGGAAATGCGCCCCTAGGTTGGCTGCTTCTGGCCCTGCTCGCCCTACTGGGGCTGGGCTTGGGGCTGTACCGCTGGGTGGTGGGTCCGTTGCCCGCGCTACCAGCTTGGTTTGGGCGCGGGCGGGCGGCCCTAGCCTGCCTGCTCTACCTGGGGCTGCTGGTACTACCGTTGCGTGGGGGAACTCAACAGATTCCTATCAACCAGAGCGACGTTTACTTCTCGCGCATCCCGTTCGCTAACCACGCCGCCTTGAATGCGCCCTGGAACCTGTTGAGCGCCTTGGCGCGGCGCAGCGAAAAAACCCCACCCCCCGTTTTTATGGCCGACAGCACGGCCCGGCAGCTGGTGGGCAGCTTGTATCCCGGGGCCGTGGGGCAGCCCGG
>JANXMN010000414.1 GCA_025354605.1 Hymenobacter sp. | reverse complement strand
GGCGTGGAGTTGGGCGCTGGTTGTTTTCTGGTCGAAAATCAGGCTGAAGCCTACCCGGCGCGAGGTTCGCAGCGAGAGGTTATCGAGGGGCTTGTCAATCATGCTTTTGTTGGGCACGGTCACGTAGCTTTTTTCGGCGGTGCGCAGGCGGGTGCTGCGAAAGCCGATTTTCTCCACGGTGCCGCTCACGTCGCCGGCCGTCACAAGGTCGCCCACGCCGAAGGGCTGGTCGAGGAAAATGGTGAACGAGGCAATCAAATTCTCCAGGCTTTCCTTGGCGGCGAAAGCCACGGCTAGCCCGCCGATGCCTAACCCGCCAATAAGGGCCGTCACGTTTACTCCAAATACCTGCCCCAGTGCCACCAGCACGGCCACGATGATGAAGAGCACCTTCAGCAGGTCCTTGGCGAAGGGCAGAAACTGGTTGTCGAGGCGGGTAGGCCCGCCCGTAGGGGCCCGCAGGGCGGCACGGCGGTGCAGCACCAGCAGCGCGAAATCGACCAAGCTCAGGGCCACCCGCGCGGCCGCCACGATGAAGGCCAGCGTCAGCAGCCGTCCCAGCAGCACTTCATGCCACGGAATTTCGTCCGGCCGGGCCACCAAACTATGTGGGTAGGTGAGCGTGGCTCCGGCAATCTGCAGGGTCACGACTAGCAGCAGCGTCGACAGCGGCCGAATGAGCAGGTTGTGCAGCTCGGCCTCGCTTACCCCGGCCGTGTAGCGCCTGGTGAGGGCAAACAGCAGCTTGGTGAGCAAGCGCGACAGCAGCCGGCGGAAGATGCCGCCGGCCAGAATAATCAGCAGCGCAATGAGGTATTGTCCCAGCGTGTTGCCCAGAAACCCGTGATTCAGAAAAGCAGGAAAAGTCATGGAGAGTAATAAAGCGCCGGTATCTCTGGCACCGGCTGAATCTGGCCCGCGGTTTTGCCGCAAGAGGCCCCGGCCGGTTATTTGGCCCGGATGGCAATGACCGGGTCGAGGTTGGCCGCCATCACGGCCGGTACAATGCCCGCGATGATGCCAATGCCCACCGAAATGAGCAGTCCCAGCGCGACGCGTCCCCCCGACATATTCAACGGCAGGGCATCCTGGGGCAGCATCGTGACCAGCCACACCAGCAGCAGGCCGGCTGCCCCGCCAATCAGGCACAAAAAAATGGCTTCGAACAAAAACTGAAAGAGAATGAAGAAGTTCTTGGCCCCCAATGATTTTTGAATGCCAATGATGTTGGTGCGTTCGCGCACCGACACGAACATGATGTTGGCAATGCCGAAGCCCCCCACCAGAATGGCGAACGAACCGATGATAGCCCCCACGACGTCAATCACCTTGAAGGTCTTGTCGAGCACGGCCATCACCATCTCGGGGCGGTTCAGGGCGAAGTTGTCTTCCTCCAGGGGCTTCAGGCCGCGGATGTTGCGCATGATGCCGCGCATCTCATACTCTAGGTCGAGCAGGCCGGGGTCTTCGTTGCGGCCCTTCACGGCTAGCGTAGCGCTGGGGCCGCCCATGCCGTTGGTGCTCAGCGCAAACAGCTTGGTGAACATGCCGAACGGAATAATGCAGTTGGCATCGTTGCTGGCAATGGAAATAAGCTTCTTGCCTTCCTTTTCCATCACCCCGATGATGGTGAAGGTGCGTCCGCGGGCTTTGAACTGCTGGCCCAGCGCGCCGCCGTGCGGAAATAGGTTGGCGGCAATAGTGGCTCCGACAATGGCAACCGGTCGGGCCAGGTCCATTTCCTGCGGCGTGAAGTAACGGCCCTCTTTGATGGGCACGTTGCTCACCACCCGGAAATCATAGCTCACGCCCTGCAGCACGCAGTCGGCCACCGAGTTGGAGCCGGCCTTAAGCGTATTGCCGCTGTTCGCCGCGAAAATGGCCAAGCCCTTGTTGTTAGGCCCCAGTTGCTTACGAAGCTGCTGAAATTCGCGCGGAGTAGGCACCGGCCGGTTGAAGTATTTCCACCAGGGATAATCGGGGCCGAATTCCAGAGGCCACTTCTGCACCGAAATAATTTTGTCGCCCACGAAGTCGAGGCTGCTACGAATGTTGGCTTCCAGCGAATCAACCACCGTGAATACGGCAATGATGGCAAAGATGCCCACCGTGACCCCAAGCAGCGACAAGATAGTGCGTAACAGGTTGGATTTGAGGGCATCCCAGGCAAAGCGAAAGCTTTCCAGCGTGAGTCGGAGGGTGAGCATAGGAGGGCAGATGCGCACGAAGAGCCGGCATCCGAAGTCAAAAGACGGCATTCGGGCCAGAAGTTGCGGCGACGACCCGTCGCACCGGCGCGGTATTGTCGGCCGGCGGCCTGCCCGGTTGCAAAATAAACCGCCCGGCCGCGCGTATCAACGTATGAGAAGCACGAGGGGGCGGCCGGGGTTCTGTTTTGCGGCGAGGCACTTAGCCGATTCGCAAAAATAGAAACCTAAGAAAAAAGCCGTACTTTTGCCTCCCCAAATTTCCGTATATTCCCTAAACACTGCCCTATGGCGATGAAATTGCACGAGTTCAAATTTGAGCTCCCCGAGGAACTGGTGGCGATGCACCCGGCCCGCAACCGCGACGAGAGCCGCCTGATGGTGGTTCACCGCGCAACCGGCCAGATTGAGCACCGCAACTTCAAGGATATCCTGGATTATTTCGACGAGGGCGATGTCCTGGTCTTCAACGATACCAAAGTTTTTCCGGCCCGACTCTACGGCAACAAAGAAAAAACCGGCGCGAAAATCGAGGTTTTCCTGCTGCGCGAGCTGAACAAGGAGTTGCGTCTGTGGGATGTGCTGGTGGACCCTGCTCGCAAAATCCGCGTCGGCAACAAGCTCTATTTTGGCGAATCTGACATGGTGGCCGAAGTGATTGACAACACTACCTCGCGCGGCCGCACCATCAAGTTCTTATTCGATGGCACCGATGAAGAGTTTCGCAAGGCCCTTTACGAACTGGGCGAAACCCCGATTCCGAAGGAGGTCATCACCCGCGAAACCGAGCCCGCTGATAAGGAGCGATACCAGACCATCTATGCCGAGCACATCGGCGCGGTGGCGGCCCCTTCGGCCGGCCTGCACTTCACCCGTGAGATAATGAAGCGCATGGAAATCAAGGGCATAGAACCCGCTTTCGTGACGCTGCACGTGGGCCTGGGCACCTTCCGCACCGTGGACGTGGAAGACCTGACCAAGCACAAGATGGATTCGGAAAACTTCATCGTGACGGCCCCGGCCTGCGAAGTGGTGAACAAGGCCCTTGATGGCAAGCGGAAAGTGTGCGCCGTGGGCACCACCACCGTTCGCGCCATGGAGGCCTCGGTGTCGGCCAATGCCCGCATGAAGCCTACCCAAGGCTGGATTGACCGCTTCATCTTCCCGCCCCACGATTTCAAAATCGCCAACTGTATGCTCACCAACTTCCACATGCCGGAGAGCACGCTCATCATGCTGGCCTCGGCTTTCGCCGGCTACCCGCTGATGATGGAAGCCTACAAGCAGGCCATTAAGGAGAAGTATAAGTTCTTCAGCTACGGCGACGCGATGTTGATTCTGTAGTAGGGATTTGAGGACTTGATTTTCGGAGTCGGCTTCTTCAATCCTGTCCTGCTTTCGTACTCAACTACGAAGTTGCTTTTTGCGCGCCGCTTGCCCTTCCGGGCAGGCGGCGCGCTTTTTTTGTGAACTTCGCGCCGATGAAATCCCGCGCCCCCCGCCGCCCCGCCGATTCTCCCGACTCGATGGGCCTACGCTCCCAAGCTCCCAAGGCCCCAAGCCCCGAAGCTCCAAAGCCCCCTGGCACCCAGGTTCCCCGATTCGCCGTTCTGGTAGCCGGGGGCAGCGGCACGCGCATGGGGGCCGACCGGCCCAAGCAGTTTCTGCTGCTGCGGGGCGAGCCGGTGCTGCTGCACACGCTGCGGCGCTTCGCCGAATCGGGGCTGCGCGTGGTCGATATCGTGGTGGTACTGCCCGCTGACCAGCTCGCCACTTGGCGCGGGCTGTGTGCCGAATTCAGCGTGACGATTCCGCACCGGCTGGTGGCGGGCGGGGCATCACGCTGGGCCTCGGTGAAGGCCGGGCTGGCCGCGCTGGGCGGGCACGCCGAAGGGTTGGTGGCCGTGCACGACGGCGTGCGCCCGCTGGTGCCGGCGCTGGTGGTGGAGCGCACCTACGCTGCCGCCGCTACCCACGCCGCCGCCGCCGCCGCCGTGCTGCCCAAAGATTCGGTGCGGCTGGTGTCGCCCCACGGCTCAGCCGCTCAGAACCGCAGCCGCCTGCGCCTGATGCAGACGCCCCAGACCTTCGAAATCGACCTGCTGCGCCGGGCCTACGCCATGCCCGAGCTGGCCAGCTTCACCGACGATGCGACCGTAGTTGACGACCTGTGCCGCGTGCAACTGGTGGACGGCGACTACCGCAACCTAAAAATCACGACCCCGGAGGATTTGCTGGTGGCCGAAGCGCTGCTTTCAATGAGTGAATAGCCAAAGGGGTGAATGAGCGGATGGGAAGTTCGTGTTGTCGTTCTTTGCATTCACCTATTCACCGCTTCGCCCATTCACCCATTGGAATACACTAGCCTCCTTTACGATGTACGCCCCGACGGCGTGGCCACCATTACCTTGAACCGCCCGGAGGTGTTCAATGCCTTCAACGACCCACTGAGCTATGAGCTGCAAGATGCGCTGAAGCAGGTGGCCCGCGATGCCAGCGTGCGGGCCGTGGTGCTGACGGGGGCCGGTCGGGCCTTCTGCTCGGGCCAGGATTTGAAGGCCGCCCAAGGCGCGGAGAAACGCTCGTTCTACGACTCGCTGCACAAGCGCTACAACCCCATCATCCGGGCCATGCGCGGGCTGCCCAAGCCCATTATCGGGCGTATCAACGGCGTGGCGGCGGGGGCCGGCTGCTCGCTGGCGCTGGCCTGCGACGCCTTAGTGGCCAGCACCGATGCCTCGCTGATTGAGGTGTTCATCAACATCGGGCTGGTGCCCGATTCGGGCTCGTCGTGGTTTCTGCCGCGGCTGGTGGGGACGCTCAAAGCCTTTGAGCTGTGCAGCCTGGGCAGCAAGGTGTCCGCCGAAGAAGCCCTGCGCCTCGGCCTCGTGAACCAAGTGGTGGCCCCCGAGCAGCTCGATGAGGCTACCTATGCCTTGGCTAGCCGCTACGCCGCCGCACCCACCAAATCCATCGGCCTCATCAAGCAGATGCTGAACAAGGCCGGCACCGCTACCCTCGATGAGATGCTCGACTATGAAGCCCACTGCCAGCAGATTGCCGGCGAGTCGGAAGACTATTTTGAGGGTGTGCAGGCTTTCAGCGAGAAGCGCAAGCCGGTCTTCAAAGGCCAATAGCTGGTACGTCCGTCGGCTTCCAAAATAGAAGAGCCCGCCTGATTCAGGCGGGCTCTTCTATTTTGGAAGTTAGGCTGCTTAACGCAGCGTGATGGTGCGGGTGTGGCCGTTCACGGTGACGGTTGCTACGTTGTCGCAGTTGCCGTTGCCATAGTCCAGCGTCATCGTTTTGTTATTCGAGTTGGTGATGCTCACCGTGCCCTGCACGAAATACTTGAAGCAGTCGGCGCGCTTCACGAGTGGAGTTGCGATGGTGGTGGTGTAGCCCACGCCATTGCGGTTGGTGCCCGTCGACGAGCCGCTAACGCTATATACGTCGTCCGAAACCTGGGGCGTGCCGAAGCCGGCGGTGCGGGTAAAGGTCCAGTTAGCCGTCCAGGAGTGGGTGCCGCCGTTGTTGGCGCGGATAATGCTGGCGTTGGTGACGGCTACCGTGAACGAGCCGGCACCGAGGTCGGTGAAGGTGCGGGTAGCAGTGTGCTGGTTGTCGTTCACGAAATAGTTCTCGCGGGTTACCACTGCCCCGGATGGGCGAGTATTGACATCGGTGGTGAAGCGTACGATGATTTTACCACGACGATAGCGGCCGTCGGGACACGAGCAGTTGGTGGTGCCAAAGTCGATGGTGAGGGTGCGGGTGGTGGCATTGAAGCTGCGGGTGGCACAAGCCCCGAAGCGGGCGTGGAAGTCGGCTTCGGTGAGAATGTTGGGGGAGTTGGCAGCCTGAGGGTCGACGGGGCCGGCCATCTGGGTGACATCCGAACTCATGGCCGTTTCCGAGTTGTCCTCGCTGCGGTCTTCGGCCGTGGTGATGTCGTCAGCGGGCGTCGCGTCGTTGTTGCGATTGCAGCTGCTGGTGAGCAAGGCAGCGCTGGCTAAACAGGCCAGGGCCAGCGTGCGGAGGTTGGAGGTACGCATAACGAAGAGAAGAAAATAAGTTGAAAGTGAAGAAGAAATTAAACGAAGTACTGCGTTTGTGGCCGGTTGGAAGCGGAAGATACCACCGGGTTTAAACCGAATAAAAAAATATTGCGCCGGTTTCGGTCAAACTCCGTTTTGAGCCGGCCGTATAGCCTGCACGCACGGCCAAAGGAGCCGTCGCTGCCCCAGCCCGCTATGCATGTTTCGCTGTTTTCCGCTCCCCTTCCGCGCCAGTTGTTCTGGCAGCTCGTTGTAGCCCTACCGTTGTTGAGCAGTTGCTCGGGCAGCAGCGGCAACCCCGATGCCGTAGATGCGGCGATGACCCAGAATGAGCAGAAAATCGACAAAGCGGATATCACTAAGAAGCAGGAGGCCGATGCCGAGTTTTTGGTACAAAGCACCAGCAACGCGCTGCTCGAAGTCGAGCTCGGCAAGCTGGCCCAAGCCCGCGCCACCGCGCCCACCGTGCGCGGCTACGGTGCCCGCCTGGTGCCCCAGCGCCTCGAACTGCTGGGTACGCTGCGCGCCTTGGCCGCCGCTAAAGGCCTGACCGTACCCGCCGCGCTCGGCGAAGATGAGCAGCAAGCCTACCACGAAGCCAGCACCCAATCCGGCTCCGGCCTCGACAAACACCTGATGGCTCTGCTGGTGAAAACCCAGAAGCAGGACGAGAATGCCTTCGACGACATGAGCGACGATGCCTACGATGGCGACATCCGGGGCTTCGCGGCCAAGTTCCACGCGCCGGTGCAGGAGCAGCTCGACGCGGCCAAAGAGGTGGCCGACGCGGCCGATAAGCTCCCTTAAGTATCCGGCCGCTCCCGGCACTATTCATCTGCGGCTTTTCATCTTGTCCGCCCAAAAGAACGTGACCTTACCCATTACGCTCAGCGATGAGCACGCCAAAGTGCTGAAAGACGTGACCGAGAAAAAAGGGGTGAAGATGGACCAGGAGTACATGAAGCAGATGCTGAAAGACCACCAGGAAGACGTGAAGGAATTCACCGACGCTTCCATCAAAGCCTCTGACCCCGACGTTAAAGCCTTCGCCGCTAAAAACGTTTCTGTCCTGCAGATGCACCTCGACATGGTAACCAAAATGAGTTCCACCGTGGAAGCCGCTAAATAGCCCGGGCTGCGACCGCGCAAAAAGACGCCTCGTACCAGAAATGATGCGGGGCGTTTTTTTGCGCGGTCGCAGCTCGGGCTTAAATACGCTGCAGGCTCTTGTAAAAGCCTTCCTGGTACGACTTGCCGATGGGCACGAAGTGGCCTCCGTGCAGGTTAGCCGTATTGTCTTCGATGGATTCGATGTGCTGGGTATTGAGCAGGTAGCTGCGGTGCACGCGCACAAAATTGCTGAGCGCGGCCAGCCGGTGTTCCAGTGCTTTAAGCGTAGTATATACGATATACTTGTGCTTGGACGTCACAATGTTGACGTAGTCGGAAAGCGCTTCCACGTACAGCACCTCATCAAAATTGATGCGCACCATGCGGCTGTTCACTTTTACGAACAGGTCGGAACTGGTGACCTCGGCGACGGGAGGCGAGGCGGGCGCAATTGGGCGTACTTCCACTCGCTGAACCGCCTGCGTGAAACGCGCAAACTCAAATGGCTTCACGAGGTAGTCTGTCACGCGCAACTCGAATGCGTCGACCGCAAAATCCTGGCGGGCTGTAGTGATAATGACGGCTGGCGGGTTGGGCAGCACGCGCAACAGGTCGAGTCCGTTGAGATGAGGCATCTCGATATCCAGAAAGAGCATGTCTACGCGATGGCCTTCGCGGAAAAAAGCCAGGCCGGCCATCCCGTCGGCCAAGGAAGCCACGAGCTTCAGATTCGGCGTAAGCTCGACATAGTGCTCCAGGGTAAGTCGGTTAATTTCATCGTCATCGATGATGGCACAGGTCAACATAAGCACAACAGGGAAGGGCTGTTTGCTATACCAGCAAGCAGCAAGATTGTTCATTCGTCGGTCTAAAGTAGCCGTTCGGACGGTAACTATCACCGTCGGCCGAGTGAGTAAATTTTTTCTTGTTAAAACAATGTGGTGATTTTGATATAGATTTGTGGCAGGTCAAGCCAGATTGGCTTGTTTACTATGTTAAGTCCCATGAATATGCGCGCGTCATTTTTTCGCCTTGCTCCTCGCATTTTGACGGTAGGATTGGTTTTGGGTAGCCTGAGTGCCTACGGCCGGTTTCCCGGGCGTCCGGGCCCGCCCACAGCTGCCGTGGTCGAAGCCCACAACGAAACGGCGACTCCCAGCTTTTCGCGTCATGTGCGCGATGCACAGCGCATAACTGCTTGTCTGGCCGACGCCCTGTGCCTGACTACGGCCCAGCAACTGGCACTTCAGCAGCATACTGTAGCCGAGCGCGCGGCCCTGTTGCTGGCTTCCAGCGAGGCCGACGTGCAGGCTGCCCGGCTGGGCTATCTGGCGGCGGTACGGCGGGTGCTGGCCAACAGCCAGTTCAATGCCTACATCGTTCTGCGCCAGCGCCTGATGGGTACGACACTCCCGATTGAAGGGCTGGAGCTGGCAGTGCGCTAACTACTTTGAACTGACTTCGGGGCCGCAAATTGCTGCTGCCGGATTCCATTGCTGCTTCGTAACGGCCATCACTGCCTGGCTGCTTTTCAGCCATTCCAGCTATTCTGCAAGATAGACGTGCCCACTTTTGCTCTTCCCCGTATTGCGGGGCATTCGCAATTACCTTTCTGCCGACAAGGTCTCGGGAGTTGGCAATTGCTGCTGCAACAGGGTCTGCACATCGGGGCGCTCAAAATCGGCTTCGGTTTGGATGTGCGGCATGAGGCTGGCCATAATAATGTCCTGCCGCTGACCGGCCGCCCAGGCCTGGGCGTAAGGGGTATCCGAAAACGTGACCTGCGAGTACAGGGGCATCCAACGGCCGGGAAACTGGCTGGCAATTCGCGCCTCAATCTTCTTCTGCAGCAGGAAGCGCGGGTCGGCTACGCGGTCACGCATCTCCACGAAATTATAGATTGCCAGGTCGGCCATGGCATCGGTGTTGGGCTTGCGACTTGCCTGAAACTCGGCAAATACGGCAGGCCAGGCGGCGTCGCCGTGCTTATCGAGCAGTTGGTTGAGCACGGTGCAATCCTCGAAGCCGGCGTTCATTCCCTGGCCGTAGAAGGGCACAATGGCGTGCGAGGCATCGCCAAGCAGCAGCACTTCGTCGTCAAACTTCCAGGGGTAACAGCGGATGGTGACCAACGAGCCCGTCGGGTGCGCGAAAAACTCCTCGCTCAGCCGGGGCATCAGCGGCACCGCATCGGGGAAAACCCGGCCGAAAAATGCCATTACATCGTCGGGGGAGCGCAGCGCAGCAAAGCTCTCGGGGCCTTCATAGGGGAAAAACAGGGTGGCGTTGAACGAGCCATCGAGGTTGGGCAGAGCAATCATCAGGTACTGCCCGCGCGGCCAGATATGGAGGGCATTTTTTTCCAGTGCCCAAGTGCCATCGGGGCCGGCCTCAATGGTCAGTTCTTTGTATCCATAATCGAGGAAGTCCTGCGAGTAATCGTAACGGTCGGTGCGCTGCATGGTACTGCGCACGGCCGAAAAGGCCCCGTCGGTGCCAAGCAGACGGGTATAGGGTACCGTTTGCTCTTGCTGAGTTGCCGTATCGAGCAGGTGCATGGTTTGCTGCCGAAGGTCAAGCGCCAGGCACTGCTGGTTGAAGCTGACCTGTACCCCGGCCTGGGCCTCGGCCAAGTCCAGCAGGCAGCGGTTGAGATGCCCGCGGTTGACCGAGTAGATGGCTTGACCAGCCTGACCATAGGGTTGGTAGGTGAGGCTGCCCTGCGCGTCGTGCATGATGCGGCCTGTCATGGGAATGCCCACCCGCCGGATATCATCGGCCACGCCCACGCCTTCGAGGGCACGCCAGCCACGGTCCGACAGCGCCAGATTGATAGAGCGCCCTTCCGCAACACCGGCTCGCCGTGGGTCGGCTCGCCGCTCGAATATCTGTACCCGGTGCCCGCGGCGGGCCAGATACAGCGACAACAAAGAGCCTACCAGGCCCGCGCCCATTACAGTGACGGGTTCGGCAGATGGCAACTGAGAGTTGATGGAAGACATGGAAGCAGAACGAATAGAATGGCGACGAAGCTACTATGGATGGCGCGGTTGCAAGGCGTTACGCCGATTTTAACCGGGTCAACTGCTTAGTCGGACGTGTTCCTAACGGGGTTGGACCCAAAGTGCACCCAACAAGGCAACCGCTTTCGCACCTTTGTCGAATTAGAATTAAACCACCTTTTGCTATGATGCATTTCAGATTTTCTGCCAAGCGTGCGGGTTTCATAAAATGGCGCCGCCAAGCCAGCCGCCGGCGCGCTACGCTGCGACTGCTGGTGCCCATTGCGAACATGATACCCGTTTCCGGAACTGCGGCTAAATGCCATTCTGGTGTACAGGTAGTAAAGGCATGTCCGGCCAGCCCGGGTATTCGGGTCGGGGAATTTATTGTTGGAGAAAAAGGGGACCGTCGATTAGTTGGGCATCCGGACATAAGATACTAAAACCTTGTAAATAAGCCAGTTAACTAATAATATCTTGTAAAGTTAATTTTAACAAAAAAATACCTGTGAATTAGTTGTGTGTATTACCTTTGGATAAATTCTCACTCAACTTATCCCTTATGCGTACTATTTACTGGTTACTTGTTATCGGTTGTTTGCTGCCCTTGCGCAGTTGGGCCCAAGGGGCACAAATGGTGAATGGTACAGTGCAGACGGAAGCCGGCACACCCCTTCCCGGTGCAACTGTATTTTTTAAAGGAACTTACACCGGAACCAGTACCAACGAGGAAGGTCAGTTTCAGGTAAAAGGTGACTTTGCCAAGGGCATCCAAACGCTGGTCGTTTCGTTTATCGGTTACGAAACCCAGGAGTTGCCCATGTCAGCTCCTGACAATGCGCTTGTGGTTACGCTGCGCCCAAGTGCCATGCTCGACCAAGTGGTGGTATCAGCCTCCCGCGTAGAGGAAAGTATTGGCCAGGTGCCCGTGACCGTGGAAAAGCTGGACCAGCGCCAGGTTGAAAACGTGACCACGCCCGACCTCGTGGCCGGCCTGGCCCGCTTCAAGGCCATCGACATTAGCAGCTCGAGTATGCTCTCGACCAGCTTCAGTACGCGCGGCTTCAACTCTTCGCGTTCCGAGCGGGTCATTCAGCTGGCCGATTACATGGACACTTCTATTCCCAGCCTGACCAGCAACTTCGGCAACCTGCTCGGTACGCCCATTCTGGACGTGGCCAGCGTGGAAATTGTGCACGGCCCGGCCTCGGCCCTATACGGCGCTAATGCTTTTAACGGCGTGCTGCTCACCAACTCAAAAGACCCTTTTAAGGACCAGGGCCTAACCGTACGCCTGCGCGGGGGCAACCGCAGCATGCTGGACGGGCAGCTCCGCTACGCCCAGAAAATCGGCGAGCGGGTGGCGTTCAAAATTTCCGGCAGCTTCACGCAGGCCGACGATTTTATTGCTGACAATCAAAGTGCCACCTCCACACTGATTGAGCCAAATAACAATGCCGTAGGCTCAAACCTCGGGTACGACGCGGTGAGTCGTTACGGCGATGCGGGTACCACTTTTGGAGCTTCAGGCGGTGCATTAAACGGCAAAACGGTGTTTCTGCCGGGCTATTCGGAGAATGACCTGATTGCGGGCGACAACAAAACCCACTCTTATAAAGTCGCCCCCAGCCTCTCGGTGCTGCTAACGAGCAGCATCAAAGCCACGGTTGATTATAAGTACACCAACGCTACCACCACGTACCAGAGCGCCAGTCGCTACCGCTTTATCAACAGCGGCGCACACCAAGGACGAATTCAGTTGGAAGGACGCAACTGGTTTGTGCGCGCGTTCGCCACGCAGGACTACTCGGGCGGACGCGACCCCAACACCGACGGCTCATACAACCTGGGTTTCTTAGGGGCCTTTCTGCAAACCCGCCTCGTGCCGAACACCTACTTTGGCGCGCCAGGCCAGCCTGCACAGCTCCCCTTCGCCAATAATTACTTTCAGGTTTACGCGCGTAACTATAACCAAGCATATGCCACCAATGGCAACAACGCGGATGCGGCGGCGCTATTCGCTCGAACCGAAGCAAACCGGCTGAGCCCTCAGCTACAGCCCGGTAGCCAGCCATTTAATGATGCCCGTAACGCCATCATTCATAATCCGACACCTGGGCAGGGGGCACGCGTGATTTTGCGCTCCCTCCTGGCTGACGGTAGCGCCCAATACAACTTCAAGTCTGACATCGCCGACCTGACCGTGGGTGGAGCCTATCGGCAGTACTACCTGGGTACAGATGGCTCGGTGTTCGAAGACACGAAGGAAGGCGACCGGATTCCGAACTATGAGTACGGTGCGTATGCCCAAGTCAGTAAAACCCTGCTTGACGACCACCTGAAGCTGGCCTTCGCTGGTCGAGCCGACCAATTCAAGAACTTCGGCTCGGCGTTTTCGCCTCGGGCTTCGGTAGTGTACTCGCTCGGGGCCGACAAGCTGCATAACTTCCGCGCCAGCTACAGCCGCGCCTTCCGCGCCCCGACCCAAAACGACCAGTTCATCAAGTTGGATGTGGGCCGCGCCATTCTGCTCGGCAACGTGCGCAACGGCTTCGATGGCTATTCGGTGAGCGTACTGAAGGGCGCTTCACCCGCTGACCCAGCTAACTATTACCACGCAGATAAGCTGAAGCTGGAAGCAGTGAACAGTTACGAACTGGGTTACCGCGCCCAAGTAGCCAAGAAGCTGTACATCGACCTAGATTATTTTTACAACCGCTATAACAACTTCATTGCTACGCAGAACTTTGTAGGCGATGTGAACGGCACCCGTCCGGTTCCCACCCAACTTGGTACCACGAATGCTCCTGGCAGTTCGGTACGGGTTATTCAGATTGCCGCCAATGTGGACCAAGAGGTTAGGAGCCAAGGTGCTGGCCTCACGCTGAGCTACGCTTTCTCGCCCGCACTTATCGTGAACGGCAACTATAGCTACAACGACCTTACTACCAAGGATTTCAAGGCAGGTACGCAATCATTCTTCAACACGCCCAAGCATAAGTTCAACCTCGGCTTGGACGGCTTGGCCCTGGAGCGCAAACTGAGCTATAATGTGAACTATCGCTGGGTAGATAGCTTCCTGTACGAGTCGACTTTCGCCACGGGCGACATTCCCGTGGCCCAGGTGGTGGATGCGCAGTTCGGCTACACTATTCCGGCGGTGCATACCACCGTGCAGGTGGGCGGCACCAACCTGTTCGACAACACCAATTACCAGGTATACGGCGCCCCCAGCTATGGCCGCATTGTATACGCCGGCCTGTTGTTCGACCTGAAGTAGGCGCGACCACCCGGATAAAGAAAGGCCCCGACCAGTAACTGGTCGGGGTTTTTTGGGTCTTGCCAACGGGCTTCACATCTTCAGCAAGCGATGGGTTACACATCTGTAAGTCATGATGGATGAAGCAACTACTTCGAACAACTCCGAAATCTCGTCAGGCTCTGCCGCGCGCCATGCCCGAGTGCTGGCCTGGCGCGACCACTCCTGATTCGGCCGCTGTGTACTGCGCGGGTGTTACCCACGCTCGGCCCCTCGCACCGGCTGCACACGCCCGCCGTGGCCAAGTAGCTGTGCCTGCGCCGGGTTGTGACGATAGCCTTTTTCGGGTACCTGAACGAGGCAGCTATCCGGCTGTGCCAGCCCGCTGAAGCTGCGCGCTAGCGCTGGGGATACTACTGCGCCGAGGTGGCCGGACCGACCGCCCGACAGGCGTACGCAATAGCCGCTTGCAGGACTCTGTCCATCGCAAAGCAGAAATTGAGGACGATAAAGCCCGACCGTAGCCGGATTGGTACGTTCCTTGCCGATTGGCTGCTTGCCACCGGGCTGTCCGGGGTTGGGTTGTTGGTGGTTCCCGACCGCTGTCTTACCGGCCTGCTCATGCCTCCCTTTGCCACTATTCGTCGCCCCAAACCATCGGTAATTGCGACAAGCCATTTCCCCATTGTTGAACCTGCAGTGCCGGTCGTGGTTCAGCCCCGGCTTTTTTGGGAAGCTTTAGAGGCGCGGCCCCTGCTGCGGGTTGGCGATTATGAAGTAGGTGAAACGTTCTGCCCGCGGTTGTGCGGGCACCCCGGCATCCGCTACTAGTTGGGTGCGGCCGGGCTTACCCACCGAAACGTGAGGTTGAGGCGCGGCCCGACGGGGCGGGCGGTTTTCGGCAGCGCGTGCTGCCAGTGCTGCTGGGTTGGGCCGCGCATCAGCAGGAGGCTGCCAGTAGGCAGGTCGATACCGAACGGGGCATGAAGCAGGCCGGCCCGCGGCCGCAGCCGGAAACGGCGCATAGCACCCAGGCTGAGGGAAGCAATGGCGGGCGTGGGGCCGAGCTCGGGCTCGTCGTCGGCGTGCCAGCCCATGCTGTCGCGGCCGTCGCGGTACAGGTTCAGGAGCACACTGTTGTAGCGGGCGGCCGTGGCGGCTTCGACGCTGGCGCGCAGCTCGGCTAGCGCGGGCAGCCAGGGGCGCGGCTCCCAGGCCAGGCCCGAGTAGGTGTAGCGCGCTTCGGGGTCGCCGTACCAAGCCGTGAGGCGGGGCTGGGGAAATTTCTGGCCGAATAGCCGGATGGCGCGCTGTTCCCAGGCGACGGTGGCTGTCAGTGCCGTTAGCAGGGCCGTGGCTTCGGCGGCAGGCAGGAAGTTCGGCGCGAAGAACAACTCGGCCCCAGGCAGCGGCAGTGGCTGAAGAGAAACAGGGGACGCAGACACGAGGGAGTGGCGTAGCAGTTGGTGCGCAAGGTTAACGGACAGGGGAAGCCGGCGAGGCCGGGGCTGCTTTGCCGGGCGGCTGCATCAATCCCGGAGAAAGCTTCTGGGCACCCCACACCAGTAGCAGGCACACAGCCAGCGGCAGCAGAGCGCTGCGGCTGCGGTAGACGGTGCCGCCCACGTAGCGCGGCCAGAACCATTGCAAATACACCATGGTGGCCAGCAGATTCAGCCCCAACAGCCCCCACACAAATGTGGAGCTGCCCTGACTGGCGGCCAGCCCGAGCAGAGCCATACCCGCAGCCATGTAGGCCAGAATGAACAAGGTCAGCCCTAGCAACGCCTTCTTCTGACCCAATCGAAACAGGTTCATGCCCAACAAAATGCCCCCAATCGGGACCGACATAATGGAGAACAGGATGATGGTGAGAGGTGAATAGAGCGCGGGAGCATCAGCCGGAACTTCCTCGGCCTGGCCCGGCAGGCGTGGAGCAGCGGGACGCTCGGCAGCCAGTTTGGCGGTAGCCTCTTCATCGGCTGCGCGCTGGGCGGCGGCGGCGGCTTCGAGGCCGGGGCGCAGGGCGGCTTCCTCGGGGGCGGGCTGGCCGCGGCGGCGCAGCTCGTCGAAAGCGGCCAGCACGGCGGCCTCGCGGTACTGGACATGGCCGGTCACGTACTCGCGCAGGGCCGCGTCGGTCTTGAGCAGCATCTTGGCGGCGTAATCTTCCATAAAATTGAATGAGGAATGAAGAATGAGGAATGAAGAATGAATGCGAGGGCTGTCGAAATAATTCTTCATTCCTCACTCTTCATTCCTCATTGGAAGAAGCGGGTCAGCGCCTCGCCTAGGCGGTCGACGTCGGCAAACGAATTGTAGAGGGGTACGGGGGCCAAGCGGATGACGTTGGGCTCGCGCCAGTCGGCGATGATGCCCCGGGCGGCCAGGAAATCGAACAGCTCGCGGCCGCGCTCGTGCACTAGCACCGACAGTTGGCAGCCGCGCTGGGCGGGGTCGGTGGGGGTAATGATTTCGAGCTTTGAAACGGGCCGGCCGAGGGCGCGGATATGGCTTTCGAGGCGGGCGGTGAGCTGCTCGCTCTTGCGGCGCAGGGCGGCCATGCCGCCGGCGCGCTCCACGATTTCGAGGCTGGCGGCGTGAATAGCCATCGGGAAAATCTGGGCGTTGGAGAGCTGCCAGCCGGCCGCGCCGGGCATAGGCCGAAAGCCCTTTTTCATCTGGAACCGCTCGCTGGCATCGTGGCCCCACCAGCCGGCCAGGCGCACGAGGTCGGGGCGCTGAGCAAACCGCTCGTGCACAAACACGCCCGACGTGCCGCCGGGACCCGAGTTGAGGTACTTATAAGTGCACCAGCAGGCGAAGTCCACGCCCCAGTCGTGGAGGTGCAGCTCGAGGTTGCCGGCGGCGTGGGCCAGGTCGAAGCCGACCATAGCCCCTGCCGCGTGCCCGGCCCGGGTAATGGCGGCCATGTCGAAGGCCTGCCCGGTGTAGTAGTTCACCCCGCCAATGATGACAGTGGCGAGCGAGTCGCCCAGCTCGGCAATCCGGGCTTCGATGTCTGCGGTGCGGAGGGTGTGCTCGCCGGGGCGGGGCAGCAGCTCCACGATGGCGTCGGCGGGGTCGAGGCCGTGCAGGCGGGCCTGGCTTTCGAGGGCGTACTGGTCGGAGGGGAAGGCACCGCCCTCCATCAGCACCTTGTAGCGGGTGGCGGTGGGGCGATAGAACGTGACGAGCAGCAGGTGCAGGTTCACGGTCAGGTTGTTCATCACCACCACTTCGAGTGGGTGCGCGCCCACCAGGCGGGCGGTGGCTTCAGCCAAGCTTGCGTGGTAGTGCATCCAGGGCGAGGGACCGAGGAAGTGGCCTTCGACTCCCCGCGCTTCCCAGGACGCAAACTCGCGCTCGACGGCGGCACGGGCGGCCTTGGGCAGCAGACCCAGCGAATTGCCGCAGAAATAGGCGCAGGGCTGCCCGTCGGGCCCGGGCGGCAGGTGAAATTCGGCGCGGAAAGTGGCCAGCGGGTCGTGGGCGTCGAGGGTGGCGGCGGTAGGGGCAGTGTCGTTCATATCCGGTGGCAAAGGTCGGGGCTGGGCGGGCGCGGAGCTAACAAAAGGTTTTGGCCTGTAGGGCACAGGGTGGGGTAGCCCGCCTAGTGGCTGAACAGGCCGGCGGACAGGCCCAGCCAGTCGAGCGCATTCTGGCCTAGCATGCGGGCTTTCACGTCCTCGCCGAAAGCCATGGATTTGATGAGCTGCCCGGGCTCCAGCTCGCCCAGCGGGAAGGGGTAGTCGGTGCCGAGCGTGATTTTGTCGGGGCCGAGGGTCTTCACCAGGTAGTCGAGCATGTGCGGGTCGTGCACCAGGGAGTCGACCCAGAACTTGCCCAGGTAGCGGCGGGGGTTGTGGGGATTATCGATGGCGCAGAGGTCGGGGCGCACCTGCCAGCCGTGCTCGATGCGGCCGATGGTGCTGGCGAATGAGCCGCCGCCGTGGGCTACGGCCACGCGCAAGTTGGGCAGGCGCTCGAGCACGCCGCCGAATATCAGCGAGCACAGCGCCAGGGTGCTCTCGGCGGGCATGCCCACCAGCCAGGGCAGCCAGTACTTGGCCATTTTCTGCTGGCCCATCATATCCCAGGGGTGCACGAACACGCAGGCCCCGAGGCGCTCGGCGGCTGCAAATACCTCGAATAATTCGGGCGCGTCGAGGTTCCAGTCGTTTACGTGCGAGCCAATCTGCACGCCGGCCAGGCCGATGCTCATGCAGCGCTCCAGCTCGCGGATGGCCAGGTCGGGGGCCTGCATGGGCAGGGTGCCCAGGCCAACGTAGCGGGTGGGGTAGCGGCGCACTACGTCGGCCAGGTGGTCGTTGAGCAGTTGGCTCAAATCGAGGCAATCTAGGGGCTTGGCCCAGTAGCTGAACATCACCGGCACGGTGCTCAACACCTGCACCTGCACCCCAAACTGGTCGTATTCGCGCAGGCGCACGGCGGGGTCCCAGCAATTGTCCTGCACCTCGCGGAAGAACTTGTCGTCCATCATCATGCGGGCGCAACAGGGCTTGTGGTGGTCGAGCCGGATGAAGCCGCCATAGCCATAGCGCGCGGCCAAATCGGGCCAGCGCTCGGGCAGAATGTGGGTATGGATATCGATGGAAAGCAACGCGGGTGGGGTGGGAGGGGTGGAATTGAACGGATAAGCTGAACGTCATGCTGAGCGTAGCCGAAGCATCTCGCGTGCAATAGTAAATCCAGTCGATTAGGTTACTACCACGGGCGAGATGCTTCGACTACGCTCA
>JANXMN010000395.1 GCA_025354605.1 Hymenobacter sp. | reverse complement strand
TCGAGGTAGTACACGTTTTCGTTGGGCGCGCCGCCTCTTATAATGATGTCGTTGCGGAAGCCGGCGGTGCCCCCCGAGCCGCCGCCGCCCACGCCGGGCAGGCTCTGCACCACCCGCGAAATATCGAAGTTGCCACCCGGGTTGCTCTTGATTTCCTCGGTGGTGAGGCGCTGCACGCTCAGTGGCGTTTCGGCCGTGGCAACGCGAATGGCGCGGTTGGCCGTCACGGTCACCTCGCCCAGGGCCTGCGGGCTTTTGTTGATTTCGAGGTTGAGCGTGTTCACGTTGCCGCTACTGATGGCCACGTCGGCGCGCAGCAGGGCATCGTAGCCCACGAAGGTGGCGCGCAGGTTGTAGGCCCCGGCCGGCACGCCTGGGAGGCGGTAGTGCCCCTCGGCATCGGTGGCGGTGCCGAAGGTGGTGCCCTCCAGCACCACGCTCACACCGGGCAGGGCTTCCTGGGTGGCGCGGTCGCGCACGGTGCCGGCCACGGTGCCGGGGTTTTGGGCGCGGCCCACGGTGGCAAGCACCAGGAGGAAGAGTAGCAGGGTAGTTATTCGCATGCAGCAGCAAGAACTGGAAAAGGAAAATGTTTGCAGTAATCTATTATCCTGCGCAGAGCGAAGGCCTTTATCCTACTTGTCCCAGCTGATTTTTGCTAACCGTGCGGTGGCAACAATGTCCTTCGCTACGCACAATATCACAGACGGTTATGCCCGGGTAAAGGGGCTGTGCTAACACAAGCTGACGGGCGGCTTCAAAAAAACTTTGCGATTAAAGCAATCCGGCCAAACAAGTTGGGGCGTAGGTGGGTCATCAATCAAAAAATCACACCACTTATTTATTCTGATGAAAAAGTCTTTGTTTTCCCTCGCTTTCGTTGCCCTGTTCAGTGTTGCCGCTACTACCACTGTTTCGGCCCAGAAAATGGCTAAGACCGTTATGGTAGGCGGTGCCGCCATGTACCCCACGAAAAACATCGTGGAAAATGCCGTTAACTCGAAAGACCACACCACCCTGGTAGCCGCCGTGAAAGCCGCCGGCCTGGTGGAGACGCTGAGCAGCGCTGGTCCCTTCACCGTATTTGCTCCTACCAACGAAGCCTTTGGCAAACTGCCCGCCGGCACCGTAGAAACCCTGGTGAAGCCCGAGAACAAGGCGACCCTCACCAAAATCCTTACCTACCACGTGGTAGCCGGCCGCATGACTTCGGCTGACCTGATGAAGGCCATCAAAGCCGGCAAAGGCAAGGCGACCCTCAAAACCGTGAGCGGCGGCACCCTGACGGCCATGATGAAAGGCAAGGGTATCGAGCTGAAAGACGAAAAAGGCGGCGTGTCGATGGTGACCATCGCCGACGTAATGCAGAGCAACGGCGTGATTCACGTAGTGAACACGGTACTGATGCCTAACTAAGGCTTTTTGAGCTGCTGAATGCAACAACGGCAACCGCCGTCGGCCCCGGGCCGGCGGCGGTTGTTTGCGTTTGGGAGCAGTCTGGCTGTCATAGCAAGGGGGACGCAGCAATGACAAACGGCGCGCCTGCCTACCGACACCCGGCCGCCGCCTCGCGGGCATATGCATACCCCAGCGCCACGGCGCGGCGGTAGAACTCGCAGGCGGCCGTGGAGTCGCCGGTGTGGGCGGCCAGCTTGCCGAGCAGGAAGTGGGTGCGCCCGTCGGTGGGGTTGGCCCGAATTACTTCGAAATAATCGGTGCGGGCTTCGGCATAGCGTTGCAGCGCCGTGCGGGCCACGCCGCGCAGCTGCATGTAGTGCCAAGCTGGCGGCTGGCCGGCGCGGGCGCGCTGGGCCAGGCCAGCATTGAAGTCCGCTTCGGCCAGCCCGGGCTGGTGCAGGTCGAGCAGGCGCACTTCGCCGCGGGCGAGGCGAGCGGCGCTGCGGCTGCTGTCGAGGGCCAGGGCGCGGCTCAGGTTGAAGTCGGCGGATTCGGGGCGGCCCAGCTGGGCTTCGGCGCGGCCGAGTTGATAATACGTGGCGGCGGCAGCCCGGGGCGGCAGGCCCGACTGCAGGGCGGCGCGGAAATCGGCGGCGGCGGCGGCGGGGTCGCGCTGCAGCAGCTGCAGCTCGCCGTGGCGGCGCAGGGCGGCGGCATCATCGGGGCGGAAGTGCAGCGTTTCTTCGAGCAGGCTGCTGGCGGCCGCCAGGTTGCCGGTGGCGTAAGCGTGCAGGGCGTCGCGGTAGCGGTTGTGGGCCGTGAGGCGGTCCATGGTCAGCTTCACGCCCACAAAAAAGCCGGCCATGCCCAGCAGCAGCAGCAGCGTCAGCAGCCAGTCGCGGCCGTTGAAGCGGGGCTGCTGCTGGGGGATGCGCTGGTAGTGGCGCTCGCGGCTGCCGGCGGGCGGGCGGGTGCGCAGGGGCGCGGGCGGCGGCATGGGCACGCCGTACACGTGCTGGGTGGCGGGGCGCTGCTGCTGGCGGCGGCGCTCCTCCTCAAGGCGGCGGGCAGCCTGGGTTTGCTGGAAGTCGTAGTGGGCGCGCTTGCCGGGGTCGCCGAGCACGCCGTAGGCCACGGCCACGGCTTTGAACTGCTCTTCGAAGCGAATGTCGCCGCCGTGCTTGTCGGGGTGGTATTGCACCACCAGGCGGCGGTAGGCCCGCTTGATATCGGCGGCCGAAGCAGTAGCGGCTACACCCAGGACTTGGTAATGATTCTGATTCACGCTGGGCGACAAACACGAAGGACCCTACAAAAGTCAGCCGCGCGCCGGAATTTTCCGTAGACTCGGCACTGGTCGCCACGCCGGTGGGCCGTAAGATGGCTGGCGCGGCGTTCTACTCTTTTTCCTGTCACCCTCTTTTCGCGCCGTATGAATTCCGACGACGACAACACCAAAACACCCCGCAACGACAGCCTGATTGGCAACCTTACCGGCTACCTCGACACCCGCATTGACCTGGTGCGCTTGGAACTGCAACAAAAAGTGTCGACCGTGCTGGTCAGCACCATTCACGGGGCGGCCCTGGCCATGCTCGGGCTGCTGTTCGTCATTTTCGTGAGCATCTTCGCCGGGTTGGCCCTCAATTCGGCCCTCAACAGCCCGTACTGGGGCTTCGGCATTGTCGCCGGCTTTTACCTAGTGCTACTGGTGCTGGTGCTGATTGGGGTTGATAAAGCCGCATTCCAGGGCATCGCCAACAAGGCTCTCAAGGACACTATCTATAAATCTGACAAACGCCAAGCGTAAGCCCACCTGCCATGAGCGAGTTGCACAACCCCCTCTTCGACGAAGAAAAAGAATTCCTGGAGCGTAAAAAGCTCGAGTACGAGCGTGCCCTGCGCGGCGACGTCGACCATATCAAGGAGCAGACGGCCACTGTGGGCCGGGTTGCAGCTGTGGGCGCGGGCCTGGCCGGCACGGTCTGGCTCATCACCAAAGCGTTTGGCAGCAAGAAGCGCCGCCACGCCGGTAAGCCGGAGCACCCCGAAGGCCAGAAGGACGGCAAGGGCCGCAAGGACAAGGATAAGCGCAAGTCGGCTGCCGCCTCGGCGCAGGTGTTCATGGACGACTTCGAGGGCACTGACCACGAGTTTGGCGGCGGGCTGGCCCCGCGCCCGGCGGCGGCCGTGGCCGCGCCGCCCGTGCTGCGGCCCAACGAGCCGGCTTCGCCGCCCAAAATGGCAACTCCCGCCCCGACGGCGGCACCTAAATCGGCCACCCCGCCCGCGCCGGCCAAGGCGGCCCCAGCCCGCGCGGCGGCCAATGAGGACGACCCTTTCCAGGAGTTGCCCTATGATGACAGCCGCCGCCTGCCGGCCGCGCGTGATTTCGACAACCAGCCGAACCCAGCCAAAGGCGAGCCCACGGCTGCCATGGCGGCATCGCCGCGCCACTCGATGGCCCGCGTGGTGGGTTCGGTGCTGCAGCAGTTTCTGCAGTCGGATACCGGCAAGGTGCTGGTGGCGCAGGCAGGGGCCTTGGCGCTGGCCGCCGTGACAAAAAAGGCGGGTGAGTTTTTCCCGGCCGACAAAAATGCCGACCTTGCAGACCCCTCCGACGCGAAACCGGCCAATACTGCCGCCGCGCCGGTAGCTTCATCAGCTCCTTCTGCTTCCCCGGATGCGTCCAAACCACCTCAGTCTCTATGACGCGCTGCTGACTCGCCGGGCGCACGGCCGCAAGGCGCTGGCCGTACTGCTCGACCCGGATAACCTGGATGAAGCCAGCCTGCGGCACCTGCTCGCCCTGAGTGAGGCGCACCCGGTCGACTACTTTTTCGTGGGGGGCAGCCTAGTGCTTAGCGAGCATCAGGCTGCCCTCATCACGTTGATTAAGGCCCATTCTGCCATTCCGGTGCTGCTTTTCCCTAGCCATAGCATGCACCTCGACGGCCCCGCCGACGGCTTGCTGCTGCTCTCGCTCATCTCGGGCCGCAACCCCGATTTCCTGATTGGCCAGCACGTGGTGGCCGCCCCGCGCCTGCGCGCCAGCGGATTACAATTGCTGCCCACCGGCTACATGCTGGTCGACTCGGGCCGGCAAACCACGGCCTCGTACATGAGCGGCACCACCCCGCTGCCCCACAACAAACCCGGCATCGCGGCCTGCACCGCTCTGGCCGGCGAGCAGCTGGGCCTGAAGCTGATGTACCTCGATGGTGGCAGCGGCGCCCAGCACCCCGTGTCGGCGGCCATGATTGCCGCCGTGCGCGAAGCCGTGGAAACGCCCATTATCGTGGGCGGCGGACTGAATTCGGGCGAGAAAGTATATGCCGCGCTGGCCGCCGGGGCCGACGTGGTGGTGGTAGGCAACCACATCGAGGCCGAGCCGGAGTTCCTGGGCGAGGTGGCCGGCGTGGTGGCTTCGTTCAACCGCACGGCCGTACCGCAGCCCAGCAGCTGGTAAACCAGTGCAGCCCCCGCCGGACCAGGGGTTTGCCGAGCGCCGGAGTTAGGGGATAATCAGTAGATTTAGGCCATTTATTTCGCCTGGCATGCCAACCGACTCCTTCCCCAACATCCCCACCGACGATGCTGCCCGGCTGCGCAGCTTGCGCGCTTTCGAGATACTGCCGGCGCTCACCGAGCCGGTGTTTGATGAATTTGTGGCGCTGACGGCCCGCATCTTTAACCTGCCCATCTCGCTGATATCGGTAGTTGAGGAAACCGATGTGCATTACCCAGCCAATTATGGGATGCCTGGCCATAGCCGGCAGCCGCGCGCCGAGGCACTCTGTTCCACAGCCATTGTGCTGGCCCGGACCGTCGTTTACCACGATGTGGCGCTGGAGCAGGCCTCGACCGTTTCGGAGGAAGCCCTGGAGGCAGCCCGTCGCAACGAGGTGCGCTTCTACGCCGGAGCATTGCTGCTGCTGCCCGACCAGCGTCCGCTCGGTACGCTGTGCATCATCGACCGGCAGCCCCGCAACTTCACCGCCGACGAGCAGCATATTCTAGAGCTACTGGCCGGCCTGGTGAGCCAAACCATTGCGGTGCGTCACCTTTGCTACCTGCACCCGGAATCGGGCGAAGCCCGGTGGACCACCCTCAGCGCCGAGCTCCAGGAAGAAGTGCAGGCCCTCAACGCCCTGGTGCGCTACCTGTTTGTTCGCCACGGCTCGCAGATGCCCGTGCCGGCCGATTTCCTGACTCAGGTTGAAAGCCGCTTGCGTGACTTGCAGGCCATTTTGCGAAATTTCAAGGTGTAGGAACGGGGGAACACCCGCCGCGTAGTCCCGGCTGGCCCCTCTCGCGGGTACCGATTGTGTCCGGATGAAGCAGTAGCGTGCCCGCTGAGTCGCGCTGGGTGGCGGCAATAAAACCGGCCGGCCTTCCTGAGAAAACCGGCCGGTGAATAGGCAGCGCTCAAAAAGAAACGCCTAAGGCTGCATTCAATTAGTGCTGGTTGCCGGAGTTATCGGTTGGATACGCGCCCAGGTCGCGGCTGGGCGCGTTGATGGCCGTGGCCCCGAAGTTGGCGCTCAGCGGGATGGCCGGCGTGGTGGCCAGCGGCTGGAAGGCCGTGCTGCCCTTGCCAATGGCCGGCGAGGTTGCGCCCAGGCGGAAGTTGTAGGTGCCCACGGTGTTCACGTCGGCCTGGCGGCGGACTGGGGCGGGCAGCGTGAAGCCCTCGAACTGCGGGTTGTTGAGGCGCAGCACGGCGCTGCCGTTGTACACCGCGCCGACCTGGTAGTTGGCGGGCAGGAAGGACGAGGGCAGCGGCATGTCGGTGGTCTGCGGCTTGGTCAGGAACTGGGTGGGGTAGATTTCGTTAGCCAGGGCTAGCGAGTCGACGTAGTTCAGGTTGTTGCCGTAGCGCAGGTGGACCGTGTCGGCAATCACGAGCACATTGCCCAGGTAATTGCCCGAGCCCACCACGCGCGGGCCATACTTGCAGTTCACCATCAGGTTGTTGTAGTACTTGCCGGCCGAGCCTTCCTCGTAGTTGATGCAGCCGCCACGGCCGGCCGAGTTGCGCCGGAAGCCGCAGTGGATGTACGTATTGTTGTACATGTAGATGGTGGTCTGCGGGTTTTTGCCGCCGTTATTCGAGGCTTTCGAGCCGTTGGTGGCCGAGCCGATGAACAGGTTGTAGGCAATGTTGCCCGTGGTGCCCGACTTGATGTTGAGGCACTCGCCGCCGGTTTTGCCACCTTTTTCAAACGTGTTGCGCATCACGTTGATGCGGCCACCCAGAATGCGAATCGGGTCGTCGGTCGCGCCATACACCCACGAGTCTTCGAGGTCGAATACGCCGGTTGGGTTTTGGAAGAAGATGGGGTAGGTGTTCTTGTTGTTGGCAATGCCGGCCGACACGGGCGAGGTCACCACGGTGCCGCCGCCGCCCTCCACGTGGGTCCACTTAATCACCATCAGCGGGCAGGTGACGTCGCCCAGAATGCCGCCCCATTTGCCCTGGTAGGCCGGGTCGGTGGTGGGGTCGGCCAAGGGCTGGTCGGTGTGCACGTAGTTTTTGGGGTAGAAGTAGATGGGCTTGGCCGCCGAGCCCAGCGAGAGCAGGGTGCCCTTAATCACGAAGTTGAAGTTGCCGAGGAAATTCACCTTCACGCCGGGCTGCACCACCAGCGTATCGCCGGCGTTCACAATCACGTCGCCGCTCACGTCGAACGACAAGTCCTGCTTCATGGTGCCCTTGATGGCGCCGGTGAGCGGAGCCGAGTTATCGACGGGCTTGCCCACCGAAAACAGCGGCTGCGACACCTGCACGTCTTCGTTCGACTTGTTGCAGGCCGTGGTGAGCAGGGCGGCGGCGGCCAGCGCCGCCAGCGCGGTACCGCGCAGGTTAATAAACGTTGATTTCATGGGTGTTGTGAGCTAGTGGTTGAATTTTCAGAATGGGTTAGGGTCAGCGGAGCGTTTTCGGGCACCAGCAGCTCCTGCACCTGGAATAGGGCCGGGTCGCGGGGCGTGATGGTGATGCGCACGGCCTGCACGTCGGCCTCGCCGGGCACCTGCAGGCGGGTGAAACTCTGAAGACAGCGCAGCGGGAAAGCCGGGTTGAAAAAGGGCTTGTCGAGCAGCAGGCGGTGCGAGTCGCCGTTCACCAGCAGCACCGGCCGGCCGAAGGCAACTACGTGCTGCCGCAGCGCCGCCAGGATTTCGGTGAACCCGTCGGCATCCTTCGCATCCTTGGCCGGGTTGAACATGTCGGCCTGGGTGAAGAGCACCACGCCCAGCCGGTGCTGCGCGGCCGCCTCGGCGAACACCTCATCGAGCCAGGCCACGTTGGCCCGCATGCGCTCGTAGAATTCGCGGTTCTGGCCCTTGGCGTCGTTGGGCACGAAGTTGTTGTTCGAGCCCACCAGGTGAATGGTGGCAAAAGCCACGTTGTGCAGTGCCCAGCGGTTGTTTTCGACGTAGGCCGCGAAGGCCGGGTTGAGCGCCTGCGAGGTAAGCGACAGCTTGCGCTGGCCGAAGGAATTATGGTCGGGGAAAAACAGCTGGCGCACGGCGGCTAGCCGCTCTTCGGGGTCGTAGCCACCCGCTTTGGGTCGGCCGCAGTCGGTCCATTCGTTGTCGCCGGGCGTATAAATCAGCGGCTGGGCAAACGTCTGGAAGTAGTCGTACACCTTGCGGAAAACCTCGGCCGTGCACGGCGTCGAGCCCGATTTGATGTCGCCCACATGCACGCTGAAGCTGGGCCGGGCCGCGTTGATGCCTCGAATCAGGTTTTCGAAACGGCCGTAGTCGGCGGGTAGGGTGTAGGGCATGTCGCCCAGCGCCACGATGGTGAAGGGGGCCGATTCATCCGCCGCGCCGCCCGCCGCCCGGGCTGCCAGGCGCTGCGCCTGGGCCGAGCCGGCCAGCAGCCCGAGCAACAACAGAAAACCGCAGAAACAAAGGTCTTTCAAGGGGATGTTAGGATGAGTTAGAACGTCATGCTGCGCTTGCCGAAGCATCTCTACCGCTTCGTTAAGTCGATTGGATTACTGCTGTGGTAGAGATGCTTCGACAAGCGCAGCATGACGTTCTTGTTGGTTCTGGCCCCGACGTTCAGTTGCTTCCCCAGCCGCCCTATTGCAGCCGGTAGCGCAGGCCCAGCTGATAGGTGCGGTTGAACTCGTCGCGCTGTACCAGGGTGCGGTCGGCGCGGCTTTGCTCGGGCAGCGTAAGCAGGGCCGGATTGGGAGCCTGCATCACTTCCACGATGATGGGCGTGTTGAGCAGGTTGGTGACTTTGCCGAACAGCGTGAGGCCGCCCGGCAGGCGCTGCTCGGCCGAAAAGTCGAGCTGGGTGGTGGCCCGCTGCCACTGGTCGAGGTCTTTGTAAGGCGACACGATGTTGATGCGCCGGCCGGTATACACGCCGGCCAGCTGGGCGTGCAGGCCGTGGGTTTCGTCGCGGAAGAGCAGGGCCAGATTGGCAATGTGGTCGCTCTGGCCCTGCAGTGGGCGCGTCTGGGTGGGCGGGGTAGGGTACTCGGGGGTGGGAGGCTGGTCCACGGCAGCATTGTAGATGGTGCCGTTGGCCGAGCGGTAGTACACACGCTTGGTGGTGGTGATAGACGAGTGCGTGTAGGTGTAGTTGCCCGACAGGCCCCAGTTGCGCAGGTACTTGATGAAAACCAGCTCGGCCCCGTAGTTGGTAGCATTGCCGAAATTTTGGGGCTGGTAGTAGAATGAGTTGTTGCCCACGCGGGCAAAGCCGTACTCAATCGGGTTCACGAGGTGCTTATAGAAAAGGCCGCCCAGCAGCTGGGCATTGGCCGGCCCAAACCACTCGTAGCGCAGGTCCAGGTTATCGGCCTGGGTATGCTTGAGCCTGAAATTGCCCGACTCAGGGTAGTATTCGCCCTCGAAGCTGGCCGGAATAAGCTCGAAGTAGCCCGGCCGGCTGATGCCCTTGAAGTAGGACAGGCGCAGGTTTTGCCGCTCATCGAGCAGGTATTTGAAGTGCACGCTGGGCAGCCAGTCGAGATAGCGGAGGCGCCCAGTTCTGCCCTCCAGCGTGGGGGGCAGCTGCGATTCGTAGGACTGGTCAGTGTTTTCGGCCCGCACCCCGCCTACAATTTGCAGCTTCTCGGCCAGCAGCAGCTTGGCCTGCACATAGCCGGCCGTAATGGTTTCAGTGGCCACGTAGTTGTTACCATCGGTGGTCTTTTCCTTGCCGTCGTCGAGGGCGAAGACGTACTGTGCGGCTGCGTAGCTGCTGAAAGCCTGTCGGTCGCCGGTGCCGTTGGTGAGCGGCCCCAGGTTGTAGTAGTTGTAATAGTTGCTGCGGTCTTTGGCGCGCAGCAGGCCCCCGGCACTCAGGTCCAGAATGGGGGTCACGGTGTAGTTCAGGTTGAGATAGCCGGCCCAGTCCTGGTCGCGGGTGTGGGTCCAGAGGTGGGTCAGGCCGGTCACGAACACGCCTTTGGCGGTATTGGCCCCGGTGGCAGTCACATAGCCGCCGTCCACTTGGTCGGGGGTCTGGCTGGTGGCCAGCGAGTACACGCCCGACCAATTCAAGCTGAGGTGCGAAGTCAGGGTGTGGTCGCCCTGCAAGGTTTCGTTGAAAATGCGCTGGCGCTGAAACCGCGACCGGTCGTTGGTGGGAACGTCGCCGGCCAGGCCCAGGTCGTTCACCGTGTAATGGCGATGCTGGTCCTCGTCGAGCTGCAACCCCATCGAGTACAGGCTGAGGCGGTTTTGGGCATTGAAGACGTAGTCCAGCTTCGCGTGCAGGCCGCTGCGGGTTTGCAGGCTCGAATACTCACGCCGCTGCAGCTCGTCGAAGGTGAAGGTATTGGGGGCCGGGTCGGGGCGGGGCTGGCCCAGCGGCCGGTAATAAAGGGAGTTGCCGCCCCGGTAGGTTCGCTGGTAGCTGCCCGCCACCATCACGCCGAATCTTCCGTCGCGGGTGCGGTTGCCTAACGTGAGGCCCAGCAGCGCGTTGATGGGCGTGGCCGGGCTATAATTCATCGCCGGACTGGAGGAAAACTCGCTCGGCTTGGCCACGTAGTCCTTGCCATACTTTTCGCCCGGCGACTGCGTGGCCAGCCCCGCCGTGCTGAACTCCGAAAAGCGGCGTGTGCTGAACAGGTCGCTGTAGCCCGTCGAGGCCGTCGCGGCCACCACCAGGTGGTCGGGGGCCGATTTCATCACCAGGTTCATGGCCCCGCCAATGGCATCGCCTTCCATGTTGGGCGTAAGGGCTTTCACCACTTCCAGCCGCTCCAGCAGCTCGGCCGGGAAGATGTCGAGCGGTACGTAGCGATTCTTGGGGTCGGGCGAGGGAATCTTGATGCCGTTGACCAGCGTGTAGTTGTAGCGGCGGTCCATGCCCCGGATAATGGCGTACTGCCCGTCGCCCGAGCTGTTGCGCACCACCGAAACGCCCGAAGCGCGTTGCAGCACGTTGCCCACCGTGATATCCGGCGACAACTCGATGGTGTGGGCCGAGATAATGTTCAGCACGTTGTCGGCCTTTTGCTCGGCGCGCCGCGCCCCGGTATCCGACTCGCGGTCGACCTGGCCCAGCACGGCGACCTCGCCCAGCGTCTGGCTGCTGGCCGTTAGCCGGAAGGCCACGGTCTGGGTTTGCCCGGCTACGAGCGTCAGCTGCTGCTGCTGCGGCACGGAGCCCACGCTCTGGCACTGCACCGTGGCGGCTCCGGCGGGTAGCTCGTGCAGCACAAACGAACCATTGAGCCCCACGGCCGTGCCCAGGTCGCTGCCCAGCACCCGCACCGTAGCGCCTACCAGCGGCTCCCCGGTTTTGGCGTCGAAGGCGGTGCCGCGCAAGGTGGCCCCGGCGCGCTGCGCCCCGGCCGACCCGGTGGCAAAAACAACCAGAACCAGGACTACCTGCAACAGGCGATATAAAGAGCGGATATCCACGAAAGGGCGAATTTGACGCCCCGAAAGTACCCAGCTAAACCACCGGATACTTCAACTTAATCTATTGTAAATTAAATGGTAATTCGGGCATCACATAGCCCTGCTTTCATAAAGCAAAGCTAATATTCCGGTGAAGTGCGCGTAGCATTTTCGTCAGTTTGCCCGCGTTGCGGCCGGCTACCGGCGCTGTCGCCGAAGCTTCTGTAACAATGCCGCTTCGGCTGACGGCGTTGTTGAGAGCCGCGCCAGGAGACAAGCCGCGTAGCGCGCCAGCCCAACTCGATTCTGCCGGTTCGCCCGCAGCCCTAGCTGCTCCGGTGGCTCTCTCCTACCCCAACGGCTCCAGCAAGTCCCACTTGTTGCCGTACAGGTCTTCGAACACGGCCACGTGGCCGTACTCTTCGCTGCGCGGGGTTTCGAGAAAGCGCAGCCCGCGCGCCTGGAGCACGGGGTAGTCGCGCCAAAAGTCGTCGGTGTGCAGAAACAGCCACACGCGGCCCGCGCCCTGCTGGCCCACGCCCTGCTGCTCGGCTTCGGTTTTGGCTTCGGCCAGCAGCAGGCCGCTGCCCCCGGCCGCGCCGGGCGGCACGACCACCACCCAGCGCTTGCCGCCACCCATGTCGATATCGGCGCTCAGCGCAAAGCCCAGCACGCTGGTATAGAAGGCAATGGCTTCGTCGTAATTCCGAATGAGCAGGGTAACGAGGGCAAGGTGCTGGGGCATAAACTATAGCAAGGGTTAGTCTGCGGTGAGGCAGGGAAGTATCCGGGCAAAAGTACACCGGTCACCACCCGGCTCTAGCTGAACTGCCCCAGGGCCGGGTCCCGAACATAGGACGGGTCCCAGCTTTCTCAAAAGCGCCATGCCCGGCTTGCCAGCGCCTGCCGCAGCGCCCGCAGTCGCTGCTCCTGCGCCAGGTACAGCGTCTGCGCTTCTTCCAGCGTCACTTCCCGGAAGCGCAGCTGCTGCCCCGGCCGCGCCTGCGCCAGCCCCGAAAAGTCGGCGCTGATGACCTGGGCCAGGCGCGGGTAGCCGCCCGTGGTCTGGTGGTCGGCCAGCAGCACGATGGGCTGCCCGCCAGCCGGCACCTGCACCGTGCCAAACGTGACGGCCCCCGACAGCAGCTCGGTGGGAGTGGGCCGCCGCAGCGGCGGGCCGTGCAGGCGGTAGCCCATGCGGTCGGCTTCGGGCGTGATGGCAAACGGCTCGCGCCAGAAAGCCTGCTGACTGGCAGCAGAGAACTGCCCGTACTCCGGCCCGCGCACGGCCCGAAGCAGGGGCTGCGCGGCCGGCACCGGACACAATGCCGGGCCAGGCGTGAAGCGGGCCGCCGCAAAAGCTGCTGCACCTATAGTAGTTGCCGTAGCCGCGGCCGCTGCTGAGGAAGCGGCTGCTCCCACCACCTCCCGGATGCGTGCCCCCAAAGCCGAGGGCTCGCCGACGGGCAGCACATCGCCGGCCCGCAGCGCCCGGCCCGCCAGCCCACCGAAACCAGCGCGCAGGTAGGTGCTGCGGCTGCCCAGCACCTGCCGCACGGCCACGCCGCCCGCCACGGCCAGGTAGGCCCGGCAGCCGGCCCGTACCGGCCCACAGGCCAGCTCGGTGCCGGCGGCCACCCACACCGCCCGGTTCAGGCCCAGCAGCCGGCCGTTAAGGGTAGCCGCCAGGGGCGCGCCGGTGAGGGCCAGCAGGTGGTCAGTGTCGAAGCGGATGACGGGGCCGGCCAGGGTGATTTCGAGGCCGGCGGCGGTTTCCTCGTTGCCTACCAGCAGGTTGGCCACGCGCAGGGCTTGGGCATCCATCGCGCCGCTCACGATGATGCCATCCTGCTGGAAGCCGACGCGGCCGAGGTCCTGCACGGTGGTGAGCAGGCCGGGACGGAGAATGTGCAGGCTCATCGCGGCGGCCGCTCAAGCTCGGCAAACGCCGCCTCGCCGATGGCGACGAAACGCAGGCGCTGGCCGGCGCGCAGGCGACTGGGAGCGGCCCATTCGGGGTTGAACAGGGCCAGTGGCGTGCGGCCGATAAGTTGCCAGCCGCCCGGCGTGGGCAGCGAATAAATACCCGTTTGGGGGCCGGCAATGCCCACCGCGCCGGCCGGCACCAGCGGGCGCGGCTGGGCGCGGCGCGGGGTGGCCAGCTGGGCATCGAGGCCGCCGAGGTAGGGGAAGCCGGGCGCGAAGCCAATCATATGCACCAGGTATTCGGGCGCGGTGTGCCGGGCGATGACTTCGGCCGGCGACAGGCCGGTGTGGGCGGCCACGAAGGCGAGGTCCGGCCCGAACCCGCCGCCGTAGCAGACCGGGATTTCCATCACCGTTGTTTCCGGAGCTGCTTCCGGTGGTTCGTCCACCATCAGGAGCGCGCGAAGCTGGGCGGCTACCCGCTCGTAGGGGCCATAGCGGCCGTTTTCGCTGGCCAGCCAGGAGTCGTAGTACACGGTGAGGGTGGTGAAGGCGGGCACCACCTCGCGCAGCCCAGCGCAGGGCTGCCGGGCCAGCCGGGCACCATAGGCCGCAATGGCCCCGTGCGTGGCCGCACTGATGCCGCCGCCAAAGTCCAGCACCACGGCCGCATCGCCGAGCGGGTAGAGCCGGACGGGCGGGGCGGCAGCCGGCGACGGGTTATTTTTGACGGATTGGGGCACGGCGCAGCTCAGCTTCTTAAGGAAACGCAAGCTACGGTGGCGGCCGCGCTACTTCGGCCGTCATCTGGCCCGCGGGTTCGGGCAGCCGACGCAACCCAAACCCTCGTTTCAGCTCTGTTACCCTCCATTATCTTGTCTAGCCTCTGTGCGAAATTCCGTTGCTGCCTATCGCCTGACCTTATTCGCCCGGCTAGCACTCGCCCTGCTCGCAACGGCCTGCCAGCGCGCCTTGGTCGCTACGGCTCCCGCGAGCCCGGCGACCATTGCCGCCGCGCCCCGCGAACCTGCCCCGCCCGTCACGCCCGGCGTGTCGGAAACGCTGGCCCGGGCGCGCCGGGCTACTATCAGCGGCGTGGCTTACAACCTCAGCCTGAACATTCCGGCGCAAAAAGTCGAGCCGATTAAGGTGCGCGAGCAGGTTTCCTTCTACCTGAAGGACAACCTGCACCCGGTGCAGCTCGACTTCAAAGCGCCCACCGACTACCTGCACCGCCTTACGCTAAATGGCCAGCCGGTGCCCATCGACCACCACGACGAGCACCTCGTGCTGCCCGCCGCCGCGTTGCACCTGGGCCACAATGTGGTGAACATTGACTTGCGGGCCGGCGAGCTTTCGCTGAACCGCAACGCCGACTACCTCTACACGCTGCTCGTGCCCGACCGCGCCCGCACCGTGCTGCCGGTGTTCGACCAGCCCGATTTAAAGGCCACCTTCACGCTGGCCCTTACGGTACCCCGACTGTGGCAGGCGGTGGCCAATGCGCCGCTGGTTGACTCGACTGAATCCACCCTCGATGGCAGAGTGCCAGGGTTTAAAACCTATAATTTTGCCACTTCCGACAGCATCAGCACCTACCTGTTTTCGTTCGCGGCCGGGAAATTCTCGCGGGTGAGCCGCATCGAAAACGGCCGGCCCATGAGCCTGCTGCACCGCGAAACCGACTCCACCAAGCTGCGGCTTAGCCTCGGCCCCCTCTTCCGGCTGCACGCCGATGCGCTGGCCTTTATGGAGGAGTACACCGCCCTGCCCTACCCGTTTCAAAAGCTTGATTTCGAGGCGATTCCTGATTTCCAGTACGGCGGCATGGAGCACGTCGGGGCCATCGATTACAAGGCGTCGAGCCTGTTTCTGGATGAGGGCGCGACCCAGGACCAGGTGCTGGCCCGCGCTAGCCTGGTGGCCCACGAAACGGCCCACATGTGGTTCGGCGACCTCGTGACGATGCGCTGGTTCAGCGACGTGTGGATGAAGGAGGTGTTCGCCAATTTCATGGCCGACAAGGTGACGCAGGTGGCCGTTAAGAATTCCAATTACGACCTCAAATTTGTCATCGACCACTACCCCGCCGCTTACGGCATCGACCGCACGGCCGGGGCCAATGCCATCCGCCAGCCGCTGGCCAATCTGCAGGACGCGGGCTCGCTCTACGGCAACATCATCTACCACAACGCGCCCATTATGATGCGCCAGCTGGAGCGCCTGATGGGCCCTGAGGCCTTTCGCGACGGCCTGCGCGAGTACCTGCAAACCTACGCCCACGGCAACGCCACCTGGCCCGAGCTCATCAAAATCCTTGATGCCCGCACGCCCGCCGACCTGCAGGCCTGGAACCAGGTGTGGGTGAACCAGCCCGG
>JANXMN010000387.1 GCA_025354605.1 Hymenobacter sp. | reverse complement strand
TCGATTTCGGCCACGCTGCGCAGGTGGTGGATGTGCCGGAAGCCCTCCTCCTTGAGGCTGCGCAGGCTGCGGCGCAGGTCCTGGCGGTGGCGGGCGATGATGTGCCGGCCTAGGTGGCGGCGGTCGGGGCGCTGGGCGTTGCGCTCCTGGGCCACGGCTTCGGGCACGTCGAGCACGATGGCCACGGGCAGCACGTGGTATTGGCGGGCCAAGGCCACCAGGGGCTTGCGGCCCTCGGCCTGCACGTTGGTGGCATCGACCACGGTGAGCAGCCCGCGCTTCAGGCGCTTGGCCACCAGGTAGTGTAGCAGCTCAAAGGCGTCTTTGCTGGCCGACTGGTCGTTTTCATCGTCGGCCACCAGGCCCCGGCAGGCATCCGACGACACGATTTCCGTAGGCCGGAACAAGCGCCGCGCAAACGTGGACTTGCCCGCGCCCGTGCTGCCAATGAGGAGGATGAGGGAGAGTTCGGGGAGCTTGAGGGTATCTTGGGGCATTGGAAAGGAAACGGCGTAGAATTGCCGAATACAAGATTAGGCACAACTACCCACTATTGAGGCATTATTATGAAAGTCGGCAAGCAATTCAACATGCTCACCTACGGGGAGTATCTGCACCTGATTGAGAACCATAAGAAGTTCACGGACTTCAATACGCTCGGGCTATTTCGCTCCATCGTGGAAACCACGAAACTGAGCCTCGAAGAGAAACTGGAGCTGCGTAAAGTGGCGGTTGCAGCGTTTGCGAAAACGTTTGACTTCCTGCAATTGAAAGACCCCAAGACTTATATCGAGGTGAGTACATTGGGCGAAACATTAACCAAAGCCGATGAAAGTCAGGCCTGGGACGACATCCGACAAAACCAGCAGCGAATATTGGAGAGCAAAAGGTTAAGTCACCGAAATTTCGGCACGTACTCGAAGCATGATTGTGGCTATGACACTTGCCACTTAAATGGGGTAATGATAAGACAGGGCTCTCGCCTAGCGTGGAGCGGCGAAATGGGTTTCCATTCGGATAACCGCCATAGCTGGTATAAGGGATTAAAAGCTGAGCGGCACAAACGGGACAGAAAATCTGAGCAACAGATTATGGCTCAAAGAATTTTGGAGGAATAATTTCCAGCATGGCCAAATACCGCGCCTCTGCCCACGAAAGCGAAATCCTGCCCAACCTGTTGGGCCTGACCGATGCCACGGCCATTGGCCTGGCCGAGTTTGAAGGTTTCCTGCGGGCCGATATTGTGCTGACGGAATCCCTCACCTCCACTACCAAATTCACCCTGAAATATCTCCTGGACGTGCATCTACTGGCGCTGGGACACCTTTATGCCTTCGCGGGGCGCTACCGAGAGGTGAATATTTCCAAAGGTGGATTTGCCTTTCCAGCGGCCCGGTTCTTACGGGCTTCGATGCAACAGTTTGAACAAGAATGGCTACATAAGCCCTTGCCAGTTGAACAAAACAAGTTGCTATACTTGGTGGGTGCAATTCATGGCGAATTGCTATTTATTCACCCTTTCCGCGAAGGTAACGGCCGTACTGCCCGCCTGTTGGCCAACCTGATGCTGGAACGGCAGGGCCACAAGCGGCTGCGCTGGGAAATGATTGATGAGGCTATTTTTCCGCGTTATGTGGCGGCAGTGCAGCAAAGTAGCCTGGGCAACTACGCGCCCATGCAAATGCTCATTCGCTCGCTTTACCCAAGGTAGCCTCCACCTTGCGCAATGTGGCACGGGCTTGCTCTGCTGAAATTGTGATGCCCTCGATACGAAAGGAAGCGCGCATAGAATCGGCTATTTCCTGGCGTTTGGCTGCCTTGATGTTTGAGGGTTGAGCAACTTTCATAATTTATGGCTTGGGGTAGCAAGTTAAAAACAATCCTTCAACCACTCACAGTTCCTGAATCCGCGGCTGGAAGTCAGCGGCATTGTCTAGCTCGCATTTAATCCAAACACCGCCATCTGCGAAGGCGCGCCCACACCTTCCACTTCCTCCCCCATGCCCACCAGCCGCAGCTGATACCCGTGCCGCTCGGCCACGCCAGCAGCCCAGGCCGCGAACTCGGCCCGGGACCATTCGAAGCGGTGGTCGGTGTGGCGGAATTCGTCGGCGTTGAGCTTCTCGTAGAGCTGGTTGTAGTCGGCGTTGGGGGTGGTGACGAAGACGTGCGCCGGGCGGGCCTGGCCGAACACCACGGCTTCGAGGGCGGCGAGGCGGTTGGGGTCGAGGTGCTCGATGACTTCCACCAGGGCCGCCGCGTCGAAGCCGGCCAGGCGCTCGTCGCGGTAAAGCAGCGAGCCCTGGATGAGGTCGATACGGGCGCGTTGGCGCGGGGGCATCTCGTCGAGGTGCAGGCGTTGGGCGGCCCGGGCCAGCGCCTGGTGCGACACGTCCATGCCGAGGATGTACTCAATTTTGGGCTGGCGCAGGAGCAGGCGCAACAGCTTGCCTTCGCCGCAGCCCAGGTCGAGTACCCGCTTGGGGGCGAGCTGGTAGATTTCGTGGGCGACTTGCTGGAGGCGCTGGTCGTGGAGGCTCATGCGCTCCCCCGCGTCAACCTCACCCCCTGACCCCCTCTCCAAAAAAGAGGGGCCGTGCCCGGTAGGGGCACCGGAAATGCTTCTTGCGAGTTCAGCGGTAGAATCGTCCTCCCGAACCGGTGCCCCCTCTCCACGGGAGAGGGGGTCAGGGGGTGAGGTTTCGTTGGGCTCGATTGCAATTTCATCCCCTTCCATCAGCCGCTCCAGCGTCGGGTTCACGTACGCCGCCAGGTAGCGCAGGTAGCGCCGCGTGATGAAGCCACGCTCCGGATGCTGGGGCAGCCAGTCGCCGCCACGATGCAGCAGCTTCTCGGCCTCGTTTTCGCCGATGTAGTAGTGCTTATCGTTGTCAAGCACCGGGAGCAATACGTAAAGATGCGTCAGCACGTCCTGCAGGCGCAGGCCCTCGTGGCGCAGGTGCAGGGTGTAGTAGCGGCTGTCGCCCCACTCCGGCACGGTGGGGTCGAGCGGGGTGGTTTCGATTTCCACTTCGTAACCCAGCGGCTCGAAGAGGCGGCGCGGCCAGTCGGGGCCGGGCGCGGAGACGACGGCCACTTTCACGGCCAGCGGCAGGGCCTGGGCGGGCAGGTCGGGTTTGTCCTTGCAGGTGCCGTTCATGGCCGTGCCGAAGGCTTTGCTCAGGGCCGCGCTCTGGAAGGACGAGGCTACGTAGGGCCGGTCGTTCACGTATTGCTCCAGCGCGAAGCCTTCGCCGGACGCCCCGCCCCGACCGCGCACGAGGCCCACGGGGTCGAGGTCAAGTAGTAAGGCTGCTGAGCACCGTTCAGCGGTGGCTTCGGGGTAGAAGACGTGGGCCTGACCGCCGGCTACTTCGATGCTTTGCAGGCGCGCCGGGTTCTTATGGAGCAGGTAGCCGAGGTCGGTAGCAGGCTGGTAGGTGGTAGTGATGGTTAGGAGCATGATTTCAGAGCCAGTCAGGCCCTAAAGCTACGCTGGCGCAATGTTTTCAGAGGGGAGTGATGGAAGCGGAGCACGTGTTGTAGAGAATCGGTTTTTTTTATTTCAATCCTCTACCAAACATGTAGAGAATCCGTTCTTTTTTTTTCAATTCTCTACAAAAGAGCAAATACCATAGGGCTACTCCGGGCATTCTCTAGCGTCTGTGGAGTGTTTCATTTTTTCCTTGGAACTTCACAAAGTCTGTAGCGTCGACATTTTTTTTCCCGCGCAACGCTACAAACGTTGTAGGGTCAACAGCTTTTTTTCTTTACAACCCTACAAGTTCCGTGGGGTTGCTGCACTTTTTTTCGCTTCCCCCACAGCTAGTGCTCAGGCAATGTGGCCAGCTGCGAAGTAGGTTTGCAGGCTCTAAAGCGGCTATCCGGCCACCTTATCTCTCGCTTATTCCTCATGTCTGACGCTCCCTCCGCCCCTACCGGCCCCATGCTCACCGATTTCGTCAGCTTCTACCTCTACGGCCTCACCAGTCAACCCTACCGGCAGTCCACGGATTTAGCGAAGTTTGGCGAGCTGTATAGCCTCGTGGTCGGCCAGCATGGCGGGCTGGGCATTGCCAGCACGTTTCACCCCTACCAGCTGGTGAACGAGGCCGGTGTTTCGGTGTGGTTCACGGCCTACGCGCAGCTTTACGCACAGCCAAATCGCCTTGCGCTATTTGCGGAGATGACGGTAGAAAAGATGTCGTTTGTCGTGATACCGCCCGCGACTTTCGCCGAATTTCACCGCTGGCCCGACTCGCGCCTCACCACCGACGAAAACCCGATTTTCGGCCGCTTCGTCCCATTCGTTATTCCGTTTCTCGTGCGCAAAGACCCGGAGTTATTGCGCTGGGACGCCGAATTTGCCGCCGCCGAAGGCGATAAAAACCGCCTCCGCCCCTACCTCGACGCGGTGAATGCGGCCATTAAATTTGTGCAGCCCGCCCCAGCCTTCGTGCTAGGGTTCGGCGAGTTTGATGAGCAACAGCCGGAATTACTTATTGAAAGGTTCCTGAATTGCCGCGACCTGCTCCTATAGCTGCTGTTATTCCGGCTGCTTTTTCTCTAGCTGCCGCAGGTTTTTGCTGCAGTCGCCAGTCAACGCCTGCCCCCCCAGAAAGTCCCGGTACCAGCGCCCCGAGTCTTTCACGATGCGCTCCTGGCTGCCGTAGTCGACGTGGATAAGGCCGAAGCGCGGGCCATAGCCCTCGGCCCATTCGAAGTTGTCGGTCAGGCTCCAGGCGAAGTAGCCGCCCACATCCACCCCTTCCTGCCGGGCGCGCAGCACTTGCCCCACGGCGGCCTGCAGGTAGGCGCGGCGGGCGGGGTCGGCCACGCGGCCGGCCGTGGGCACGTCGGCGAAGGCCGCACCACTTTCAGTAATGATGAGCTGCGGCGCGTTGGGATAGGCCGCGAACTGCCGCAACATATGGTAGATGGATTCGGGGTACACCTCCCAGCCCATGTCGGTGTGGGGCACGCCCCGCTGCCGGGCGGGCACCAGGGCGGCCCATTGCAGGGGCAGCCAGGGCGAAAACTTCACGACCTCGCGGGTGTAGTTCTGCACGCCCCAGAAATCGAAGTCGAATTGCATCCGCCGCTCGTCGCCGGGCCGCTGGTAGCGGTCCAGCAGCCAGCGCAGGGCCGGCAGCTCGGCCGTGGGATAGCCCAGGCCCAGGGTCGGCTCCACGAAAAAGCGGTTCAGCACCGCGTCGGCCCGGCGGGTGGCAGCTTCGTCATAGGCATTGCCCGGGCGTTGCGGAGTGAGGTGGGAGCACGAAAACGTGGTTCCAATGCGGGCGGTGGCCGGCAGCGCGGCGCGCAGCACGCGCCCGCCCTCCGCCTGCGCCAGGGTAGCATGGTGGGCCGCCGCCAGAAATGCCCCCAGGTGCCGCCGCCCCGGCGCATGCACGCCCAACAGGTGGCCGGCCCCCACAAATACCATCGGCTCGTTGAGGACGCACCAGTGCTGCACCCGGTCGCCGAGGCGGCGGGCCATCAGCTGCGAGTAGTCGGCAAACCAGCCCACGATGTCGCGGTTGGTCCAGCCCCCGCGGGCTTGCAGGGCGCTGGGCAAGTCCCAGTGGTAGAGCGTAAGCCAAGGGTTGAGCTCGCGCTCCAGGCAGGCATCCACCAGCCGGTCGTAGTAGTCGAGGCCGCGCCGGTTGGCGGCCCCGGTGCCCTCGGGCAGCACCCGGGGCCAGGCCACCGAAAACCGAAAATCACTCAGGCCCAAACCACTGGCCAGGTCCAGGTCGGTTTCGAAGCGGTTGTAGAAATCGGCCGCCACCCGGCCGTGCTCGCCGCGCCGCACGGTCCCCTTCCGGCGCGTAAAGTCGTCCCAGATGCTCGGGCCCTTGCCCTGGTGCTGCCAGGCTCCCTCGGTCTGGTAAGCGGCCGCCGAAGCGCCCCAGTGAAAATCGGGACCAAAGTCGGCGCGCGAAAACGGCAGCGGAGCGGAGGACGGAAAAAAGGCCGACGGCAGCGGCTCGGCGTAGTTTGGGGGAAGTTGAATCATGCGCAGGGCGCGGCAATAGTTGAGAGAAAGAAGTAGCCGACCATGCTGAACACCGGCCGCCGGCTGGCAATCGCCAAGCCGCTAGCGGGCCAGCCGCTGCGCCGCAACACCGGGGGCCGGCAATTGCTCCCGCAGCAGGCGCTCGATAACCGCCGCCGTCTGGTCGGGGTAATCTACGGCAATGGCTTGCCCCTGGTGCAGCCAGTCATCCACTTTGTCGAGGTGCCGGTCTTTAAAGCTTTTGATGACGGGAACGCCCATTTTTTCGAGCGCTGCCGCGTTGCACTGCTGCTCGTACTGCTGCTTCATGGGCATTACCAGCAGCTTTTTACCAAGGAACAACGCTTCGGCGGGGGTTTCGAAGCCGGCCCCGCAGAGCACGCCGTTCGAGCGGGCGAGGCTGTCGAGGAAGGCCGCGCCACTCACGGGCTCCACCTGCACGTTGCCGTACTCGGCCGGCCGCTGGCTGTGCTTGCTGAACACCTGCCAACGCACGCTGCGGCTGAGGTAGCGCAGGCGCTCCACCAGAATTTCCTCCTCGTAAGCTGGCAAATAAACCGTGTAGTGGCCCTCGTTGGCAGGCCGCAGCTCGCGCACCTGCCGGCGAATAACGGGCGTCGCAATTTCCGGCGCGTAGTGCTGAAAATGAAAACCGTATTGTGCCGTACTCGGGGCGTAATGCTTGAGCACGGCCCTGCCGGCTGCGTCTTCGTTGGCGGGCCGGGGTGAAGCGGCGTTCACCACGGCGCTCTGGTGGCTGAGCGCGATACAAGGCACGTGGCGCAGCTTGCAAGCCCAGCTACTCACCGGCTCGAAGTCGCTGATAACAAGGTCGTAGCTTTCCACCGGCAGGTGACGGATTTCGTGCAGAAACGTGGCCGAGTTGAACTGCAGAAAGGTTTTCACGAAGTTGATGCCGCCCTTTTTGCCAAATACGAAGCCCATGCCCTGGGCGGAGTACTTCACCGGAAAAGGCAGGGGCAGGTCGGCCGGGGGGCCGCTCACCAGCACATCAAGCTGCTCGCAGCGGGCTTGTAGCAGCGGCACCACATCAAGGGCGCGGCTCAGGTGGCCGTTGCCAGTACCCTGGATGGCGTAGAGTATTCGGGACATGTATTTGACAACAACAACTACCGGCCCCGCGCTTTTATTATGAAGATAAGCGCCAAAGCCGTCGGTATTTAGGGCGTTTGAAGGGTTGAAAGTTATAAAGCACTTACGTCCGGCCGCTCCCCACGGGCATTAACGGCTATTTTAATTGAAACTCGGCCAGCAGCTCGGCCAGCAGCTTGGCCGGTGCGGCATCGGCTTGCCGCTCGGTGGCATCGGCTGCTTCCACCTCGGGAGCCAGCTGCATCGCGGGGTCGTCGTTGAAGGCATACAGCTGCCACCCGGCCTCAGCAGTATATTCCAAAGCCGTCAGGTTTTCGACCCAGTCGCCCGAGTTGAGATAGGTGACCGGGCCTTTCGGCGTGTCAATTTCCCGGATTTCCGGCTGGTGAATGTGCCCGCAGGCCACGTAGCGGTAGCCCGAGTCGGCGGCAATCGCCACCGCGGTTTCCTCGAAGTTGCTCACTGCCGCCACCGCCGACTTCACCCGTTCCTTCACGCGCTTACTCAGGGCCACGCGCGGGCGGCCCAGTCGGTCCAGGCCGTAGTTAACGAGGCGGTTAATGAGAATAAGGAGGTCATAGCCATGGCCTCCCAGCCGGGCCAGCCAGCGCGAGTGGCGCATGGTCACGTCGAACACGTCGCCGTGGAACAGCCAGGTGCGGCCATGGGGCAGGTCGAGCACCAGCTTGTTATCGAGGCGGAATTGCCCCAGCTTCAGCCCCGCAAACTTGCGCAGCAGCTCGTCGTGGTTGCCGGTCAGGTAATGGATGTGCACGCCCTTAGCGGCCAGCCCGGCCAGATAGCGCACCACCCGCATGTGGGCCGGCGGCCAGTAGTTTTTGCTAAACTGCCAGATGTCGACAATATCGCCGTTGAGCACCAGCACCTGCGGCCGGATACTTTTCAGATAGCGCAGCAGCTCGGCGGCGTGGCAACCATAAGTGCCCAGATGCACGTCGCTGATAACGGCCACCTGCACCCGCCGCTTGCGGCGCGGCCGCGCTCCCTGCGGGGCAGTTGGTTCGGCCCCGGGTAAATCTGAAGTATTGCTACTCATGCCGCCGCTCTTGAGTAATCCCGACCGCGCCGGGGCTCGGCGCTGCGGCGCGGCCGAATGGCCGGTCCCGGCCGCCGCCCGGTCAGTGCCTCGCTCCCACCCCCGAAGGCTGAGCGAAGACTGCCCATCGAGTGCAGCGCAAATGCTACCCACAGGGCTAGCTGAAATAATTCGTACACAAACCAGCGCCCCAGTCGGCGCAGCTCAGTAACCAAAGCCGGAAAATACATAGCAGCAGGGATTGAACCGGTGAATAATCCTTCTTCCAAAGGTCAACTGCGGGCGTGAAGTCGTTATTATCGCCGGATTACGCTTTCATCAAGAAGTTCGGCTGCCGGCAGTCCAATTTTCCCCCGTCTTCCCGGACCAACAATTGCCGCCGCATTCGTTACTTTGTGGCCCGATTTTTACTAAGCATTCCGACTTCGTCCCAACCATTTTTCATCCTATTTTATCTGATGCATTCGTTACCCCGCCTCACCCGCTGTTTCCTGGCCCTGGCCGTGCTGCTTCTCTGCGCCGGCTCTGTGCTCGCCCAACCCACCGGCAAAGCAGCCAAAGGCCGTAAGCGCTACGCTTTCGCCCAGCGCGACGAAGAGTCGCAATACGTATACAACGTTTCGAAAAACACCGACGAGGAGCAGGATGTCGACGGCTCTTTCACCCGCGTCGGCTACCGTACCTACACCGAAATGGTCGCCGAGCTCGGCGCCCTTAAAAAGCTGCACGACTGGGCCGATACCACCTACCAGCGCCGCGTGGGCAACGTGCCTCCCGGGGGCGTGCTCACCATTGTTATTCACCGCCAGGGCCCCAAAAACGCCGACTTGGGCAACCTCACGCTCACCGTTACCGACAAAGAAGGTAAGACAGTGCTCAACCAAACGTTGGCAGCCAGCACCGGCCGCTTCTTCGGCCGCGACCTCTATCAGGCCAAAGCCATTATTCCCTTCCCCAGCCTCGCTCCGCAGGACCTGGACGTGAGCATCCGCGACGCCAAGCTCTACCAGACGTTCGACTACACGCTGAAACTGCCAGCTGCTCAATAAGCCGCGGCTCTGGCTGCTGAAAGGTAACGAGAGCCTATGGGCTGGTACTAGTCACTGCTGCTCCTTGGCTGTTGCTTGTGGTTTTCTTAGCCCTGGCTGGGTCGTAACCAACGGGCGGCCCTCGTTCGGCACGGGTCACATCGTTTGGCGTTTGTTGCGGCACTATTAGGCTGCCTGCCCGGGCTGTTTTATATGAAGCGGAAATTTTTTCTGTGTGCGAGTGGCTTACTACTGGCTATTGCCGCCGCTTTTAGCTGGCCAACCTACCATTATCCGGCACCTGCCGAGCTGCGGCGCAAGGCAAATTATCTGGAGCGCATTATCCGGGTGCCGGAAGGCCAGAACCCGGAATTAAACGGCCTGGGCAATGAGGAATGGTCGCTGTTTACCATGTCGTACGCAGCCTACGCTTTCACCAACTTGGCCTGCCTCGATTCCAGCTTCCGGCCCGAAGCGGCCCACTACGTCGGGCTGGCCATTAGGCACCTGCTGGCCGGTCCGGTAGCCCAGGCTTTCCGCAACCCCGCCGCAGCCGTGCCGGCCGATTCGGTCACTTCCGTCCTCTACCTGGGCCACCTCAACCTGATGCTGGGCTGCCACCGGCTGCTCGCCCCCGACTCACCCTACGCCCGGCTGCACGATTCCCTGTCGGCCAGCCTGCATCGGCGCCTGACCGCTGCGCCCAACCATTGTCTCGAATCCTATCCCGGCGGCACCTGGGTGCCCGACAACACCGTGGCTCTGGCCTCGCTATATCTTCATAGCGAGCTGACCGGCAGCCCCTACCGCCGCTTCTGCACGAAGTGGGTGGCCTTCGCCCGCCAACACCTTACCGACCCGCAAACTGGTCTGCTCCTCTCCAAGCCTGCCAACCGCTACCAGCAGGCCGAGGAGCCGCGCGGCTCCCACCTGGGCTGGAGCATTTTCTTCCTTTACCGCTTCGACCCCGCTTTCGCCGCCGAGCAATACCGCCGGTACCAGCAGCATTTCAGCACCAACTTCGGCGTAATCCGGCTCTACCACGAACGTGCCGGCAGCCTCGAAACCAGCGAGGGCGACGTTGACAGCGGTCCGCTGATTTTGGGCTACAGCATTCCGGCCAACGCCTTTGCCTTCGGCAATGCCGTGGCCCTGCGCGACTGGCGCAATGCCCAGCGCCTGCGCCGCGTCATCAGCTTCGGCAGCCGCGAAATTGCCTCGCCCGAGGAAGTGCATTACGAGGTTCGCTTCGTCGATTTATCCGTGAGCCCGCTGGCGGAGGCTCTCCTGTTGCATGCGGAAACGATGACGCCGTGGCGCCATACGGATGCTACCTCCTTAGCCGCGCCCACTGCACGGCAATCACCGTTTTCGCGTCCCGCACGGGTTCAGCGAGCAAGGCGTCCCAAGTAAAATCCAGCATCTCAATATGTTCATTTTCCTCAACTAGTCCACCGCCGGTGCCGGTTTTATGGCTCACCTCGGCGTAGTAAATGGTGATGGTTTCGGCGCTCGTGCCGGGCGAAGGCCACATCTGAATAATTTCTTCGAGCCGGTCAATTTCGTACCCCAACTCTTCGTGAATCTCCCGCCGCACTGCCGTTTCGGGCATTTCATCGCCATCAATCATTCCGGCAGCCAGCTCAATTATTTCCTTTTCCGGGCCGAAGCGGAACTGCCGGGTGAGTACGTACACCTGTCGGGCGGTGTCGAACACCAGCGCGGCCACGGCTTTGCCGGGCGCGAACTGCTCGCGCTTGAGCTGGTGCTCGCCGTCCTGAACGATTAGCTGGTTGACTTTGTAATGGCCATTGAAGACCCGGGTGCGCTCGATAATCTGCATGTTCGGATTTGATTGTTGTACCTTTGTCGAAACCAGGGCCGCCGTCGGAGCAGCCCACTGCCCGGCGGCGTCGGGCAAAGCCCCGCGCCTCGGCTGTCTCCGCGAAGTAAGCGCACTTCATCCCAACCTCTGTTCAGCAAGGGAATCTGCCGGCCTCCGACGAGCCGCCAAACCCGCCCCCGCCGGCCCTGTCCGGCGTGGTCATGCCCGCCTGTGCTACGGCCCGGGCCTCTCCTCTCACTTTGCGGACGCTTGTTCGCCAATATCTTACCAACGCTACGGGCCAAATCGCGCCCCAGCGGTATTTCCCCAAACCCCAATATGACATTTGACGAGTTAAATCTGATTGACCCTATCCTGAAGGCCCTCAAAGAAGAAGGCTACACTACCCCTACCCCAATCCAGCAGCAGGCCATCCCGCATGTGCTCGAAGGCAAAGACCTGCTTGGCGTCGCTCAAACGGGTACCGGCAAAACGGCCGCCTTCACCGTACCCATTCTGCAAGTACTGCACCGCACCGGACAGGTGGCCAACCACGCCCCGCGCGCCATTCGTTGCCTGGTGCTCACGCCCACCCGCGAGCTGGCCATTCAAATCAACGAGAGCTTCGGCGCCTATGGCCGTCATCTAAGCCAGATTCGCCACACCGTCATTTTCGGCGGCGTTGGCCAGCACCCGCAGGTGCAGGCCCTCAAGCGCGGCGTCGAAGTGCTCATTGCCACCCCCGGGCGCCTGCTCGACCTCATGAACCAGGGCTTCGTGGACCTGCGCCAGGTAGAGGTTTTCGTGCTCGACGAAGCCGACCGCATGCTCGACATGGGCTTCATCAACGACATCAAGCGCATTCTGCCCAAGCTGCCCGCCAAGCGCCAGACGCTGTTTTTCTCAGCCACCATGCCCGGCCAGATTCAGGAGTTGGCTTCCACCATCCTGCGCCCCAACCCCGTGCGCGTGGCCGTCACGCCCGTCAGCAGCACCGCCGATACCGTCACGCAGTCGGTGTACCTGGTCGAGAATAACGACAAGCCCGCCCTGCTCCGCCACATCCTGCAGGACAAGGCCATCAAGCGCGTGCTGGTGTTTACCCGCACCAAGCACGGGGCCGATAAAGTGGTGAAAGCCCTCGCCACCAACCAGATTCCGGCCGAAGCTATTCACGGCAACAAAAGCCAGAACCACCGCCAGCGCGCACTGTCTAACTTCAAGGCGGGTAGCACGCGGGTGTTGGTGGCCACCGACATTGCCGCCCGCGGTATCGACGTGGACGAGCTGACTCACGTCATCAACTACGAAATTCCCAACGAGCCCGAAACCTACGTGCACCGCATTGGCCGGTGCGGCCAATGC
>JANXMN010000340.1 GCA_025354605.1 Hymenobacter sp. | reverse complement strand
CCATGTTCGTGGCGATGGTCACGGTGCCGGGGTAGCCGGCGGCGGCCACAATCTCAGCCTCGCGCTGGTTCTGCTTGGCGTTAAGCACCTGGTGCTGGATGCCGCGCAGTTTCAGCATGCGCGACATCAGCTCCGAAATCTCCACCGACGTGGTGCCCACCAGCACCGGACGCCCGGCTTCCACCAGCTTCTGAATTTCGATGGCTACGGCGTTGTATTTCTCACGCACCGTCTTATACACCTGGTCGTCGGAGTCCTTGCGGCTGATGGCGCGGTTGGTGGGCACCACCACCACGTCGAGCTTATAGATTTCCCAGAACTCGCCGGCTTCGGTTTCGGCCGTGCCCGTCATGCCGCACAGCTTGTGGTACATGCGGAAGTAGTTCTGCAGCGTCACCGTAGCGTAGGTCTGCGTCGCGTCTTCCACGCGCACGTTTTCCTTGGCCTCAATGGCCTGGTGCAGGCCGTCGGAGTAGCGGCGGCCTTCCATGACGCGGCCGGTCTGCTCATCCACGATTTTCACCTTGCCGTCGTCGGTCAGAATGTACTGGTCGTCCTTCTCAAACAGCGTGTAGGCCTTCAGCAGCTGGTTCACGGTGTGCACCCGCTCGCTTTTCTCGTTGTAGTCGCTCATCAGCTTGTCTTTCTGATGCAGCTTCTCCTCGGCCGAGAGGGCCGGGTTTTTCTCGATGTCGGCCACGGCCATGCCGATGTCGGGCATGATAAACAGGTGCGGGTCTTCGCCCTGGGCCGTAATCAGGTCGATGCCCTTTTCGGTCAGCTCAATCTGGTTGTTCTTCTCGTCAATCGTGAAGAACAGCGGCTCGTCGGCCTTGGGCATCTGGCGCGAGTTGTCGGCCAAGTAGTGGTTTTCGGTGGCCAGCAGCACGGCGCGGTTGCCGCTTTCGCTCAGGAATTTGATGAGGGGCTTGCTCTTGGGCAGGCCGCGGTGGGCGCGGAACAGCAGCAGGCCGCCCTCGCCGTTCTTATCGCCTTCCTCCACGCCGGTTTTGCCGGCCGCAATCTGCTTGCGAGCCTCCACCAGGTAAGCTTGCACCACTTTCTTCTGCTCATCCACCAAGCGCTGAATGCGCGGCTTGAGCTGGTAGAACTCGTGCACGTCGCCGCGCGGCACCGGCCCCGAGATGATGAGCGGGGTCCGCGCATCGTCAATCAGCACGGAGTCCACTTCGTCGACCATCGCGAAATGGTGCTTGCGCTGCACCAGCTCCTCGGGGTCACGCGCCATGTTGTCGCGCAGGTAGTCGAAGCCGAACTCGTTGTTGGTGCCGTAGGTGATGTCGGCCTGGTAGGCGGCGCGGCGCTCGGGCGTGTTGGGCTGGTGCTTGTCGATGCAGTCCACCGTAATGCCATGGAACTCGAACAGCGGCGCGTTCCACTCCGAGTCGCGCTTGGCCAGGTAGTCGTTCACCGTCACGAGGTGCACGCCGCGCTTCGAAAGCGCGTTCAGGAACGAGGGCAGGGTCGAAACGAGGGTTTTGCCTTCGCCGGTGGCCATTTCGGCAATCTTACCCTGGTGCAGCACGGCCCCGCCCATCAGCTGCACGTCGTAGTGCACCATGTCCCAGGTAATCTCGGCCCCGGCGGCCGTCCACTTGTTGCTCCAGATGGCTTGGTCGCCGGCAAACGTCACGTTGGGGTGGGTGGCAGCGTACTCGCGGTCGCGGGCATTGGCGGTTACCACCAGCTGGCCGTTTTCCTTGTAGCGGCGGGCGGTGTCTTTCACAATGGCGAAGGCGGCGGGCAGCACCTCCAGCAGCACGGCTTCGAGGTCCTTGTTGCGCTGCTTTTCCAGCGCGTCAATCTGCTCGAAAATGGCTTCTTTGGCGGCCACGTCGAGCTGGGGCTGCGAGTCGATTTGCTGGTGCAGGCCGGCAATCTGGCCGTCGAGGCCGGCGAGGCGCTCGGCAATGCGGGCGCGCACCACATCGGTCTGGGCGCGCAGTTGGTCGTCAGTCAAGCCGGCCAGTTTGGCATATTCGGCATTAATCAGCGCCACGTAGGGCGTGATTTCCTTTAAATCACGCTCCGATTTGGAGCCGAATATTTTGGCGACGGTCTTGCCTAAGAAGTCAAACATCAGGTAGTATTTGTAGCGGGGTGCGGTTGCGCACACCCCAAATTTACGGAGCGTTCCGCTAAAACCGTCCCAAAACGAAAAGCCCCGCCAAATTGGCGGGGCTCGTAGCACGCAGCCTTTGCGGCATTGTCGTGAGTACAGATGCCGACGGCGCGCCCAAAACGCAGCAAAGGCTGCGTGCTACGCGCCGGCTGCCACCAGCCGCTGCCGCATGCGCTCCTTGGCCGCCTCCGATAAAAAAGGCCCCGCCGTTTCGCGGGCCGCCGCCGCCGCCCGCGCCCATTCGGCCAGCAGAATAGTCTGCTGCGAGTAGCGGTGGCAGTTCGTGCACAGGCGCAGGTGCAGCCACAGGCTGGCCTGTTCGCGACGCGGCATGGCCGGGTCGGCGCGCTGCTCCAGCAGCAGGGTGGCGTGTTGGCAGGTAATGAGTCGAAGCATCGTGTTGGTTTACTGTTTCTCGTTTCTGGTTGCTTGTTTTCAGTTGCCGTTCGAACCAGCAACAGGAAACGAGCAACCAAAAACTATTCCTGGCCCAGGCCGTGCTTTTCAAGGCAGCGGCGCAGCTGAAGCTTGGCCCGGTGCACAATCACCCAATAGTTGGCCGAACTCAACCCCAGCTCCTGACAAATTTCCTCAGCCGATAATTCCTCGATGAAGCGCATGACGAACACGGCCCCTTGCTGCCGGGGCAGCCGCTCCTGGCACAGCCGCAGCACCTCGTGCAGCTCCTGCTGCTCCAGCGCCGCATCGGCCCGCAGCCAGCTGTGGGGAGCCTGCTCGGCCGTCCAGTGGCCGTTGCTGGGGTCGAAGTAGTCGGCTTCGGTGGGGCCACCGCCGTCGCCGAAGGCATCGAGGCCAACATGCGGCGCGCGGGCCGCCCGCCGGTAGTGGTCGATGATTTTGCGGCGCAGAATGACGAACAGCCAGGTCCGCTCCGACGCTTCGGCCCGGAAGGTGGCCAGCCCGTCGAGGGCACTGAGAAAGGTTTCCTGCACCAGCTCCTCGGCCACGTCGGCATCGCTCACGCGGCTGAGGGCGAAACGGTAGAGCTCGTCGCCGAAGCGGTCGGGCCATTGGGCCGGGACGGGGGTTGCTGGAATCATGCGCAGCGACGGATGAGGGCGGGTCGCGGCACAATATTACGGGGTGCCGGGTAGTCATTTGTCATACTGCCTCCTTGCCTCACCTACTCTACCACCGCAGCCGCTGCTCCTACCCATGGAGCACTTGCGGAAGGGGCCAAGCATTTATTATATATAACATAAAACACTTGCTTTAAAAATTGTATTATAATATATTTGTTTTATGCTCTTCTAATCCTACACTATGCGTAATATTCCCGCCCGCGTACCAGCACCCTGGGGGTTGCGGGGCGCTTTTTCGTCGTTGGTTTTCTGGCTGGTCCGCTGGCAGCCCTCACAACGACGAAGCAACGCGGCGCTGGCGGGACTGCTGCTGCTGACCCTCCCGGCTGCGGCCCAACAGCGGCCGGCCATCGACCTGTTTCGTGAAGACGGGGCGGCCCGGGCGGTGGCGGCCACGGCCCCGGCCGCCACCCAGTTGCGCCAGGCCCGCGCCCTGAGCCTGGACGTGGCCGCCCTCGACGCGGCCCTAGCCCCCGCCCGGCGTGGCAGTACGGTGGTGCTGGCCCTGCCGCTGCCCGACGGCCGCAGCGCCCGCTTCGAGGTGACGGAATCAGCCATTCTGGACCCGGCCACGGCGGCGCGCTTCCCAGAGCTTCGCACTTACGCCGGCCGCGGCCTCGACGACTCCGAGGCGAGTACGCGCCTTGACATCACCCCTTTTGGCTTTCACGGGATGATATTGTCGAATGAGTTGGGGGCCGTGTACCTCGACCCGGCCCGGCCCGGCGACCTGGCCCACTACCTAAGCTTTTTCAAGAGCGACATGCTGGGCAGCAGCGGAGGAACACCGCCGGTGTGCCTGTGGCAGCCGGGGCTCGACCAGCTGGCCGCCACCCGCAACCCCACCGCCGGCCCGGCCAACCGCGTGCTGCTGGCCACCGGCACCACCCTGCGCACCTACCGGCTGGCGGTGGCGGCCACGGCCGAGTACACGGCCGTGCGCGGGGGCACCGTGGCCAGCGCCCAGGCCGCAATTCTGACGTCGGTGAACCGCGTGACGGGGGTGTATGAGCGGGAGCTGGCCGTGCACCTGCAGCTGGTGCGCAACGACGGCAGCCTCATCTACACTAACCCCAGCACCGACCCATACGCCAACAACGACCCCAACCTGCTGGTGAGCCAGAACCAGAGCAACATCACCTCGGTGGTGGGCACGGCCAACTTCGACATCGGCCACGTGTTCAGCACAGCCGGGGGCGGGCTGGCCTACGTGGGCGTGGTGTGCAACAGTTCGCTGAAAGCCGCCGGCGAAACGGGAGTGGCCAACCCGGTGGGCGACGCCTTCGACATCGACTACGTGGCCCACGAGATGGGGCACCAGTTTGGCGGCAACCACACATTTGCCAGCTCGCAGGGCAGCTGCGGCGGCAACGGCAACTCCAGCACCGCCTTCGAGGTGGGCTCGGGCTCGACGATAATGGCCTACGCGGGTATCTGCGGCAGCGACAACCTGCAGCCCCACTCCGACCCCTACTTCCACGTGGCCAGCTACGAGGAGATTGAGGCCTACCTGAGCACCACTTCCTGCGCCGCCACCGCCGCCACCGGCAACAACATACCCGGCGTGAGCCTGCCGGCCGTGAAGACGCTGCCCGTGAGCACACCCTTCAAGCTGACTGCTACCGGCACCGATGCCGACGGCGACCCCCTCACCTACTGCTGGGAAGAATACGACCTGGCCGCCAACGGCACGCCGCCGCTGTTCCGCTCGTTTCTGCCCGCCAGCAGCCCCACGCGCTACTTTCCGAAGCTGAGCGACGTTATCAACAACTCGACCACCTTCGGCGAGAGCCTGCCCACCACCACTCGCGCGCTGCGCTTCCGCTGCACCGTGCGCGATGCCCACAACGGCTCGCAGGGCGTGGTAGGCGGCATCAACAGCAGCCCGGTGCTGGCTTTGAGCAGCAGCGCCGCCGCCGGCCCCTTTGTGGTGACGGCCCCGAACACGGCCGTGACCTGGGCGGCCGGCTCGACCCAGGCCGTGACCTGGAACGTGGCCAACACTACGGCCGCGCCGGTGAGCTCGACCATCGTCAACATTCGCCTGAGCACTGATGGCGGCCTCAGCTATCCCACCATCCTGGTGGCCAGCACCCTCAACGACGGGACCGAGAACGTGACCGTGCCCAGCGTGGCCAGCACCACGGCCCGCATCATGGTGGAAGCGGCCGACAACTACTTCTACGACATCTCGAACACCAACTTCACGATTTCCGGGGCCGGGGCCGGGCCGACCATTACCAGCCTGAGCCCGAGCACCGGGCCGGTAGGCACCTCGGTCATCATCACCGGCACCAACCTGACAGGGGCCACGGCGGTGAGCTTCAACGGCACAGCCGCCACCTTCACGGTGAACTCGGGCAGCCAGATTACGGCCACCGTGCCAGCCGGGGCAACTACCGGCAACGTGAGCGTGACCACGTCCGGCGGCATCAGCAACGGGCTACCCTTCACGGTGACGACGCCCGCACCCAGCATTACCAGCCTGAGCCCGACCAGCGGCACGGTGGGCACGACCGTCATTATCACGGGCACCAACTTTACCGGAGCCACGGCAGTGAGCTTCAACGGGGCGGGCGCGACGTTCGTAGTGAACTCGGCCACCCAGATAACCACCAGCGTACCGGCGGGCACGACCAGCGGCAACGTGACCGTGACCACGCCCGGCGGCACCAGCAACGGCATTTTGTTTACGGTAACTGCGCCCGCGCCCACCATCTCTACCCTGAGCCCGGCCAGCGGCCCACCCGGCACCAGCGTGGCCATCGCCGGCACCAACCTGACGGGGACCAGCAGCGTGATATTTAACGGGACGGCGGCGACGTTTACCGTGAACTCGGCCACCCAGATTTCCGCTACCGTACCGGCCGGCGCGACGACCGGCAATGTCGTGGTCGGCACGCCGGCGGGAAGCAGCAACGGCCTGAATTTCACGGTGACCACCCCCGCGCCCAGCATCGGCAGCCTGAGCCCGACCAGCGGCACGGTGGGCGCTTCGGTAGTTATTGCCGGCAGCAATTTCACCGGGACCACGGCGGTGAGCTTTAATGGGACGGCGGCCACGTTTACCGTGAATTCGGCGACCCAGATAACGGCCACCGTGCCGGCCGGGGCCACCACCGGCAACGTGACCGTGACCACGCCCGGCGGCACCAGCAATGCGGTGCCGTTTACGGTGCTGCCGCCCGTGCCTGCTATTTCGAGCCTGAACCCGACCAGCGGCACGCCCGGCACTACCGTCGTCATCACCGGTACCAACCTGACGGGGACCACGGCGGTGAGCTTTAACGGCACGGCGGCCACGTTCACCGTGAATTCGGCCACCCAGATAACGGCTGCCGTGCCGGCCGGGGCCAGCACCGGCAACGTGAGCGTGACCACGCCCGGCGGCACCAGCAACGGCCTGCCCTTCACCGTGACGGTGCCGGCCTCAACCATTACCAGCCTGAGCCCGACCAACGGCCCGGTGGGCACGACAGTTATTATCACGGGCACCAATTTTACCGGAGCCTCGGCGGTGAGCTTTAACGGCACGGCGGCAACGTTTACCGTGAACTCGGCCACTCAAATAACGGCCACCGTGCCGGCCGGGGCCAGCACTGGCAGCGTGGTGGTGACCACGCCCGGCGGCACCAGCAACGGCGTCGCTTTCACCGTGATTCCGCCCGCGCCGACGCTAAGCAGCCTGAGCCCGACCAGCGGGCCGGTGGGCACGTCGGTAGTTATTACGGGTACCAACTTGGCAGGAGCCACGGCGGTGAGCTTTAACGGCACAGCGGTGACATTTATCGTGAATTCAGCCACTCAGATAACGGCCACCGTGCCGGCCGGCGCGACGACCGGCAACGTGACCGTGACCACGCCCGGTGGCACCAGCAACGGCCTGCCCTTCGCGGTATCGGCGCCCGCACCGACGCTCAGCAGCCTGAGCCCGACCAGCGGCCCAGTGGGAGCTTCGGTCGTCATCACCGGCACTAACCTGACGGGGGCCACGGTGGTGAGCTTCAATGGTACGGCGGCGACATTTACCGTGAACTCGGCCACCCAGATAACGGCCACCGTGCCGGCCGGTTCGACAACCGGCAACCTGACCGTGACCACGCCCGGCGGCACCAGCAACGGCCTGCCCTTCACGGTGCTGCCGCCGGCTCCGGCCCTCAGCAACCTGAGCCCGCCCAGCGGGCCGGTGGGCACCAGCGTCACCATTACGGGCACCAACCTGACGGGGGCCACGGCCGTGAGTTTCGGAGGCAGCAGCGCTTCGTTCGTGGTGAACTCGGCTACCCAGATTACGGCTACCGTGCCGGCCGGGGCCAGCACTGGTTTGGTGACCGTGACTACGACCGGCGGCACCAGCAACGGCATCACCTTCACCGTGACGGCCCCGGCTCCGACGCTGACGGGCATCAGCCCCGCCAGTGGGCCGGTGGGCACCAGCGTGACGCTGACGGGCACCAGCTTTACGGGAGCTACTGGGGTGAGCTTTAATGGCACGGCGGCCACGTTCACGGTCAATTCGGCCACCAGCATCAGCACCACGGTGCCGGCCGGGGCCAGCACGGGCAACGTGACCGTGGCCACGCCCAGCGGCACCAGCGGCAGCCAGCTCTTCACCGTGACGGTACCGGCCTCCACCATCTCCAGCATCAGCCCGACCAGCGGACCCGTTGGCACCAGCGTGGCCATCACCGGCACCAACCTGACGGGGGCCACGGGCGTGACGTTTAACGGCGTGAGCGCCACGTTTACGGTGAACTCAGCCACCAGCATCAGCACCAGCGTCCCCAACGGCGCCACCACCGGCAGCGTGGTGGTGACCACGGCCGGCGGCCCCAGCAACGGGGTGATGTTTACGGTGGTGCCGCCTGCGCCCACGCTCAGCGGCATCTCGCCCAACAGCTCGCCAGTGGGCACCACGGTCGTCATTACCGGCACCAATCTAACGGGCACTACGGCGGTGAACTTCAACGGCACGGGGGCCACGTTCGTGGTGAACTCGGCCACCCAGCTTACGGCCACCGTGCCCACCGGGGCCACCAACGGCCCCGTGACGGTAGCCACGCCCGGCGGCCTGAGCAATGGCATTGGCTTCACGGTGGCCGTGCCCACGTCCACGCTGCTCACCCTGAGCCCCACCAGCGGCGGCATCGGCACCACGGTGGTGATTACGGGCACCAACTTAACGGGGGCCGCCACGGTGAGTTTCAATGGCATCGGCGCAACATTCGTGGTGAACTCGCCCACCCAGATTACAACCACGGTGCCCTTTGGTGCCACTTTCGGGCCGGTGACGGTGACGGTGAGCGGCAGCAGCAACGGCCTGACCTTCACGGTGACTCCGCCGCTGCCCGTGATTACCAGCTTCGCGCCACTGGGCGGGCCGGTGGGCACCAACGTCACCATCAATGGCTCCGATTTCGTGGGTACCACGACCGTCACGTTTAACGGCACAGCTGCGACGTTCACCTTTATTTCGGGCACCCAACTCACGGCGATTGTGCCCATCGGGGCCACCACCGGCCTCATTGGCGTGACCACAGCCGGCGGCACGGGCATCAGCAGCACCGCCTTCACGGTGCTCACGGCCACCCTGCCCAGCCTGACGGTGACTTCGCCGCAGACCATTCCGGCCGGGGCCTACAACAACATCGACATCACCGGTACGGGCACCGGCACGCTGGGCGGGGCGGTGTCGGTGGCCGGCACTTTTACGGTGCAGCCCGGGGGCATTTTCGACGACGGTTGCCAGGTGCTGACCGGCACGGGCGATTTCGTGCTGCAGGCCGGAGCCACGCTGCGCAGCTGCCACGCCGGCGGCATCAGCAGCAGCGGGCCCACCGGCAGCGTGCAGGTGAGTGGGACGCGCCGCTTCAGCCCCGACGCGAGCTACGGGTATGATGGCACCGTGGCTCAGATTACGGGCACCGGCCTACCCGGCACCGTGCGCAACCTCACCATTAACAACGCCGCCAGCGTAGCCCTGACGCAGGATTTGGGAATGACCCAGCTGCTGACCCTGCAGGCCGGCGACCTGAACCTGGGTGCCAGCAACCTCGTGCTGCTGTCCGACGCCAGCGGCACGGCCATGGTAGTGAACCGCAGCACTGGCCGCGTGCAGCCGAACGGCGCGGGCCGCTCCACCGTGCAGCGCTACATCACCCTCGACCCTGGCCAGCCCTACGCCGGCCCCGGCTACCGCCACTACTCCTCGCCCGTGCTGGCTACCACCTTGGCCAACCTGGGCGTGGCCAGCGTATTCACGCCCTTCGTGAACCCGGCCTACAACACCCTGCCCACCCCGGCGCTGCCGCTGGCGCAGTTTCCCAACGTGTTCGACTACCAGGAAGGCCGCCTTACCCCAGCCTTCCCGAGCTTCGTGACGGGCTTCCACTCGCCCACCAGCACCGCCGATGCGCTGCTGCCCACGGCGGGCTACACCGTAAATATTGCCCCGGCCGCCACCGTCGACCTCACCGGCCTGCTGAATACCGGTTCGCTGAACACCGGCCCCCTCACGCGCGGGGCCAGCGCCAACTCGGGCTGGCAGCTGCTGGGCAACCCCTACCCGGCCCCGCTCGACTGGGGCGTGGTGGAAAACACCAGCGGGGCGCTACCCACCGGTCTGGGCGCGGCCATCTACGTGTTTGAGCCTACCACCCAGTACGGCGGCTTCTACCGCAGCTATGTGGGTGGCGTAGGCACAGGAGGATTCACGGGGGTGCTGCCGGCCATGCAGGCCTTCTTCATCCGGGCCGCGCAGACGGTGCCGGGCGGCTTCACGTTCCAGGATTTGTTCCGCCTCACTACCTATCAGAACCCGCCCTTCCACCGCCTCGCCTCCGGCCCCGACCTGCGCCCCCGCCTGCGCCTGACCCTGGCAGCTACCACCGCAACTGCCAGCATTGATGAAACGCTGGTGTATTTCGACCCGCAGGCCACCGCCAGCGGCACCGATACCCGCTTCGACGCGTCCAAGCTCCCCAACTCGTCCCAACTCGACCTGGCCAGCCAGGTGCCCGGCCCGGCCAACGAGCCCCTGGCCATCGACGGCCTGCCCACTGCTCTACTGGCCGGGGCCGGCATTCGCCTGCTGCTGCCCCTCACGCTGCCCGCCGCCGGCCCTTACCAGCTGCAGGTACCCGAGCTGGCCAACTTCGACCCCGCCCTGCCCGTGGTGCTGCTCGATTTGGCCAACGGCACCCGCACCGACCTGCGCCTGAACCCGGCCTACGCCTTCTCGGCCGCACAGGCCGGCAGCCTGCCAGGCCGCTTCGAGCTGCTGCTGGGCCGCGTGGCCACGGCCACCACCGGCGCAATGGCGGCCGCAGCCTTCAGCGTGTGGCCTAACCCGGTCGTCAGGGCCACGAGCCTGCACGTGGCCCTGGCTACCCCCACATCAGTTGCTACGGCCGAGCTGCGCAACTTGCTGGGCCAAAGCGTGCGCACCGTGGCGCTGCGCAACGGCCGGGCCGAGCTGTCCACCGACAATCTGGCGACGGGCACCTACCTGCTCACGGTGCAGGTGCTCGGCGAGCCGGCCGTCACCCGGCGCGTGGTAGTGGACTAGCGCAGCTGCATTACGCAAATGCAAAGCCCCCGCCGGCACGGTTGCTGGCGGGGGCTTTGCATTAGATGTACTGAGGCTACTGCTAGGGCGGCAGCTTTGTAATAGCGACGTTTACTGCCGGGTTGGGTTGGGATGAATTTTTAATCACCCACTCAAAAGGCTGAAGCCAGCAACCAGAAATATGGCCTATTGCGCCCGGCGGGCAGGAGCATTGGCGGGCGGGGGCGTGGTGCCCGCGCCTTCGGCTACCGGCGCGGGAGCCGGCGCAACGGCCACGGGAGTCGGCGAGTTAAACATTTCGAGCGCAATGCGCCAGCCACCTTCGGCCTCACGACGCCAGATGCGCAGGTAGCTGCCGTTTTCTTCGGGGTGCTTGGCGTCGCCGGCGCGGCGGAATGTGCCAACCACGTAGCCCAGGTCGCCGGCGGCCGACAAATAGCCAGTAGTGGTGTAGAATGTATAGCCACCGCTCAGGTTTTTCATGTTGGCCATGGCTCCCAGGCCCTGCATCATCGAGAGGCCGGGCCGGTAAAGCCGGGCGTCACTGCTCAGGTACAGCTGGTAGGTGGGGCCGGGCTTGAGCAGCTCGGCGGCCGCAAAGCGCTTGTCGAGGTCGAGCAGCACACTGGTGGGAGCCATGCTGGGGGTGGCGGCGGCCACGGCCAGCCGCGGCCCGGGCACGTTGGCCGTCGGTCCGGGGGCTACGCCAATGCGCTCGATGCCCATGTCGACGATGTATTTCCACTGCCCGTCGGGCTGCTTGCGCCACAGCGTCACGTACTCGCCCGAGGCCTGAGCCCGCTCGTTTTGCAGCATGGTCCAGGGACCGGCGGTGTAGCCCAAGTCGCCCGACTGCGCCACATCAGCCAGCAGCGGATGCCAGGTCAGCCGGCTGCCGGTTTTCACCTGGCGGGCATTCCACAAGCTCTGCGCCTCCACCAGCCTACCATTTTCTACGGCAATGGCCGCGGGCGCGGCATTGGCCAGAAATGCCGTTTTCATCCCATTCTGAGCTACCTGAGCAGCAAAGGAGGTTTCGGCATCAATCACCGCCTGCCGGGGTGACTGCGCGAAAGCAGGACCAGCTGCCAAAGCTGATAGCAGGGCTACGATAGTCAACTTTGTCTTCATAATATCCAAGTGTAGTTGATGCTTGATGCTAAGGTACACATTCCGGGATAATCATACTTTCTATGCAATTATAAAGTTCCCGCCGCATTTCCCCAAAGTGAACTCTATGCCCTTGCTGCCGGCCTCGTGCTACTTTTGCGCCTTCCCCCATCAGCAACTTTTTTTATTGAAATGAAAATTTCCGACCTCACCGCCCGCGCCCGCCGCATTCGCCTCGTCCTCACCGACTGCGACGGCGTGCTTACCGACGGGGGTGTGTATTACTCCGAGCGCGGCGAGGAAATGAAGCGCTTTAATATCCGCGACGGCATGGGTGTGGAGCGCCTGCGGGCCCACGGCATCAGCACCGGCATCATGACCGGCGAGGTGTCGCCTTCGGTGCGCACCCGCGCCGCCAAACTCAAAATCGAGGAGTTGCACCTCGGCATCAAAGACAAGCCGGCCTGCCTGCGCGAAATCATGGCCCGCACCGGCCTGGCCGCCGAGGAAATCGCCTTTATCGGCGACGACACCAACGACGTGGAAATTCTGGGCCTGGTGGGCTTTTCGGCCTGCCCCGGCGATGCCACCACTTTCGCCCGCGCCGTGGCCGACTTCCATTGCCACACCCCCGGCGGCCACGGCTGCTTCCGCGAGCTGGCCGAATTCATTATTGCGGCGCAGTAATCGTTGCGCGTTTAATAGGAACGTCATGCTTCACTGCGTTCAGCATGACGTTTTTCTTAGCCAACGAATGCCAATGCCTACTCCGGCAGTAAACCCTGGCGGGCAGCCAGCTTAATGAGCGCGGCCGTGTTGCGGGTTTGGGTTTTGTCCATGATGTTCTGGCGATGGGTTTCGACGGTGCGCTTGCTGGTAAAAAGGCGCTCGGCGATTTCGGCGTTGGTGAGGCCGTCGGCCACCAGGGAAAGCACTTCCATTTCGCGCTTGCTCAGGCCGAGGGCGGCGCGGGCCACGTCGCCCTGCGCGGCACTGCCAGCGTAGAGCCGGTTAAGCAGGGTGAGGCCGATTTCGGAACCCAGGAAGGGACGGCCGGCGGCCACGGTAGCCAGGGCGTGCACCAGCTCGATGGGCAGCGCGCTTTTCAGCAGGTAGCCGTGCGCGCCCAGGTCGAAGGCCCGCGAAACGTAGTGTTCGTTGGTGAGCTCGCCGCGGGCCAGAATGCGCAGCTGCGGCTGCTGCTCCCGCAGCCGGACCAATAGCGCAAACGCGTCGGTATCGGGCAGGGCTAAATCGAGCAGCAACACGCTGGGAGCCGCCTCGGCCAGGGCGGCCAGCAGCTCATCGCCGGTTCCGGCTTCGGCCACGGTTACGAGCCCGGCCGCGGCTGCCAGCCCCAGGCGCAGGGCCTGCCGTTCGGCAGGGTTGCCTTCCGTGAGGAGCAGACGAATCATAGAAGGCGGGCGAAAATCAGGGGGTAGAAATATAGCGCCTTTTCAAGGAAAGGCAGCTATTTCAGGGCTTTGGCGGGTCGAAGCTACGGCCCATCCAAGCTCAACTATGGTAAGCGTAGGAAAAGCCGTATAAATCCCGGCAAAAAACGGCAACTGACTCCCGGCGCCTGGTACAAATACGGAGCCACTATTTCAAGCGGGTTCAGGGGCCCAACCTTGTTGGCTGGAACTCGTTTCCTCAATCTTATACCAGTACACCTGTTATGACCCGCCTGATTCTTGCTGATGACCATACTATCCTGCGCGACGGTATTCGCGCCCTGCTTTCGGCTGAAGCCGACCTCGATATCGTGGGCGAAGCCAGCAACGGGGCCGAAGTGTTGTCTATTCTAGAAAATACAGCGGCCGATGTCGTGCTGATGGACGTGCAGATGCCCGTCCTCGACGGCTTTGCGACCATGCCCGAGCTGCGCCGCCGCTTTCCGGAAGTACGCGTGCTGGTGCTCACCATGCTCGACCACGAGAACTACGTGGCCCGTATGTTCGAGGCCGGGGCATTGGGCTACGTGCTCAAGAATGCCGCCATCAGCGAAATCAAGCACGCTATTCGCACGGTGGCCACCAGCAACACCTTTCTGTGTACCGAAATCGGCCTGAACATGCTCTACAAGGCCGTGGCCCACTCGGCCAGCCAGGCCCCCGACGACAATGCCCCCACCACCGGGGCCGACCTCACGGCCCGGGAGCTGGAAGTGCTGAAGCTGATTGCCGAGGGCATGACCAACGGCGAAATATCCGATAAGCTCTTCACCAGCAAGCGCACCATCGAAACCCACCGCCAGAACATCATCGCCAAAACCCAGGCCAAGAATACCGCCGCGCTCATCAAGCTGGCCGTGAGCCGGGGGCTGATTTCGTAGGGCAGCACAACCTAAGCATATTTTTTTTGCGCGGGGCCGGCCGCATAAGTACGTAGCCAGTCGAATACTGCGCCTGACCGGGGCCACGCGCTTAATTCAGTAGCCCGCTGATGGTGCCGATGGTGAGGGCTACGATGACGGTATTGAATAGAAACGCGACGCCGCCGTGCAGCAGGGCCGTGGTGCGCAGCGAGCGGCTGGCAATGCCGATGTCGGCGGTCTGGGCCGTCATGGCGATGATGAAGGAGAAGTAGGCGAAGTCGATGTAGTTGGGCTTGAGCTTGGGCTGGCCCTCGTCGCGCTCCTGGTCGTCGGGGAATACGAGGCCGCCGGTGTCCTGGCCGGTTTCGGCGTCGGCGTTGTAGTAAGTGTGGGCGTAGCGCAGCGTGAACACCAGGTGCACCAGTTGCCAGGCCAGCGCTACGGCTCCCACGCACAGCCCCAGGTGCACCAGCCGCATGGTGCCGGTCAGGTCTTTCAGCGAGCCCATGAGGCCGATGACGGCCCCCAGGCTGGCGGTAGCGGCCACCAGTACCACGCCGAAGGCCAGGGTGCGGGGTAAATCTTCGGTAGCGGCTACCCGGCGAATGTCGTCGGTATCGGCCTGCCACATGCCTAGCAGAATCAGGCCCACGTCGAATCCGCTGAAACCTATCCAGCCGGCCACGGTGCGGGCCAGCGGGCCGAGGAAATGCGGGCTGAGCAAGCCGACGGCCACCCCCACCACCAAGGCCAGGGCCAGCCGCCAACGTACATCCAGGCCGCGCACCCGGTCGGCGGTCTTCTTTTTGGCGGGTTGGGCAGGGGCCGGGCGGGCAGTTTGGGGGGGTTTGCTCATTGCGGAGGCAAGTTAATGCCCGGCGCGAAACCCGAACCCGGCGCCGGCAAATGGGCCGGCGGCTGTTACTTCGTGGTATGAACGCAGCTCCCCTTTCCGGCCTCTACGCGCCCTCGCTCGCCCTTGTTACCGACTTATATCAGCTCACGATGGCCTACGGCTACTGGCAGCAGGGTATTCAGGACCGTGAGGCGGTGTTTCACCTCTACTTCCGCAAGCCGCCGTTTCAGGGTGGGTACGCCGTGGCGGCCGGCCTGGCCCTGGCCGTGGACTGGGTGGAGCACCTGAAGTTTGCGGACGATGACCTGGCCTACCTCGGTAGCCTGCGCGGCAGTAAGGGCACGCCGCTGTTTCCGGCCGCGTTTCTGGACTACCTGCGCCAGCTCGATTTCCGCTGCGACATCGATGCCGTGCCGGAGGGCACCGTGGTGTTCGGCAACGAGCCCCTGCTACGGGTGCGGGGGCCGCTGCTACAGGCCCAGCTGCTGGAAACGGCGCTGCTCACGATTATGAACTTCCAGACCCTGATTGCCACCAAGGCGGCCCGCATCCGCGAGGCCACCGGGCCGAGCGACCAGATTCTGGAGTTCGGCCTGCGCCGGGCTCAAGGCTTCGACGGGGGCCTGGGGGCCAGCCGGGCGGCCTACCTGGGCGGCGGCGATGCCACCAGCAACGTGCTGGCCGGGCAGCGCTACGGCATTCCGGTGCGCGGCACCCACGCCCACAGCTGGGTGATGTCGTTCGAGAGCGAGGCGGCGGCGTTTGCGGCCTACGCCCAGGCCTTTCCCGACGACTCGGTGTTTCTGGTCGATACTTACGATACCATCGAGGGCGTGCGCCAGGCCATTAAGGTGGCCCGCGACATGCGCGCCAACGGCCACGAGCTGGCCGGCATCCGGCTCGATTCGGGCGATTTGGCCTACCTCAGCCGCGAGGCCCGCGCCGTGCTCGACGAGGCCGGCTTCACCGAAACGCGCATCGTGGCCAGCAACGATTTGGAGGAGAACCTCATCACCAGCCTCAAGCAGCAGGGCGCGCGCATCGATACCTGGGGCGTGGGCACCCAACTCGTGACGGCCTACAACCAGGCCGCGCTGGGGGGCGTGTACAAGCTGGCGGCCCTGCGCAAGGCCGACGACTCGGGCTGGGACTTTACCATCAAGCTCTCGGAGCAGGTGGCCAAAACCAGCATCCCGGGCATTCTGCAAATTCGCCGCTACCTGAACGAGTACGGCAAGCCCCGCGCCGACATGCTTTATAACACGGCCGAGGAGCTGCCCACCCACCTCCTGCTCGTCGACCCGGCCGACAGCACCCGCCGCCTGCCCATCCGGCCCGAAACGCCCTTCCGCGAGCTGCTGGAGCCGGTGTTCCGGCGCGGCCGGCGCGTGCTCGACCTGCCCACCCTGGCCGAAAGCCGCGCCCTGGCCCAGCGCGAAGTACAGAGCCTGGACCCCGGCATCCGCCGCTTCCTTAACCCCCACACCTACCCCGTGGGCCTCGAAATGAGCCTCTACGAGTACCGCACCAAGCTGATTCTGGAGAAGCGCCCGGTACGGCCGGCGTAGGCAACGTTAAATTTCACGCAGTGTTAAGTAGTCGTGCAGAAGTAAACGTATTCCGATTTAGAACGTCATGCTGAGCTTGTCGAAGCATCTCTACTGCGGCAGTAATTATTTACTCTTCGCGGTAGAGATGCTTCGACAAGCTCAGCATGACGGCCTTTTCGCTACGGTTACTTTTGCTTGCGTACTTAAACCGTGGGCCGTGCCGCAGTGCTGTTCTGGAACGACACTGCGCGACACTGCGTGAAAAATTATACCGTGGGCCGGGCCGGCGGCACCTCGCAGCGGCCCACGGCCAGCAGCCAGTCTTCGCCCCAGCGGGTTAGGCGGAACACGCGGCGCGGGCCTTCGTAGGCCCACCGGAGCAGGCCGGCGCGCACCAGGCCGGTGTGGGCGTGGCTGCCCGCTACCCGCGCCACGCCGGCGGCGGCGGCCAGGTCGTGAGCCGTCTGGGCTTCGTGGGCGAAGAAGCGGTACAGCATGCGGGCCTGCGTGAGATGGCCCCGGGAGTTGCGGCCGGGCACCAGCGG
>JANXMN010000311.1 GCA_025354605.1 Hymenobacter sp. | reverse complement strand
CCGATGCTTACCGCAAACACCAGCGGCGTCATCAGCGGGCGCACCAGGTCGAGGTCGGGGTGGGTGCGCTCGTGGGCGGCCACAATGCCGTTGCTTGGGCGCCGGAGGTAGGTTTGGATGCGCGCCTGCAGCAGGCCCGTGGCAATAATGTTGACGCTGTAGAGCACCCACGGCGTAGCCAGCCGCCCATACTCGCTCTGGTAGGCGGTGGTGAAAGGCATGAGCACGATGCTGAGCAAAAACAGCATGTTCAGCCAAATCAGCTTGTTGTCGAGATGCCGTACGAAGCGGAAAATGCGGTGGTGCGCCGTCCAGTAGATGGCGATGATGAAAAAGCTGATGAAGAAGCCGATAAACTTCGGAATCAGCCGCAGCAGGGCGTTGCCGGCTTCGTGCTCGGTGCGGTGTTCCAGCTCGGGCACCTTCAGCTCAATCACGAGCAGCGTGATGGCAATCGCAAACACCGCGTCGGTGAACAGAATCAGGCGTTCCAGCTGGAATGCTTCGCGGTTGTGCAGGGCTTTCTCGTTGCCGTCCATGTCGTTGCGGTTCGGGTGAAGGCGGAGGCTGCAATATAGCATTTCGCCCGCACGCAAAAAACCGCCTCGGTTTCCCGCGGCGGCTTGCAATGGCTGGCAAATTGAGCAGTCCCGAAATCTACATCTTCATGTTATTGCCCTTCTGGGCCATGCCCAGGTGCTGCTGCACCACGGGCAGGGTTTTGCCGATAAAGGCTTTCAGGTCGGCGTCCTGGGTCATTTTTTCGTGGGCCATCATGGTATTGGCCGTTTTCTGATGGTCGGCCTGCATCTGCGCCAGGTACTTTGCTTCGAAGTCCTTGCCCGCCAGCTTTTCCATGGCCGGGGCCAAGGCCTTGTGCTCGGCGTCCATGTCGGTGGGCAGGGTGACACCTTTTTTGGCCGCGATTTTCTTCAGGTCGGCCGTCGATTTGGAGTGGTCGGCAATCATCTTATCGGCCATTTCCTTGGCCATGCCGGTCACGCCTTTGGCCAGCGCCATTTTGCTTTGCTGAATCTCGTTCTGGTCGCTGTGCGCCGCCGACTGCATAAACTCTTTGTCAGTAGCATGCGGGGCGGTGGGGCCATTGGCATCGCCCATGGCCATACCGCCACCAGCGGCCATACCGCCACCAGCGGCCATGGTGCCATCAGCGGCGGCCGAGTCGTTGTTTGTTACCACGGCCGTATCGCCATTGGCAGCCGGCGTATTGGCCATGTTCGTATCGGTAGCCGCGGAGTCGGCGGTTTTGTTGGCGTCGCCGCAGGCGGTCAGAGCCAGCAGGCCCGAGGCGAGCAGCGGAAAAAGAGAACGTTTCATAGGGTGAAGGAGGATGAAGTGAAGACTAAAAAGTAGTGGCCATACTTAGTGCATGGCCGGGGCAAGCGGTAGTACGCAGGCGCTGGGAGCAGATGTTGCAATAAAAAACCAAATTTATCAGCAAGCTAAACCGTTGATAACCGGCCTGTCCTGTCCTCAAGCGAAATAAAAAACCCACCCCCGAGCTGCAGGCCCCGACCCGCGCCAGCACAACCGGAGCCTGACCCGTGGCGGCAGTGACGGGTGGGTGAGCACCCCAAAACAGCCGCCTCCTTCACCGAGTATAGCGGGCCTAATGCTCAATGCTTCCTCGCGTTGTGGCTCAAGCGGCCCTTGCTACAGTGCAGGGCGGGCAGATTTGGCCGGAGCGGCCCGCCGGCCCCTCGCCCACTGAACTCGCCTTGTGCACGGCCGCCCTTACCTTCGCCCCATGTCCGACAACGCCGCCGCTCCCGCCAAAAAGCTCTTCCTGCTCGATGCTTTTGCCCTGATTTACCGCTCGCACTTTGCTTTCAGCAAAAACCCGCGCATCAACTCCAAGGGCATGAATACCGGGGCCGTGCTGGGCTTCACCAACACGCTGGTGGAAGTACTGCAGAAGGAGAAGCCCACCCACATTGGCGTGTGCTTCGACGGGCCGAAGAAGACCTTCCGCCACGAGCAATTTGCCGAGTACAAGGCCCAGCGCCAGGCCATGCCCGAAGACATCGGCATTGCCCTGCCCTACATCAAGCAGATTATCGAAGGCTTCCACATTCCCATTCTGATGATGGACGGCTTCGAGGCCGACGACGTGATTGGCACCCTGGCCCAGAAGGCCGAGAAGGAAGGCTTCGAGGTGTTCATGATGACGCCCGACAAAGACTACTGCCAGCTGGTGACGGAGAACATCAAAATCTACCGTCCCGCCTTTATGGGCAACGCGGCCGAGATTCTGGACGTGGCCCACGTGCTGGCCCGCTTCGAGATTGAACGCGTGGAGCAGGTGATTGATATTCTGGGCCTGCAGGGCGACGCGTCCGACAACATCCCCGGCATTCCCGGCATCGGCGAGAAAACGGCCAAGACGCTCATTCAGAAGTACGGCTCGGTGGAGAACCTGCTGGCTAACGTGGACGAGCTCAAGGGCAAACAGCAGGAAAACGTGCGCAACTTCGCCGAGCAGGGCCTGATGAGCAAGGAGCTGGCCACCATCCATGTGAACGTGCCGCTGGAGTTTGAGGCGGATAAGCTGGTGCTCGACGCGCCCGACGAGGCCCGCCTGCGCGAGCTGTTCGACGAGCTGGAGTTCCGGCAGCTGGCGGCCCGTATTCTGGGCGGGGGCGGCCCGGCCCGCACGCCGGCCAGCGTGGCCGCGCCCGGCAGCACGCCCACGCGCCGGCCCAAATTGGTGCCCGGCGGCCAGGCTTCGCTGTTTGGCAGCAGCGAAGACGCGGCCGTGGCCATCGGGGCCGAGGAAGGCGAAACCGCCGGCCGGGGTGCCCCCGGCGGCCCGCGCAAGCGCCTTGAGGACGTGCCCTACAACTACCATCTGATGGACACGCCCGAGCTGCGCAAATCGCTGCTGGCTTTCGTGCTGCAGCAGGCCGAAGTGAGCTTCGACACCGAAACCACCGGCCTCGACACCATGACCGCCCGGCTGGTGGGCATGAGCTTCGCCTGGCTGCCAGGCGAGGCCTACTACGTGCCCGTACCGCCCGACGACCAGGCCGCCGCCCAGGCCATCGTGGACGAGTTCTGCCCCTTCTTCGAATCGAAAACCATTCTGAAAATCGGCCAGAACATCAAGTACGACCTCACCATTCTCAAGCACTACAAGGTGCAGATTTCGGGGCCGCTGTT
>JANXMN010000359.1 GCA_025354605.1 Hymenobacter sp. | reverse complement strand
TGTGGGTCGCGCGCTTCTTCAAGACGCGATCACTTGCCACGACCGCCGTCGAGGGCGGCAAGGTGCAGGTCGGCGGTGAACGGGTCAAGCCGTCCCGCCCGGTTCGCGTGGGCGATGCCCTTGTCATCCGGATCGGCCCCTACGAGTGGTCGATCGTGATGCTGGGTGTGAGCGAGAGACGCGGGCCAGCGCCCGAGGCGCGACTGCTGTACCAGGAATCCGACGAGAGCCGCACGCGACGGGAATCGCTGGCGGTGCAGATCAGAGCGTCGATGCCCACCAATCCCCTGCACAAGGGCCGCCCGACCAAGAAAGACCGGCGCGACATCACCCATTTCGAGCAGGGTGAGGAATAGGGCCTGGTGTTTGCCGGACGAGTGCAAGGCGCGCCTATCGGCGCCTCGACACGACCCGGACCGCAGGCTTAGACTCGGTCTCCCCGCCGCGCACAAAATCCACCGGCACAAGGTAATGGGGTGATGAGGTGATGGGGTGATGGGGTGATGAGGAGTCACCACTTTTCACCTCATCACCCTCAACATAGAATCCATCCAAACGCGCGTACACCTGGAAGCCGAACGTGCGGAACATCTCCTCGCAGGCTTCGCGGATTTCCTGGATTTTGGCCTCCGGCAAATCAATTGGCGTGACTTTGCGGGCCAGGCCGGGCAGGTATTTCGAGCGGTAGTCGAATAGTTCCTCGCCCTTCACAATCTCCGTGGGCGGCAGGGCCAGGGGCTGGCCGTCGGGGTCTTCCACCACGATGCAGCTGAACTCGCGGCCGGCCACGAAGCTTTCCACCAGCACCTGGGTTTCGCCGTCCACGTTGGTCAGGCGCACGTTTTCGGCGGTCTCAAATACCTGGTCCAGGATGTAGAGCAGGGTTTCGGGGTGGTATATCAATGAGGAATGAGGAATGAGGAATGAGGAATTGTCGTCTTCCAATTCTTCATTCTTCATTCTTAATTCTTCATTAAGCGCCAGCGTTACCGGCAGGCCGATGCCCTCGCGGATGTCGGTGAGGTGCTGCACCCAGGCAATCTTGTCCTGCTCGCCCAGGCGCTGCCAGTCGGCCCGCGTTAGGGTTTTGCGGAACAGGCTCTTTTCAATGGCGGCCTCGAACTGGGCCAAATCGTCGGTCTTCAGAATGCTCACCCCAATGCTGGAGCCCTGGCGCGGGGCCTTGAGCACCAGCGGCAGGTCCAGCTCGCGCACCAGGTAGGCCAGGGTGGCGGCGTGGTCGGTGCGGTCCCAGTCCTCAGCCGTGATGACGCGGAAATCGGGGGTGGGCTGGCCCAGGGCCTTGAGCAGCTTCTTCTGCGCGATTTTATCGATGCCAAAGGCGGAAGGCAGGATACCCGAGCCCGAATACGGAATGCCCAGCCACTCCAGCAGGCCCTGAATGGCTCCGTCCTCGCCGCCCGGCCCGTGCAGGGCCAGAAAGGCGAAATCCATGAGCAGGGGCAATTGCTCGGCCTGCACCTGCCGGCCCACCTTGGCAATGGCCTCGAACTTCTCGTCGTGGCTCAGCTCGCCCAGGCTCTCGATGTACACCTGCAAATGGTGCAGCGAGGGCGGCTGCAGGCTTACCGGCGGGTAGAAGTCGCGGATGGTGCCCTTGTAAATAAACTGCCAGTCGAGCAGAATAAACTGCCCCAGGCTGTCAACGAAGATGGGCACGGGCTGAAACAGCTCCTTGTCCAGATTATCAAACACGGTGCGGCCCCCGGCAAAGGAAATTTCCCGCTCGCGCGAAGTGCCCCCGAAAAAAATACCGATTTTCATAAGTGGAGCAAAGGTAAGGAGAGGGGCGGGGGAGTTGGTTGGGTGTAATCCTGAACGTCATGCTGAGCGCAGCGAAGCATCTCTACCGCTTCGTTGCATCAATTAGATTAGTTGCGCGGTAGAGATGCTTCGCTGCGCTCTGCATGACGTTCTTTGTGGTTCTGAGCCACGCTAACCTCCGCAAATTTCCTATGAACACCCTCGATACCTACAACTTCGCCGGCAAGCACGCCGTGATGCGCGTCGATTTTAACGTGCCCCTCGACAAGGAGCAGCGCATTACCGACGACACCCGCATCCGCATGGCCACCCGCTCGGTGATGAAAATTCTCAACGACGGCGGCTCCGTGGTGTTGCTCTCGCACCTGGGCCGGCCCAAGGGCGGCTTCGAGCAGAAATATTCGCTGCAGGCGCTGGTGGCGCGCCTCGCGCAGGAGTACGGCCGCGAGGTGCAGTTCGGTGGCGATGTGCTCGGGGCCGAGGCGGCGCAAAAGGCCGCCGCGCTACAGCCCGGCCAGGTGCTGCTGCTCGACAACGTGCGCTTTCATGCGGAGGAAGAAGCCGGCGACCCCGGCTTCGCCGCTAAGCTGGCCACGCTGGGCAACGTGTACGTGAACGATGCCTTCGGCACCGCCCACCGCGCCCACGCCTCCACGGCCGTGATGGCCAGCTCGTTTGCCCCGCAGGACCGCGTGGGCGGCTACCTGCTGCAATCGGAAGTCGACAATGCCAAAAAGGTGCTCGAAAACGCCGAGCGACCATTTACCGCCATCATGGGCGGGGCCAAGATTTCGGACAAAATTCTCATTATCGAGAAGATGCTCGACAAGGTCGACAACCTGCTCATCGGCGGCGGCATGGCTTACACCTTTGCCGTGGCCCAGGGCGGCCACGTGGGCAGCTCCCTGCTGGAGGCTGACAAGGTGGACCTGGCCCGCGCGCTCATTCAGAAGGCCAAGGACAAGGGCGTGAACCTGCTGCTGCCCACCGACTCGCTCATCGCCGACAAATTTGCCAACGACGCCAACGTGGACGTGGCCAGCAACACCAGCATCCCCGACGGCTGGATGGGCCTCGACCTCGGCCCCGACTCGCGCGAAGCCTTCGCCGACATTATTCGCCAGAGCAAGACCATCCTCTGGAACGGCCCGATGGGCGTGTTCGAGATGAGCAACTTCTCGCTCGGCACCGAGTACGTGGCCCGCGCCATTGCCGAGGCTACGGCCGCCGGGGCCTACTCGCTCATCGGCGGCGGCGACTCGGCGGCGGCCGTGCAGCAGCTGGGCTTCGGCGAGCAGGTGAGCTACATCAGCACTGGCGGCGGCGCGCTGCTCGAATACATGGAAGGCAAGGAGCTGCCCGGCGTCGCGGCGCTGGGCTAACCGGCCGACAGCGCGGCTGTGCTTTAAGGAGCTATTGGAGGTAATTTGAAATCATCCAAAACGTCATGCTGACCTTGCCGAAGCATCTTTACCGCAATAGTAAATCAATTTTACTGGTGCGATAAAGATGCTTCGGCGAGCTCAGCATGACGTTTTCTTACTTCCCGAAGCCAGCAAATGACCCCGGGTGCGGTGGGCAGCGGTTCCGAAAAGGCGGGGGGCAACCGCCGGTTGGCTGAGGGATTATTTAGCCCGTATTGTCTGCTGGCAGCGTACTTTTGGCACATGCCCCAGACGATTGAGCTTCCTTCCCGCAGTATTTCCTTCCGTCTCGATTTGCAGGTGATGGTGGTGCGCTGGCACTCCCACGCCCCGCTGGAAGTGGTGCAGGCCGACTACGCCCAAATGCTGGTTGCTGCCGAAGCGCATGGCATCAGCGACTGGCTGTTGGACGTGCGCCGCCGCGATAAAGTAACCCCCGAGCTGAGTGCCTGGGTCAGCAAAGATTTTTACCCGCAGGCCACCCAGCGGCTGGCCCCGCGCCGGCTGCGCATGGCCGTGCTCAACTCGCCGGCTCTCAACCAAGCCTACGTATTGGACCCCGACCAGAAGAAATACGTGGATTACGTCATGGACCCGGCCCGACCGTTCGACATCGGCCTGTTCGACGACGAAGGCGCGGCAATGCGCTGGTTGTGCCCCGAGATAGACGTCTGAAATTCGGGCCGGGAGGGCCGGGGCTACTTGGCTGGCTTTGCCAATCGGGCAAGCAACTCGTCGGGTTTCAGCTTTTGCCGTGGAACAGGTATTTGGTCTGCTTGAAGCTGTAGCCCACCGACACCACGAGGCGGCCGGCGCTGGCCGGGTGGTCGGTAGCGGCGGTGTACACGGGCAACTGAAAGCTGGTGTTCAGCGACAGGTTTTTGTAGTACACGTCGAGGCCCGGGCCGAGCAGGGCGTTGTTCAGGGCGTGCTCGCCGGTGAGTTGGCTTTCGAGCATCTCGCCCTGGGTGTACTCGTGGAAAAACTGCGCCGAGGGGTACACCTGCCAGTCTTCGCCCAGCGCCAGGCGGTAGAACAGGCTGGCAAACGTGGCCGTGCTCGGGGCCAGGCGGTTGCGAAAAGCGTTGTCGGTGCTGCGGCGGTAGCTGGCGTTCACGCTCAGCCCCAGCTGGTGGAAGCTGCCAATGTAATTGGCGTACAGAAAGCCGTCGGTGGTGCCGGTGCCTACCTGGCTCAAGAACGGGTACCGCTCGCCCTGGTCGTTGCGGCGGCGGTAGTCGCCGGTGGGCAGCTTCAGGCCGCCGCCCACGATGAGGCGGCTCTGCACCCCGGCCGTTTCAATGGCCCGGATGAGGTGGTAGCCGGCAAACACGGTCACGTCGCCCAGCCCGCTGGTGTTCAGCTGCCGGCCGTTTATCTGCGCGGTATTCATCACGTAGGGCACGAAAGCATTCAGCTCGACGCGGCGCGAGAGGAAGTATTTGCCGCGCAGCTCCAGCACGCGGTAGGCTTCGAAATCGGAGGGGTCGCCGTGGTGGTCGTGCTCGTAGCCGTTGTCGGAGTTGAGAGCGGTGGGGAAGAAGGGCCGCGCCCCGGCCGGGAAGAAGTGCGACGATTGCCCGTAGTCCTGGTAGCCGTTGAAAATGCGGTAGCGGTGCATCAGGCTCAGGCCGCTCTGGTTGTCGTAGGGCGTGATGCCCATGAAGCAGCCGCACACGTCGCAGGCGCGAGCAGGCCGCGCTAGGCCGAGCAGCAGGCCAAAAACCAGTAAAATTCTGTTGAAATGCATGGCGATAAGTCAAATAAGAAAGAGGTTCAGCGGGCCGCCTAGGGCTGCTCGGCCAGGCGCGGGTCGTGCACGAAAGCATCGTCGGTGAGCGTGCGCAGGAAAGTAATGATGTCGGCCTGCTCGGTGGCCGTGAGCGGAATGCCCAGTGAGCTGCCCGTTGGGCGTAGGGCCGGGTCGAGCGTGGGCGAGGCTACCACGCCGTGGTCGTAATGCGCCAGCACCTGCTCCAGGGTCTGGAAGCGGCCGTCGTGCATGTAAGGGGCCGTGAGCGCTATGTTGCGCAGGCTCGGTACTTTGAACCGGCCCACATCGGTGGGCCGCCCGGTGATGTGAGCCCGGCCGGAGTCGGCGCCGAACGTGTCGCTCAAGCCATTGTTGCGGTAGGTTTCGTCGGTGAACAAATCGGAGGCGTGGCAGTTGGCACATTTTTGCGTTACCAGCACCCGGCCGCGCTGCTCGGCCGCACTCAGCTGCGCGTGGTTCTCGCCCCGCACGTACTGGTCGTAGCGCGAGTTGGCCGAGGTAAGGGCGGCCGTGAACTGCGCCAGAGCCCGCAGGAACTGGTACGACGTGATGGGCCCCGACCCGTACACCCGCGCAAAGCGTTGGGGATAAATAGGGTCGGCGGTGAGCTTCGTTAGCACGTGGCTCAGCGTCTCGTCCATTTCCAGTGGGTTGGTGAGCGGAGCCAGGGGCAGGGTTTCCAGGTTTTTGGGGCCACCATCCCAGAAAAACTCCGATTTCCAGCGCAGGTTTTGGAGTGCCGGAGCGTTGCGCGTACCCAAACGGTTGTCCACGCCGTGGCTCAGGCGGTGGCCTTGGTGGGCGAAGGCCGCGAACTGCTGATGGCAGCTGCCGCACGACACCGAGCCGTCGCGCGACAGGCGCGGGTCGTAGAACAGGCTGCGGCCCAGGGCAAAAGTGGCCGCGTCGGGCGCATTGGCATTGAGGGCGTAAACGGGCGCGGGGAAGTTGGCCGGGAGCATGGTGCCCGGTACCGGGTTTTCCGGTACCGGCACGTCGTGCAGCCCGCAGCCCGCCAGAAGCAGCCCCACCAGCCCGAAGGCCAGTGAGGCGGCGATAAGGCGTTTCATGGCCGCTTAGTTGGCGTGAATGTGCTCGATGGAGAACATGCCAGCGGCGTAGTTATTGGCCACCAGCACCGAGTTGGCCCCGCCCATGGTGTTCGACAGGGTGGCGAACCGTACGGTTGTCGGGCCAGTGAACATCTTCATCACATCCACGTTGAGGTGTACTTCGGGGGCGTGGTCGGTGCGAACCAACAGGTTCGTGCCAGCCGGGAAAGGTAGCGTCACGGTACGAATCGTATTGTTCGGCGACTTGAAGCCCCCGATATGGAATACCAGGCCGCCCTCGGCCGCGCCCGCCGGGTGCGGGGCCTGCGGCGAAGTTCCTTCAAGCTTGGTGTAGATGTAGCCCGAGTTCCAGGTCCAGAACATGGCATTGTTGGGGTCGAGCGCGCCCGTTTGGACCCCTGATACGTTGCGGGCGCTGTCTACGCCTACGGTGAAGGTGAGCGATTTGTAATCCCCAGCGGGAATGTCTTTTAGCGCCAAACCCTGAGAAGCGGGCACGGCTGCATCAACCAGATAATAGCTTTCTGGCACGGCGTAAGTCGAGCCATCGGTTTTGGTGAACTTAATGTTGGAGATGTACTGCCGGAACGTCGTGATTTTGAACTGGTCGCCAGCTGGCGTGGCGTAACTCTGGGTGTTCAGCGTGAGCGGGGCCGCTCCGACGGTTTGTTCAAATTCGAGGCTCACCGTGCCGGTCTGGCTGGCGGGCGTTTCGTCGTCCTTGTTGCAGCCTGCCAGGGTTAAGGTCGTCAGGACGACAGCATAAGCAAGAGTTGAAATAGAGAAGCGTTTCATCGCGAAAATCGAAGAGAAATGGAATGGACTGAGTTGGTGGCAGCGTAATACGCGCGCCGGCCGGCCGTGGGCACGACAAAGCCATGGTGGTCAGTTCAACCGGCTGAGCCGAGAGAATTGGACCCGATATCAGACCAAATCCAGGGGTGGGCGAAACACTCCACGCCCATAACCGGCCGCGCTGCACACGGTTGGCGGATAGGCAAAGCCCGGGATTGCCTTGGGCCAGCGGCGCGAAACCGGCAACTCGAAAGCTGCCGTGGGCAGCACCTCAGATTTTACCTTGGCTAACGTGGCCAGAGGTGCTTTTTTATCGCTGCCTTCGGCCCGGCGCAGCTGCTTAGCCAGGTGGCACTTGCCGTTGCAGTGCAGCTGCGGGCGCGCCTTGTTCACGCAGTAGCGCGCCGTGATTGCCGAGCGGTTCAGCTGGTAGCTCACCACGAGCACCTCCGGCCCCAGAATCTGGAGCAGCAGTAGGGAAGTGAAAAGCAGGGCCAGAAAGCGGGGCATGGTAGCGGAGGTGTGCGGCAAAAGTACGGCCGGCAGCGGTACCAGCTATCAAGGTATTTGCCACCGATTCGGTTCCGGGGCGGAAAGGGTTGCCCCTCAAGAAAAAAAGGGGGTGCATTGCGTGCAAAAGTTGGGTGCGGAATCCGGCGGCCCGATGCGGGTGGAGCGCCGCTAGCGTGCTATATTTAGCCTCCGGTTTTTCCCCCATTCCCCTTGTTTTTTTATGAATCAACTCATACGCTTCGGGCTGCTGAGCGCTTGGCCGCTGCTGGCCGCCGCTTCAACCCTGGCCCAGACGGCCCCGGCCGCCGACGGCACTCCCCAGCTCATTCGCCTGTCGGCTAAGGCGGGCGCGGCCCTGCGTCAGCTGCCCCTCGACAGCCGGCAGCTGCTGCGCCAGGAGCTGGCCCTGCGCCCCGCCGACGACCTGCGCCCCCTGCGCACCGAAACCGACGAGCTGGGCCAGCTGCACGAGCGGTTTCAGCAATACTACAATGGGGTGAAAGTGGAGCACGGCGTGTACACCGTGCACCGCGCCGCCGGGCTGCTCAGCGGCGAGTTCAAGCCCGTGCCCGCCGGCCTGGCCACCAAGCCGGCCTTGAACGAGGCGGCCGCCCTACGCGCCGCCCTGGCCGCCGTGGGGGCCCGCCGCTACATGTGGGACGATGCCGCCGCCGAAGCCGGCCTGCGCCGCGTCAGCCAGGATGCCGCCGCCACCTACCGCCCCAGTGGCGAGCTGGTGTTGGTGGAAGACTACCGCCAGGGTGGGGCCGCCGGCCCGCTGGTGCTGGCCTGGAAATTCAATATCTACGCCGAGGAGCCGCTGAGCCGGGCCTACGTGTACGTGGAGGCCCGCACCGGCGACGTAGTGCTTCGCGATGCCATCATCAAGCACGCCAGCGGGCCGGTGGAAGGCCTGACGGCCGGTGCGGCATTGGCGCATCCGGCGGCGCGGCCACAAGCCATGCGCGGGGTGGCCAGCCCGGCGACCGGCACGTTTGCCACGCGCTATATGGGCGCGCGGCAGTCGCTGACGGACCAGTTTAACGGCAGCTACCGCCTGCGCGACTACACCCGCGCGGCCGGCGTGGAAACGCTGAACCTGCGTACGGGCACCAACCTGGGTGCCGCCAGCGAATTCACCGACAATGACAACAACTGGACGGCCGCCGAATTCAACAACGCCGCCAAGGACAACGCTGCCCTCGATGCCCACTTCGGCTCGCAGTCGACTTACGACTACTGGATGACGACCCACGGGCGCAACTCCATCAACGGCACGGGCGGCAAGTTCATCAACTACGTGCACCTGCGCGTGGGCTTCGACAATGCCTACTGGGATGGCTCGGCCATGAACTACGGCGACGGCGCCACCCTGTTCCGCCCGCTGACTTCGCTCGACGTGTGCGGGCACGAAACCGGCCACGGCATCTGCCAGGCCACCGCCAACTTGGTGTACGCCAACGAGTCGGGCGCGCTCAACGAGGGCTTTTCCGACATTTGGGGGGCGGCCGTGGAGTATTTCATCGACCCCAACAAACAAACCTGGATTGTGGGGGAAGACATTGCCCTGAACTCGGGTGGCCTGCGCTCGATGAGCGACCCGCTGACAACCAGCGTGCTCTCGCCCTGCCCGGCCAACTACCGGGGCCGCCTCTGGGCCTTCGGCACTCTCGACAACGGCGGCGTGCACACCAACTCGGGCGTGCTCAACCACTGGTTCTATATTTTGAGCGTGGGCAAAACCGGCACCAACGAGCAGCAGCAGGCGTACGCGGTAACGGGCATTACCATCGACAAAGCCGCCCGCATTGCCTACCGCGCCGAGCGCCTCTACCTCACGCCCAACTCCGACTACCGCTCCACCCGCGTATTCACCATCCAGGCGGCCACCGACCTGTACGGGGCCAATTCGCCCGAAGTGACGGCCGTAACCGATGCCTGGTACGCCGTGGGCCTGGGCACCAGTAGCACCGCCGCGGCCGGCACGCAGGCCCAGTGCCAGAACGATGATGCCGCCATGCTCACGGTCGCGGCTTCTTCGATGAGCCTCTGCGCCGGCGAAACCCTGAACCTGACCGCCACGGCAGCTTTCCCGGCCAACCGCCGCCTGCGCAACAACAACGCTGCCGCACTGCCCGACGCCGCCACCACCTACACCAGCCTGACGGCCTACAACAACTTGGTTTCGGGCGGTACCACCTTCCAGCACGGCCTCGAAACCGTGTACCGCAACTACTCCGACCTGGTGGGCGTGCGCGTGCGCCTGAGCCACGCCCAGCCCGGCGACGTCACCCTGCGGCTGAACGTGCGCAACACCAGCGGCGTCACCAGCTACGTGACCCTGGCCACGGCCCTGCCCACGGCCGCCAGCACGACGGCGCCCAATACCCTCGACCTCACCTTCTCCGACAACGCCACCGCCCCGCTGCCCGCCACCATGAGCGGCAGCCTCGCGGGCACCTATCAGCCCTCGAATCCGCTGGCCGGCATCACGCCCGGCGCGCTCACCTTCATCAGCCTCGAAGCCAAGGACGCCGTGGCCGGCAGCACCGGCTCGGTGGTGAGCGTGGAGCTGCTGTTCCGCCGCCTGGCTGCCGACGTGGCCAACGTGCGCTGGGTGGGCCCCGGCCTCGATGTGACCGGCCTCACGGCCGTGACCCGGCCTCCCGGCCCGCCCAACGGTGGCACCGTGGCCTACCGCTACACCGCATTGGCCTCGGACCCGTATTTCGGCTGCACCAGCATGGAATCGGTGAACGTGAACGTGAGCCAGCCGCTACTGCAGGCTTCGGCTTTGCAGACGGAGCTGTGCGCCGGGCGCGGCCAGACCTTCAGCCCGATTGATTTGCGGGTGACGGCCAACGACAGCCTGCCCGGCCAGCTCTACCTGTGGAGCGGCCCGAACGGCTACGGGGCCACTGGCAAGCGCCTGAGCACCACCACGCCCACCGGGGGCCGCCTGCGCTACACCGTGAGCACGGTAACGCCCGGCTCGAATTGCAGCAACCAGAAAACCGTGACCATTATGGCCCGCCGCCCGCTGGCGGCCGCGCCGGCCGGCATCGACTCGGTGGCCTGTGCCAGTGGCACCGCCCGCCTGCGCAGCCGCCTCTTCGAAAACCAGCTCGCCGGCCCGTATCGGTTCACGGGCAGCGTGTCCGTGCCCGACAATAACCCCACCGGCGTGCGCATTCCGCTCACGGTGACGGGCACGCCCGAAGGTTTCTTCGACCTGCGCGGCATTCAGCTGAACATGACGCATACTTACGACGGCGACATGACCCTCTACGTTATCGCCCCGGACGGCACCCGCGTGCTGCTGAGCCTGCAAAACGGCGGCGCGGGCGCCAATTTTCAGAACACGCTATTCGTCGATTCGGTGGGCGCGCGCGCCCTGGGCAGTGGCGCGGCGCCCTTCGCGGGTACCTGGCAGGTTGACGACGCGAACGGCTTCAGCAAGCTGGCTGCCGCCCCGCAGGTGGGCACCTGGAACCTGTTTGCCGTGGATGGCGGCCCCGCCGACCTGGGCGTCATCACCTCTTGGGGCCTCGTGACGCGTGGCAACGGCACCATCTGGAGCGGCCCCAACGGCCTGACCGCCACCGGCAGCGACGTGCTGGCACCCGTGCCCGCCACTGCCGGCCGCTACCGCTACATTGGCCTCACCACCGTGCCGGGCGGCTGCACCTTCCGCGATACCGTGAACGTGCGCGTGGCTCCCGGCCCCGAGTGGCACCTCCGCCAGAATAACGACCTGGCCCTGGCCGCCAACTGGACCTGCCTGCCCACCCCCACCACCGATGCCGAAGTGCGCGGGGCCGCCAACGCCCAGCCCGTGCTCAGCACCGGTCTGGTGCAGGTGCGCAACCTCACCCTGCGCGCCAACACCGCGCTGGCCCTCGACGGTGGCACCCTGGAAGTGTACGGCACCCTCACCCTCGAAGCCGGGGCGACCATTGGCGGGGCCAACGGCACGCTGGCCCTGCGCGGCGGGGCCGTGGTGCTGAACGCCCCGACCAACACCGCCCTCAGTATTCCGCGCCTGCTCGTGAACCTGCCCGCCGCCACCGACACCGCCCGCCTGGCCCAGCGCCTGACGGTGGGCGCGGCCGCCACCGTGCAGCGCGGCATCCTCAAAACCCAGGCCGCCGACCTCACGCTGCTGCCCGGAGCGACCGTTGCCGAAACGACCGACGCCTACGTATCGGGCCGCCTGCTGACTTCGGGGCCGCTGGGCACCAGCGCCAGCCAGCCTTTCGGCGGCGCGGGCCTCACCCTGAGCCAAGCGTCGACTAGCCTGGGCAACGTGTCGCTCACCCGGGTTACCGGCCAGGCCATTGGCCGCGCGCCGGCCCGCACCGGCATCCGGCGCTACTACACCCTCGGCTACGTGCCCAACATTGTGGTTTCGGCCACCGTGCGGCTGAGCTACCGCGATGCCGAGCTGAATGGGCTGGCCGAAACCGACCTGCAGCCCTTCCGCGCGGGCTCGCTGGCCGGCCCCTGGGTGGCCATTGCCCGCACCGCTCAGAACACCACCCTCAACTATGTGGAAGGCACCGGTGATATTGCCGGCACCTGGACGCTGAGCACCCCCGCCGCCATGCTGCCCACGCGCACGGCCGCCACGGCCAACTTCGCGGTGCAGGCCCTGCCCGTGCCCTTCGGCGCGGCCGGCTTTGCCCTCTCGCTGCAAACCCCGCTGGCCCGGCGCGCCGCCTCGGTGGCCGTGTACGACCTGGCTGGCCGCCTGCTGCTGACGCACCCCATCGCGGTAGCCGCCGGCCTCAGCAGCGTGGCCCTGCCCGAAGCGGGCCAGCTGGCCGCCGGTGTGTACCTGGTTCGCGTAGTGCTCGACGGCGAAGCCCAGACCCTGCGCGTCACCCGCGAGTAGCGTCCATTAAGTACTGCTGTTAAGTAGATTGTAAACAGAAAACGCCCCGGTTCAACATTGAGCCGGGGCGTTTTGCTGTTGCCGCAGGTGTTTAGGAGTGTCTGGTTACCAACTCCGGATTGTTAGCCTTGCATTGGTGGCGTTGAAAGGTTCGTCGCGATTTTTGCGTTTTCGAGGCTAGAGCCGCGCAACGGTGTCCGATTCATCAGCTGTTTCCGGTGCCGTAACGCGGCTTTGTCTCGCAGTAACAAGCGGTTTCTACAAACCTTTCGCCAAGTCGGGCGGCGGGAGTAGGGTTGAATTTTTAAAAAAAT
>JANXMN010000287.1 GCA_025354605.1 Hymenobacter sp. | reverse complement strand
CACTAATCCAATCGGCTAAACTATGCGAGCGAGATGCCTCGGCTGCGCTCGGCATGACCGCCTCTTTCAGCACTGCTTAACCACTGTGTTGACTCTCCATTTCTCACTCCTTTTCTATCAAACCTATGGCACCACTCGGGTTTTGCCTGCTGGCCGGCCTGCTGCTGGCCCCTTCGGCGGCCGGGGCGCAGGTGCTGCCGCTCGACGAGCAGGGCCGGGCGGGCTTCGCGGCCGTGGTGCCCGCCGACTCGGTGCCGGCCGGCCGGCTCTACGGCCGCGCCCGCGCCTGGCTGCGGCAGCGCGGCTACACCCTGGCCGAAGCCGACTCGGCCGCCGGGCGGCTGGTGGCGGCCCACGCCTTCGGGGTGTACGACCGGGGCTACGTGACGCGCCGCCTGCACGGACAGGTGCGCTACCGCCTCACGGTGGAAGTGAAGCAGGGGCGCTACCGCGCGCAGTTCACCGACTTCCGCTTTGCCTATTACCAGGACGACCGCGGCGGTCGCCCGCAGCCTACCGGCAAAACCAAGCCCCTAGAAGATGCCACCGCTCCGGGCTGGCAGAAGCTCTGGGAAAGCCACCGCCGCGACACCGCCCTGGCGGTGGGCGCGCTGGCCGCCGAGCTGAAAACGGCCATGCTGGCCCGCCCGCCCACGGCGGCGGCCCCGGTGCCGCGCGGGGCCGACTGGTAAGTGCCAACTAATTTTCTCTTCAACCTGACACCTTCACTCCCCTTCTCTTTTATGCAAAAGCCCAACATTTTCCCGCTGATGCTGCTGCTGGCCCTGGGCCTGCTGGCGGCCCTCCGGCCGGCCCTGCCCGCCGCCATCGTGAGCGAAGGCATCAACTCCGGCGATACGGCCTGGATGCTGTGCGCCACCGCGCTGGTGCTGCTGATGACGCCCGGCCTGGCCTTCTTCTACGGCGGCATGGTGAATTCGAAAAACGTGATTTCGACCATGCTGCAGAGCTTCGTGGCCATGGGCATCATCAGCCTGCTGTGGGTGGTGGTGGGCTTTTCGCTGGCCTTTGGCAACTCCATCGGCGGCTTTATCGGCGACCCGCGCACGTTTTTCCTGTTCCGCAACGTGCTCGACGGCAAGCCCTGGTCGCTGATGCCGACGATTCCGCTGATGCTATTCGCGTTTTTCCAGATGAAGTTTGCCATCATCACGCCGGCCCTGATTACGGGCTCGATTGCCGAGCGCATCAACTTCAAGTCCTACATCTTGTTCATCGTGCTGTTCAGCCTGGTGGTGTATGCGCCGCTGGCGCACTGGGTGTGGCATCCGGACGGCTTCCTGTTCAAGCTGGGCGTGCTCGATTTCGCGGGTGGCACGGTGGTGCACATGTCGGCGGGATGGGCCGCGCTGGCCTCGGCCCTGTACCTGAAGCCCCGCAAGGCCTACGGTGCGGCCGAGGCGCTGCCCCCGGCCAACATCCCGTTTGTGCTGCTGGGCACGGGGCTGCTGTGGTTTGGCTGGTTCGGTTTCAATGCCGGCTCTGCCGGGGCCGCCAATTCCCTGGCCGTAAGCGCATTCGCCACCACCAACGTAGCCGCTTCGGCCGCCGGCGTGGCCTGGGTACTGTTCGACGTGGCACGGGGCAAGAAGCTTTCGGCGCTGGGCTTCTGCATTGGGGCCGTGGTGGGCCTGGTAGCCGTGACGCCCGCCTCAGGCTACGTAACGGTGCCGGTGAGCATTTTCATCGGCGTCGTTGCCGGCATCACCAGCAACTTCTTCGCGCACTTGCGCTCCCGCTCGCGCCTCGACGACACGCTCGACGTGTTTCCCTGCCACGGCATCGGCGGCATGGTGGGTTTGCTGATGACGGGCGTATTCGCCAGCAAGGCCGTGAACGCCGCCGCCGCCGACGGCCTGGCCTACGGGGGTACGGCGCTGTTTCTGAAGCATCTGTTGTGCCTGGTGCTGGTGTCGGCGTTCGTATTCGTAGCCTCGTTCGCGCTCCTGAAAATCACCGACCTGATTACGCCGCTGCGCGTGTCGGAAGAGGAGGAGTTGCAGGGGCTGGATTTGAGCCAGCACGAGGAAAAGCTGCTGGTGGGCGCGTAAGCGCGAGCCGTAGCGCGGACGCTGCGAGTCCGCGCGTCTGAACGACCAGCCCAACCATACCACGCGCTGTAGCGTGGGCTCTGCGGGTCCGCGCGGGTGAACGATACCCCCGAACGATGCCACGCGCGGACTCGCAGCGTCCACGCTACATTCATGCACTGAGCTACCTGAAAACAAACCGACCGGAGGCCGGGGCAATCGCTCCGGCCTTCTGGCGTTGGGGCGCGGGCGCAACCCGGCGGACTCGCCCCCATCTTTGCGCCCGTGAAACTCCTGACTCTGGCGCTGCCCGCTCTGCTGCTCGCCGCTGCGCGCCCTGCCGCCGCCCAACTCCTGCCGCCCGCCCTGCCCGCCTACACCCACGCCGACTCGCTGCGCGGCGGCCAGGGCCCGCTGCGCACCGGCTACGACCTCAACTACTACCACCTCGACGTGCGGCTCGACCCGGCCCGGCGCTTTATCAGCGGCTCCAACCTGTTCCGGTTCACGGCCACGCGCGCGCTCACGCGGCTGCAGTTCGACCTGTTTGCCAACCTGACGGTGGAGAAGGTGGTGTTTCGGGGTAATGCGCTGGCATTTGCGCGCGAGGGCAACGCGGTGTTTGTCACGTTTCCGCAGCCGCTGGCCAAGGGCAGCCGCGAGGAGTTCACGGTGTTCTACTCGGGCCCGCCCACGGTGGCCAAAAAGGCCCCCTGGGACGGGGGGCTAGTGTTTGCGCAGGACGCCGCCGGACAGCCCTGGGTGGCTACCGCCTGCCAGGGCGTGGGGGCCAGCATCTGGTGGCCGTGCAAGGACCAGCAGGCCGACGAAGTGGACTCCATGCTCATCAGCGTGAGCGTGCCCAACGGCCTGAAAGATGTGTCGAACGGCCGCCTGCGCAAAACCACCAAGCTGAAGGACGGCTACACCCGCTTCGACTGGGCCGTGCGCAACCCCATCAACAACTACGACGTGGCCCTGAACGTGGGCAACTTCCAGCACTTCGCCGACTCATATCAGGGCGAGAAAGGACCTTTAACGCTCGACTACTGGGTGCTGCCCGAAAACCTCGCCAAGGCCAGAACGCAGTTCGCGGCCAACGTGAAACCCATGCTCAAAAGCATGGAATCGTGGTTTGGACCCTACCCGTGGTACCAGGATGGCTACAAGCTCGTCGATGCCCCGCACCTGGGCATGGAGCACCAGAGCGCCGTGGCCTACGGCAACAAATACCAAAACGGCTACCTGGGCAAAGACCGCAGCAACACCGGCTGGGGGCTGAAGTGGGATTTCATCATCATCCACGAGAGTGGGCACGAGTGGTTTGGCAACAACATCACCACGAAAGACATTGCCGACATGTGGGTGCACGAGAGCTTCACCACCTACTCCGAAAGCTTGTTCGTAGAAAGCCAGTTCGGCAAAGCGGCCGGCCAGGAATACCTGCACGGCCAGCGCCGCAACATCCAGAACGACGGCCCCATCATCGGCCCCTACGGCGTGAACCAGGAAGGCTCCAGCGATATGTACGATAAGGGCAGCAACCTGCTCAACATGCTGCGTACCGTCATCAACGACGACGCGAAGTGGCGGCAGCTGCTGCGCGGCTTGTCGGCGACCTTCTACCATCAGACCGTGACCGGCCAGCAGGTTATCGACTATATCAACCGCGAAAGCGGCAAAGACCTGACGAAGATTTTCGACCAGTACCTGCGCTACCGTACCATTCCCACGCTGGAAATTCGCATGGAAAATAACCAGGCCGTCGCTCGTTGGGTTGCGAATGTTGACAAGTTTGATATGCCCGTGCGAATGCGGCTCAAAGGCGGGGAGTACCAGTTGGTGCCCGTCAGCACCAAGTTTGCGCCGATAAAGGAGCTGGCGGGGGCCACGAAAGAGAATCTGGAAGTGGATACATTCAACTATTACATTGGTGTGCTGTTGGATTGACCAGTAAGGCCCCCTCCCGATGAGCGAACGCATTCTCACTTACCAGCTGCAGGCATTTTCCAGCCCCGATAAGGCCGCTGTCGAGGTCTACTTCCCCGATTATGCGGCCCCGGCGAAACCGAAGATTCCCTTGGACCGCCCGTACCGGGGCGACTATTACAAAATCAGCCTGTGCCTGCGGGGCACGGCCGAGCTGAAAGCAAACCTGGAAACCCACGCCGTCGGCCCAAACTGCCTGATACTGGCGACGCCGGACGTTATCAAGCAGTGGCTGCGCATTGCGGATGACTACGAGACGCTGTCCGTCTTTTTCACCCGGGACTTCATCACGCGCAACAATGCGGCCACGGGTAAGCTGCGCTTTTTTGTGGCGCCACCCAGCTACGTGGTGCAGCTCTCAGCCGCGCAGGCGGCCAGCCTGGCCGCTTCGCTGCGCTTTCTGCAGCAGAAATACAACACGCCCAGCGCGGAGCGGGACAACATCCTGAAGAGTATTATCAACAGCCTGCTCTATGAGATTGGCACCCTCTACGACCAGCAGCCCGCGCCGGTCCTGGCCAGCCGCACCAGAAGCCAGCAGCTGGCCGCCGCCTTCCGGCAGCTGGTGCAGGCCCATCACGCCACCGTGCGTAGCGTGGCGTTTTACGCGGCGGCCCTGTGCATCACGCCCAAATACCTGAGCGAGCTGGTGAAGGAAGTAACCGGCCGCACCGCCAGCGCCTGGATAGCCGAGGCCGTGGTGCTCGAAGCCAAGGCCCTGCTGCAAACCCCCGGCCTGCCCATTCAGCAGGTGGCGGCGAGCCTGCATTTTGCCGACCAGTTTGCTTTCAGCCGGTTCTTTAAAAACAGCACCGGCCTTTCGCCCACGGCCTACCGGCAGGCCGGCTAGCCGCGTTTGCCGCCTTTTCGCCACAGCATGCCGCCATCTGGCCATTGCCGCGGCCGGCCCGGGTGGGGAATTTTGTCGTGTCAGTTCCGGGCGGCTTTCCAAAGTAGCCCGCTGGCCCGGCAGGTAGCGCCGGCAGGAAATTGCCCGCCGATTTTTTCTCACGCAAAATTCCCTACTTCATGATTTTAGTAACCGGAGCAACCGGACAGCTGGGCACGGCCGTGCTGCAAACCCTCCTGCAACACACGCCGGCCACCCAGCTCGCGGCCTTGGTGCGCGACGAGCACAAAGCCACCGCCCTGCAAGCCCAGGGCGTCAGCATCCGCGTCGGCAGCTACGGCGACCCGGCCGCGCTGGACCGCGCCATGCAGGGCATCGAGCAGGTGCTGCTCATCTCGGGTGGCGGCGAAGACGAGGCCCTGCAAGAGCACCAGAACGTGGTAGACGCGGCCCGCAAAGCCGGCGTGCGGTGCCTGGCCTACACCAGCCGGGCGCTGAAAGACCCCAGCACCCTTGTCAATAAGCTGATGGTGCGCCACTTCGATACGGAAGCCTACATCCGGGCCAGCGGGCTGCCCCACATTATTTTCCGCAACATCCTGTACATGGATGTGCTGCCCCTGTTCACCGGCCCCAACGTGCTGGCCACGGGCATTAACCTGCCCGCCGGTTCGGGAAAAGTCGCCTTTGCCCTGCGCAGCGACATGGGCGAAGCCATTGCCAGGGTGCTCCTGGCGCGCGACTTCAGCACCCGCACCTACCACTTCACCGGCCCCGCTGCCTATTCCTTCGACGACGTGGCCGCGGCCCTGACGGCGGCAGCGGGCCAACAGGTGACTTACACGCCCGTGGAGGCCGCCACGTTTGCGGCCGGCATGCGGCAACGCGGGGTGCCGGAGCTGGCCATTGAGCGAACCATCGGGTTTATGACCGACATCAAACACGGCCAGGAAGCCGAAGTCAGCGCGGAGTTGGCCACCGTGCTGGGCCGCCAGCCCACGTCGCTGGCTGAAGGTGTAAAGCAGCTGTATAAGCTGTAGCCGCCGCTTGACTACCGTGAAAAGCCTGGCCCCCCTGCCGGGCTTTTTTTGTTTACCCTTGCGTTGCAGGCGTTTCGCCTTGCAAACTCCTCATCGGGACAGGAGGTGAACTGCCCGCCAGTCGCGTCAACGAAGCGGTAGCGATGCTTCGGCCGCGCTCGGCATGACCGTTTTTTATTCCTTAGTCGCATCCGCTGTGCCTTACCTTCGCAGCGCGAACCATCACCGAAAATCCGGCTCATGAATCAATACGACGTTACCGTTATCGGCTCCGGTCCCGGGGGCTATGTAGCGGCTATCCGCTGCGCCCAGCTCGGCCTCAAAACGGCCCTCATCGAGAAATACCCCACCCTGGGCGGCACCTGCCTCAACGTGGGCTGCATCCCCAGCAAGGCCCTGCTCGACTCCTCCGAACACTACCACAACGCCCATTCGGTGTTCGCCGAGCATGGCATCGGCCTCGACAACCTGACGGTGGACATGAACCGCATGATTGACCGCAAGGCCGGCGTGGTAAAGGCCAACGTGGACGGCATCAGCTACCTGATGAAGAAGAACAAAATCGACGTCATCACCGGCGTCGGCTCTTTTGTTGATAAAACCCACATCAGCATCGCGCCCACTGAAGGCGGCGAGGCCCAGCAGATTGAAACCAAAAACGTCATCATCGCCACCGGCTCCAAGCCCACGGTGCTGCCCTTCATTGCCCAGGACAAGGAGCGCATCATCACCAGCA
>JANXMN010000280.1 GCA_025354605.1 Hymenobacter sp. | reverse complement strand
CGACCGCGCCGCCCCGGCTGCCCTATTTGGATAGGCTCTGAACGTCCGCTGAATGACAAGCCCATCCGCCAAGCACTTCTCCACCCATAGCGCCAATGTGCAATTCTTGTGGTCTTGCCTACTCTAGGCCGAGTATACACGAAGTGTACACCTACTGTACACGCTCATTTACCGCCTGCCCAGACCGGCAACTTAGAAAAAGACTATTGCCGGCCGCTCTCCGGCATCATTCCCCGCTCCGGGCAAGGAGTGGTAAGCTATACTCGTCCGGAAGTAGGCGGTAAGCCTCGCACCCTGTTTTCTTTGCGCAAACCACTTCGTGAGATGGGTAACTGACAACTGTTCATTGCTCACTGATAACTGATAACTGCCATGACCATCCTGCTTCTCGAAGACGAGTACCCGGCCGCCGAGCGCCTGCAGCGATTGCTGCGCCAGGCCGAGCCTGCGGCCGAGGTGCTGGCCGTGGTGCAGAGCGTGGCCGCTGCCCGGCAGTGGCTGGCCACCCACCCCGCCCCCGACCTCATCCTGAGCGACATCCAGCTCAGCGACGGCCTTAGCTTCGAGGTATTTGAGGGGCTGGCCCTGCGCAGTCCCATCGTCTTCACCACTGCTTACGACGAGTACGCCATCAAGGCCTTCCGGGTGCGCAGCATCGATTATCTGCTCAAACCTATCAAATTGGCCGATTTGCAGGCAGCCCTGGCCAAGTTTCACGACGCGCAGCCCGCCTTCTCCCCCACCGACAGCGCCCACCGCCTCGAACGCCTGCTCGACAGCCTGCCCGCCGCCGGCCGGCCCTACAAAACGCGCTTCCTGGTGAGCAGCGGCGAGCAGCTGCTGCCCCTCGACGTGGAACAGGTGGCCTACTTCGTGAGCCGCCACGAGCTGACCACGCTGGTGGCCCGCGACGGCCGCCGCTTCGTACTCGACTATCCCCTCGAACAGCTCGAACGCCGGCTCGACCCCGGCCAGTTTTTCCGGGCCAATCGCCAGCTGCTGCTGCACCTGAGCGCCGTGCGCCGCCTCCACCCCCACTTCAACGGCAAGCTCAAGCTCGACCTGCACCCCGATGCCGCCGACGACATGCTGGTGAGCCGCGGCAAAGCCCCCGCCTTCAAGGCCTGGCTCGAAGGCGAGCCGGGGGCCGGGTACGGCCCGGCATAGTGCCCCGGCCCCAGCGGCCCCTATCTTTGGGTATCCGCTCACCTTGCCGTTCTCATTTTGAATTTCCCCCTTCGTAAGCTCGCCGCCATTGATATTGGGTCCAACGCCGTTCGTTGTCAGATATCAGCCGTGCTGCATTACGAGGGGCGCTACCGGCTCAAGCGTGTCGAATACGTGCGCTACCCCATGCGGCTGGGCGAGGACGTGTTTGCCAGCGGCGAAATATCGCCGGCCAAGGAGGAAAAGTTCGTCAAGTTTCTGCACTCGCTACGCCTGCTGATGGAAGTGCACGACGTGGCCCACTACCTGGTGTGCGCCACCTCGGCCATGCGCTCGGCCGCCAACGGCGCGGCCATCGTGGCCCGCGTGCGCCGCGAGCTGGGCATGGAAATTAAGGTCATCGACGGGCAGGACGAAGCCTTCTACATCAACCGCGTTATCGAGCACGTGCTCGAAGACAAGCGCCACTACCTGCACATCGACGTGGGCGGGGGCAGCACCGAGTTCAACATCTACCACGACCGCCGCAAGGTGGCCGCGCAGTCGTTCGAAATCGGCTCCATCCGCCGCATGCAGCAGGAAGAAAGCGGCGAAGCAGGTACCGAGGCCCAGGCCGAGCTGTGGGCCAGGATGGAAGCCTGGGTGCGTGCCAACGCCCGGCAGTACCACGTCACGCGGGCCATCGGCACGGGCGGCAACATCAATAAAATCTACAGCCTCAGCCCGTCGGCCCCCGATAAGTACATCACCCGCCGCAGCATCGAAACCGTGCTCAACCGCCTTTCCGGCCTCACCATGACCGAGCGCGTGAATGTGGCCATGCTCAACCCCGACCGCGCCGACGTCATCATCCCGGCCGGCCACATTTACCTCTCGGCCATGCAGTGGGCCAACGTCAACACCATGGTCGTACCCGATATCGGCCTGAAGGATGGCATGCTCCAAGCCCTGTTCGAAGACTTTTTCGACGAGATGAACCCCGAAGGCGGCCACGTCGAGCACCCGCCCATCCCCGACGTCCAGAACCAGCCCGCCGAGATGGAGTAAGCTTTTCTGGGCTGGCTTAACAGCAGTTAACAGTTAGCCGTCCTGCCCAACGCCGTGCGGCAGGAGAGCTGTTTCCCCGTCGATAGGCCAACTGTTACAGCAGCTTCACCTCAATGGTCTGCACAATTTCCTTGGTCGCGTCATCGGCCAGATAGGCTACGACGGACACATTTCTGGCCTTCCACTGCGTTCTGGCCGGGTTGGTGGCGGCAGCCGGTAGCGTGTAGCCCAGATACGCCGCGAAGGCCTGGTCTTTAATGGGATTAGTGGCCTGGATGGTGCCGAAGGTGCCGGCCAGTGCCGCCCGCAATACGTGGTGGTGCACGTAGTTCGTCAGGTCCTGCTGCCCGCTGGGCCGGTCGTAGTCCTTCTGGCCGCCCACCAGGTTATCTTCGGTGAGAAATACCCCCAGGCGGAACTTGCGGTTGGCCTGCGCCACCAAGTAGCGGCTAGCCACTTTCAGCCGGAGCACGTGCGTCACACTGTCGTAGAGCGGCGTCAGGCGCAACTCCTGCTGGGGGGGGTTGGCCAGCTGCGCGGCGACGGCCGCTCCCCAGTCGGCATATTCCAGCACCAGCGACGAGGAATTGCCCAGCGGCCGGCGGCTCACCGCGCCCTTGGGCAGCGCCGCCAGCGCGAAAGCCTGCTCAATTTCCTGGCTTACCACGGGCACCCGGTAGTCCACCTGATAGGGCGCATAGACTTTGGGAGCCGCGAAAAAGTCGGTTTCGTGCTCTTCCACGGCCACCAGCCGCTCGCCGTATTGGTTTTTCAGCTGCACCGCGACGGCCCCGGCGCGGGGGCAGTTGCCGCAAAACTGGCCGGTAAAATCCTCCAAAAATGCGCGCTGCTCGTTGGCCGGGGCCGGCAGCTGCTGCTCGCGGGTATCGAGGGCCTGCTGCTCGGCGGCGGTGAGCGAGGAGGTGACGGCCGCCGGCACGGGCATCTCGACGGTATCGCAGCCCTGGAGTACGGCCCAGGTGGCCAGCAGGCCGAGGCTTTTTGTCAGTGTGGCGTTCATATAGTCAGATAATCGGGTTCGGAAAGCGCAACCGCAACGCGGCCCAAGCGGCCCCGGTTCGGCCCGCGCCAATTTAAAAGGAGCTGGTGATGGTGACTGTGAGCCCGTTGGAGGCCGGCACGTAGCGGCACACGCCACCCACGCACACGATGCCCGCCCGCTGCCGGCCGTAGCCCGCCGCGACGCGCGTGGTGCCGCCAATGTAGCCCACCTGCCCCGTGAGGTAATGAATCCGCTGGTCGTCGTGCGGGTTGCCGTAGTTATACTGGTCGTAGGCCACCACAAAAAAGTGGGGCGAATAGGTGTATTCGAGCAGCCCGGCCGCCCACTGGCCCTGGTCCTGCTTGGTTTGCAGGGTTTGCAGGGTTTGCAGCTCGCCGTGCAGGCTGTGCTTGGGCGTGAGCTTGTAGCTCACGTCCACCACGCCAAAGTCGGCATCAATCGTCCCGAAGCCGCTCAGGCCCTGAATCACGTCCTTGTTGTAGGTGAAGTGGGCGTACATGGCATTGGCCTTCAGCTTCGGGGTGAAGCGGTGGTGCAGCTCGACGTTGAAATCGCGGAAATACACCTGGTTATTGGCCTTGAAAAAGTCCGTCTCGTAGCCGATGCGGGTGGTGGCCAAATCGTCAATCGGGCGCTTGTTGATGCCATTTACGGCCGCGAAGTTCACGGTGAGGTCGGTACCGTATTTGCCGCCCGGCAGGTGGTAAGTCAGCTCGGCCTGGGTGCTCACCTCGCCCAGCGGCTGGGTGGCGTAGGGGTAAATGCTGGCGGCCAGCAGGTAGGTGTGCTGGCGGGTGAGGGCGGGCAGGTAGTTAAGCACCGACACGTTGCCGGTGGACGAGCGGTCGGTGCGAAAGTCCATGTTGTCCACCCGCTTCACGCCCAGCACCAGGCCCAGGCCGTTGCGGGCGTAGGTACCCTGCACCAGCAGCGCCTCGCCCCGCTTATAAATGAAGCCGTTGGCGGCCGACGGGTCGTTGGCCTTGCGGGCGTACTCGGCCGAGAGGTTGAAGCCGCCGTTGCTCAGGCTGAGGCGGCCCGCGCCCGCGCCCACGTTCTCGGGCAGAATCAGGGCCGGGTCCTCATCCGCCTGGTATTTGCTGATGAAGGAGCCGCCCAGCGTAATACGCGTCGCGGCCGAGTCCAGGCGCGGAATCAGCTCATTTAGGCTCAGCTCCAAATCGGCCCCGCGCACAATGGCCGGAGCCTTGTCGAAAAAGCGGCGCTGCTTGCCCGTCATGGCCGTCAGGCGCAGGCCCGCAAAGGGCTGCACCCGCACCCGCAGCCCGTCGATGGAGTTGTCGATGCCCAGGTTGCGCTCCTCGTAGGCCCGGAAAATCAGGCCCGAGCCGAACTGCTCGTAGAAGTTGCCCACCGTTACGGCCAGGCGGCCGGCATCGTAGGTGGCGTAGCGGTACGGAATGCCCTGCCCGCGGTAGTTGGGGTCGAAACCCTGGAGCGGGGGCAGGTAGGCCTCGTAGCGCACGCCGGCCGAGAACTTACCGGCCGTGAGAATGAGGTTGGCGAAAGTGTTGCTGCGGATGCGCTCGGGCACTTCGGGCGCGCCAATGGCCGGGTCGGC
>JANXMN010000247.1 GCA_025354605.1 Hymenobacter sp. | reverse complement strand
GGCTTGTCCCGCCCGTCGTTCGCACCGTTTCAACTATTCCGTTCAACAATGGGCGGGGGCAAGCCCTACCGGGTACGACCCCGCACCCTAATTCTTGAGGAGTATATGTCTGATAAGGGCCCTGGCGGACTTGCCCGGCTCGCTCACGGCCACAGCGAAAACGCTGCCCGGAAGGTATTGCAGTGTGCATCCACGATGTCGGCCAGGCGCTCGGAGTAGCCGCCGCCCATGCTCACGGCCACGGGCAGGCCCCGGGCGTGGCAGAGGCCGAGCACCAGCTCGTCGCGCTGTCGGCAGCCGGCGAGCGAGAGGGCCAGCTTGCCCAGCTTATCGGTGGCCAGCACGTCGACTCCGGCCTGGTAGAAGATGAAATCGGGCCGCACGCGGTCTACCAGCGCGGGCAGGGTGGCGGCCAGCAGCGCCAGGTATTCGGCGTCGCCGGTGCCCAGGGGCAGGGGCAGGTCCAGGTCCGACTGCTCTTTGCGCAGCGGATAGTTGGCCCCGGCGTGCATCGAGAAGGTGAACACGCGGGGCTCATCGCGGAAAATAGCAGCGGTGCCGTCGCCTTGGTGCACGTCGAGGTCGACGATGAGCACCTGCCGGGCCAGGCCGTGGGCCAGCAGGTAGGCGGCGGCAATGGCTTGGTCGTTGAGCACGCAGAAGCCTTCGCCCCGGTCGGCAAAGGCGTGGTGGGTGCCGCCGGCCAGGTTCAGGGCAATACCGTCGCGCAAGGCGTGGAGGGCCGATTGCAGGGTGCCGGCGCTGCTGCTCAGCGAGCGGCGCACCAGCTGCGGGCTTTGTGGCAGGCCCAGGTTGCGCACCTCCCGGGGCGTGAGCTGCAGGTCGCGCACGCGCTCCCAGTAGGCGGCGGTGTGCACGCGCAGCACGTCAGCTTCAGCGCACAGGCCGGGCTCGTAAAAATCGGTTGGCGCGGCGATGCCCTGCCACAGCAGCTGCTCCCGAATCAGGGCATACTTGGCAATGGGGAAGCGGTGGCCGGCCGGCAGGTCGAGGGTGTAGTGGTCGGATGTGGCGAGGCGGGGCATGCGGGTGGGTAGAGGTTATTGGGTAAAAGAACGTCATGCAGAGCACAGCGAAGCATCTCGCGTGCCGTCACTGATTCTCTTTCTTGCGGTTGAATTACTGCCACACGCGAGATGCTTCGGCTCCGCTGCGTCGCCGCTTGATACGCGGAATGCTCAGCATGACGTTCATTTATCCCCAACTCCCAACTCCCAACTCCCAGCACTTACCCCAACCCATACTCCTCGAGCTTGCGATAGAGCGTGGTGAGCCCGATGCCCAGCTTTTTCGCCACTTCTGGCTTGTTGCCGTCCAGCTCGCCCATCAGCTTGCCGATGTGCCGGGCTTCGAGGGCGCGCAGGCTGTCATCGGTGGCATCGGCCCCGACGCGGGCGGGGCGGCCCAGGGCGTGGAATTCGTCGGGTAGGTAGGCGGCGGCCAGGGGCTCGCCGGCGGGGGCCAGGATGGCGGCGCGCTCCAGCACATTCTTCAGCTCGCGCACGTTGCCGGGCCAGGGGTAGCGCTCCAGCAGGGCCAGGGTTTCGTCGGTCAGGCCGGGCAGGCGCTTGCTGAGGCGGGCGGCGAAGTGCTGCAGAAAGTGCCGGGCCAGCGGGGCCACGTCGGCCGTGCGGTCCTTGAGGGGCGGCACCTGAATGGTGAACACCGAGAGGCGGTAGTAGAGGTCGGGGCGGAAGCGGCCCTCGACGGCTTCGAGCTTGAGGTTGCGGTTGGTAGCGGCCACCATTCGGATGTTGACGCTGGTGGGCTTGGTGTCGCCGAGCTTGGTGAACTGCTGCATCTCGAGCACCCGCAGGAACTTGGCCTGCACGTTCAGCTCCAGCTCACCGATTTCGTCCAGAAACAGGGTGCCACCGTTGGCTTCTTCCAGCAGCCCTTTCTTGTCGGTGAGCGCCCCGGTGAAAGCGCCCTTCTTGTAGCCAAACAGCTCCGATTCCAGCAAATCCTTGGGGAAAGCCGAGCAGTTGACGGCCACGAAGGCTTTGCTCTTGCGCGCGCTGGCCTGGTGCAGAGCCTGGGCAAACAGCTCCTTGCCGCTGCCGGTGGGGCCTTCGAGCAGCACGGTGCTGTCGGTGGGCGCTACCTGACGGGCCAGCTGCTGCACCCGCCGCAGCTCGGCCGACTCGCCAATCATGGCCTCGAAGGTGTACTGCTGGCCCACGCGGCGCTCCAGCTCGCGCACGCGGTGGCGCAGGCGGGCCTTCTCGGCAGCGCGGTCGACGACCACGACCAGCTGCTGCTCGAAGTCGCCCTTGGTGAGGTAGTCGAACGCGCCCAGCTTCATGGCCTTCACGCCGTCGGGAATGGTGCCGTAGGCGGTCAGCAGCACCACTTCGGCCTCGGGCGCGGCGGCTTTGAGGCGGGGCAGCAAATCCACCCCGTTGGCATCGGGCAGCTTCACATCGCAGAGCACCAGCAGCACCTCGTCGGCGTGCTGGCGCAGCAGCTCCAGGCCGCGGGTGGCGTCGGGGGCTTGCAGCACGGCGTAGCCTTCCAGCTCCAGCACCTGGGCCAGCAGCTGGCGCAGGCGCGCCTCGTCGTCGATGATGAGGAGGGTTCCGGTGGGCATGGGGGCGGGGCGAATATTAATGGCCGGGATAAATCACACGACTTACTTTCTCCAGCGGGTAAAGCTACGGAGCAGCCGATGCCACTTTTGCCACGCCAGTAACCGGAGATTCCAAGGCCAACGCTGCCAGTTTACGTTAAATTTCCCCTGTGACTTGTCGCCTGATTGGCGATTAAATGCATACGGCGCGATGTGTACCAAGGCATGGAAGGGCGGGTAGCCTTCCCCGGCGTGATAGTAGCCGTTGCCGTCGGCCGTGGTATTCATGGCCACCGGCCAGAGCAGGCGGTCGAACAACAGCTTTACGGTGGTAGTGCGTAAGCCGGCCCGGCAAACCGTCATGTTTATCCAGGCCGGGACTTGGCCATCTACCCAAAGCCGTTCCACCACTTCGTCCGCCGTGAAGCGCCGCCCGACTTCCACCTTCCGAGCCCGAAAACGGACCATTTCCAGCTCTTTCAAATAGGGCGCGTGCTCATTCAGGTTATCGGGTTGAATCAGATACTGCACTTTTTCGGCCAGCTGATTAGTACAGAGCCGGTGCGTCAGCTCGAATGTAAACCGCGTAGCGGCTTGCAGATTAACGGCAAACTCTTCTCTGGTCATAGACAAAGCTTGTTCAGGTTGAAAAGGCTTCTACGCTACTTCGCATACGCCAGCCGGTCTTTCACCCGGTTCAGCGGCTCCTCCAGCCAGGCCCAGGAGGCGGCGGCCAGCGCCAGCAGCAGCGGCGTGAGCAGCAGCAGGGTGGGCAGCGGGGCCATCCAGAGCCGGCGGGTATCGGCGGCGGCGAACACGTGGTACACCGCCCGCTGATAGAACACCACCAGCAGCAGGTGGTAGAGGTAGCAGCCGTAGCTGCGCAGGCCCACCCATTGCAGCAGCGGGTGCAGCAGCAGGCAGCCCCGGCGGCCATCGGCGGGCAGGCCCAGCACCCAGCGCAGCGTGATGAAGGCCGCCACCCCGCCCACGCTCGGGTACACCAGCAGCCACAGCGCGTGGCCCTCGAACGCGTGCGTGAGCACCCACAGGCCCACCCAGGCCAGCCAGCTCAGCAGCACCCAGCGGCCCCGCGCCAGCGCCTGCACGCGCGGGTGCTGCTCGAGTACCCACAGCAGCGCCCCCAGCGCAAACAGGTCGAGGCAGGCGGGCAGCAGCACCAGCACGAAGCCCGGCCCCACCCACGCGCTCCAGGCCAGGCGAAACGCCAGTCCCGCGCCTACCAGCAGCCCCAGCCACGCTGTGCGCCGGCCTAGCAGGCCCAGCAGCAGGGGCCAGACCAGGTAGAACTGCTCTTCCACGGCCATGGTCCAGTAGTGGCCCACGCCCTCGCCCCAGTGCTGCATGCGGTAGAAAAGCAGGTTGGACGCCGGCAGCAGAAACCAGCCCAGGTGCTCGTGCAGCGTGGCCAGGGGCAGCAGCCAGCCCAGCAGCAGAGCCAGGTAGTAGGGCGGAATAATGCGCAGCAGCCGCCGCTGGTAGAACGTGCCCAGCCGCTGCCGCCACGGCCCCGGCGCACCGGCGTACACCCCCTGCTTCCAGATGATGCCCGAAATCAGGTAACCGCTGAGCACAAAAAAGGTGAGGCGGCCCATCTCGCCCAGCGGGAAGGGTGCGCGCGTCCAGTGCGCCACAATCACCAGCCACACGGCAATGGCCCGCAGCCCGTTCAGCGCGGGGCGGTAGGCGAGCGGGGGCGAGGCAGCGGCAGCCAGCATTGCGGAGGTAGAAATCTAAAAGAACGTCATGCTTCGGCAAGCTCAGCATGACGTTCTGGCAATTGACGTTCAGGATGCGATGAAGGAATTCCCCGCCCTAGCCCACGGTGTGGTACACGGCCTGCACGTCCTCGTCGTCCTCGAACTTCTCGATGATGGTCATAATCTCGTCGAGCTGCTCATCGGTGAGCGACACCGTGGTGTTGGGCACGCGCTGCAGGTTCACGCTCACCGCGTGGCGGCCCTGGGCTTCGAGGGCCTTCTGCATCTGGCCGAAGTCGGTGAAGGCGGTTTCGACTACGATGAACTTGTGCTCGGCCCCATGCTCGTCTTCCTCGGTGGTTTCGTACACATCTTCGGCCCCGAAGTCAATCAGCTCCAGCTCCAGCTCGTCGCGGTCGAGGCCGGCGGCGGCCAGCTTGAACACGCCCTTGCGGGTGAAGGTGTAGTCGCTGCTGCCCGCCGTGCCCAGCGTGCCCTCGTTGCGGTTGAAGATGAGGCGCACGTTGCTCACGGTGCGGGTGGGGTTGTCGGTGGCGGTTTCGATGACGACGGCTACGCCGTGGGGCAGGTAGCCTTCGTACACCACTTCGGCGTAGTCCTTTTCCTCCTTGCTGCTGGCCCGCTTGATGGCGGCTTCCACCCGGTCCTTGGGCATGTTCACGCCTTTGGCGTTCTGCATGGCGGCGCGCAAGCGGGCGTTGGTGTCGGGGTTGGGGCCGTTTTCCTTCACGGCCATCACGATTTCCTTGCCAATGCGGGTGAAGTCTTTCGACATCTTGTCCCACCGCTTCATTTTGCGGCCTTTCCTGAATTCAAACGCGCGTCCCATAGGGGTCAATTAACAGTTAACAATGAGCAATTAACAAGGCCGAAGCAGCGGGCGGGCGAACCAGCGCGGCCGAAACGGGCCGCAAGTTAGCCAGCCCGGGCGGGGGAGGCAAAAAGTTGGGATATGGAAGCGGGAATAGGGGATACGGAATCACCAAGGCCGTCATGCTGAGCATTCCGCTGCGTCGCCGCTTGATGCGCGGAATGCTCAGCATGATGGTCTACTATAGAACACTTACTTCCTTTTGACCTTCCCCACCCGCCGCCGTTTCGCCGGCTGCGGGTGCACGGGCACCACCACCGGCGCGGGCACTACCACCGGCGCAGTCGGCACCGCTTCCAGCTCATACACGCCCAGGTTGCCCACCGGGTAGCCCAGGATGGTCAGGGTGAGGTGCCGCGTCAGGGTATCGAGGCGAGCGAGGCCGCGCTGCACATCGGCCCCTTTCTGGTCGCGGAAGGCGAAGCGGATGCTGTCGCCGCGCAGCTCCCAGGTGCCGTCCTGGGCAAACGTGAGCGGCTTCAGGCTCACGCGCAGCTCCAGGCGCTTGGCGTAGCGGCCGTCGGGCTGCAGGGCCAGGGTCCCGCCCACGCCCTGCACGCGGGTAGGCTCGTCGGGGTTGGTCGTGTCGAACACCGTATAGCCCGTGTAGCGCCAGCTGCCCCAGAGGCGGGCGGCGGCCGGCGGGGCTACCGGCGGCGGCAATGGAGCCATCGGTGAAGTGGCCTGGGCCTGGCCGGTGCCTGGCAGCAGCAACAGGCACGCGGCGGCCACCAGCTGCGGAAGCTTCGCTGCGTACTGGGCTTTGGAAAAAGCAGAGACAGTCATAGGGCAGGGATTCAAAGCAGACCGCAGCGCGCCTGGCAAAAGTCGGGCTAAAGAAACGGCTGCTGGCGCTGCTGGCGCTGCTGGCGCGCGTCTCCGACGCGTTGCCTGCTGGTTTCGCGTCTCTGACGCGCCGCGTGAACGAGTCGTTCGGCGGTCGTTCACGCGGCGC
>JANXMN010000220.1 GCA_025354605.1 Hymenobacter sp. | reverse complement strand
CGACAATGGCACGGGCATGAGCGCGGCGGTGCAGGCCAAAATCTTCCAGCCCTTCTTCACCACCAAGCCCGTGGGTGAGGGCACGGGCCTGGGCCTCTCGCTCAGCCACGACGTGGTGACCACCGGCCACGGCGGCACCCTCACGGTGGACAGCCGCCAAGGCGAGGGCACCGAATTCGTGATTAGCTTGCCGGCTTAAAACCTGATTTCTTCCTGGATTAATTCTGCCTGCGAGTTGCTAACGCTGCGCAGGCCGCTTTGCCTATGCGCTACCTTTTACTACCTGCGGCCCTGGGGCTGCTTATCGGGGTGGCCGCCGCCGCACCCTGGGCATCTCGCTCGCGCACGGCAGCATTGCCCAGGGCCACGGCGGCACCTTCAGCGGCGAGAGCCGGCCGGGCTGGGGTTCCGCGTTTCTTATCTCGCTGCCACTAGCTTAGCCGGGTGGGGCGGCGGGGCCGCTGCCCGCCCCACCCGGCCCCCAGCCCGCTGCTTAGCGGCACCAACGCACTTACTAACCTCTTCTGCAAAAATGACGAAACCGACAGTAGCAATTTTTGGCGGCGGCGTGGCGGGCATGAGCGCCGCCCATGAGCTGGCCGAGCGCGGCTTTGCCGTGGCCGTGTACGAACGCCAGCCGGAGTACGTGGGCGGCAAGGCCCGCAGCACCAACGTGCCCGACAGCGCCACCCCCGAGCGCCCGGCCCTGCCGGGCGAGCACGGCTTCCGGTTTTTCCCCGGCTTCTACCGGCACATCACCGACACGATGAAGCGCATTCCGTTTGGGAACAATAAGCAGGGCGTGTTCGACAACCTGACCATGACCACCCGCATGATGCTGGGCCGCAACGGCAAGAAACCCATCGTCGGGCTGGTGAACTTCCCCAAAAGCCTGGCCGATTTGCGGGTGCTGCTCGACGAGCTACTGACCTCCGACACGGGCCTGACCGACGCGGACAAGGAGCTGTTCGTGGGCCGAATCTGGCAGATTATGACCAGCAGCTACGAGCGCCGACAGCAAAACTACGAGCGCATCGCCTGGTGGCAATACATGACCACCGACCTGCAGTGCGGCACCCGCCAGCCCTGCCCCTACGAGGAATACTGCGTGGGCGGCCTCACGCACTCGCTGGTGGCGGCCCAGCCCAAGCTGATGAGCACCAAAACCGGCGGCGACATCCTGGTGCAGCTCCTGCTGCTCATGGCCGACCCCACCGCCCACACCGACCGGGTACTGGCCGGCCCCACCAACGACGTGTGGCTGTTTCCCTGGCTGCGCCACCTCCAATCGCTGGGCGTGCAGTACCACCACGACCACCTCACCACCGCCATTCACTGCGACCCGCACACCCAGCTCATCAGCGGAGTGACGGTGCTGAATAAGGCTACGCAGCAGCCGCAGGTGGTGCAGGCCGATTACTACATTTCGGCGGTGCCGCTGGAGCGCATGGCCCCGCTCATCACCGACGAAATGACGAGCGTGGACGGCACCCTGGCCTTCGTCAAGGAGCTGGCCGACCCCGCGCGCCAAAGCCTGAACTGGATGAACGGGGTGCAGTACTACCTCAACCAGGACGTGCCGCTCGCCAACGGCCACGTCATTTGCATCGACTCGCCCTGGGCCCTCACCGTCATTTCGCAGCCGCAGTTCTGGCCGAACTTTCCCATGAGCGGCTTCGGCGATGGGCAGGTCAAGGGCCTGTTGTCAGTGGACGTGTCGGACTGGTTCACCGAGGGCACCAACCACAAAGAAGCCCACGACTGCACGGTCGACGAAATCAAGGCCGAGGTGTGGCAGCAGCTGGAAAACAGCCTGAACGGCGGCGGCATGTTGATTGACAAGAGCATGATTATTCGCTGCAACGTCGATTCCGACATCTTTCCCGAAGACGCGCAGCTGCACAACCCCACCTGCTCGGAGCACGATGCCGAGCCGCTGCTGGTAAACACGGCCAACTCCTGGAGCCTGCGCCCGGAAGCCAGCACCGGCATCGCCAACCTGTTTCTGGCCGCCGACTACGTGCGCACCAACACCGACCTGGCCACGATGGAAGGCGCCAACGAGGCCGCCCGCCGCGCCGTGAACGGCATCATCGACGCCAGCGGCATTTCAGCTCCGTACTGCCACATCTGGCCGCTGCACGAGCCCGACATCCTGGCCGTGCTGCGCTGGGAAGACCGCAAGCGCTTCGCCAAGGGCCTGCCCTGGACCAACCAGCTGAGCTGGCTAGGCCGGCTGTTGCACGCGGCCAACCATCTGTACCACCGAGTTGTTGGCTTCAAATAGTCCCTCTATGCCCAATTCTACGCTCGCCCCGGCGCCGTTTCGCTTCCGCACGCCCTTCATGCTGGGCATGATGGCGCTGGGCATTGCCCTGCTCGTGCACGACAGCCTCACGCATCTGGGCTGGATTACGGCGGCCCGCTGGAGCTACGGGCTCTTTGCCGCCTACGTACTGTACGCTGCCCTGGCCCGCGACGGGCTGGTGGCGCGGCTGCTGGGCTTTGCCCTAGTGGCGGGCCTGGCCGAGCTGCTGGCCGATGCCTACCTGGTACAGGTGACCCACACCCTACTTTACCCCCGGCCCGAAGCCATGCTCTGGGACTCGCCGCTTTACATGCCTTTTAGCTGGGCCGTGGTGCTCACCCAGATTGGCTACCTGGGCTGGCTGCTGCTGGGGCGGCTTTCGGCCTGGCAGGTGGGGCTGCTGCTGGTGCCTGTCAGCGGCATTCTCATTCCGCTGTATGAAAATTGGGCCATTCGGGCGGGGTGGTGGTGCTACCAGCTGGCCCCCGACTGGTGGGGCGTGCCGCGCTACATTTACCTAGCCGAAGCCCTGCTGATGCTGCCCGTGCCCGCCCTGCTGCAGCTGGCGCTGGGGCGCGGCGGGCGCTGGGTGCCGCTGGCCGGGCTGCTGGAGGGCGCGGCCATGCTGCTGGCCTGCCTCGTTGCGTTCACCATTGCCGGGTAGCCATGTTCGCCACCATTACCGACTACTTCATCCCCACCGACTTTGCCGGCAGCCCCGACCTGCGGCGGCGGGTGCGCATCATCATCAACACCGCGCTGCTGACGAGCCTGTTCTCGCTCAACTTTATGGGGCTGTGCTGGTGGGCCGATTTGCTGCCGGGCTTCTATGTGCTGCTGTTCGGGATTATTAGTTTTTTGCTGCTGGTATTTGGCTACCGCGCCGGGTGGTATTCACACATCGTGCTGGGTTATGCGTTCGTGTTCGTCGGCTACCTCACGGTGCTGGTGAACTCGGCGTACCAGGGCGGCTACTACGCGCCCACCACGTGGTGGCTGGGGCTGTGCAGCGTGATGGGCACCTTCCTGCTGGGCCGCCAAGCGGGGCTGATTTTCTTCGGCCTGGGCCTGGCCACGGTGCTGGCTTTTTGGGGGTTGCAGCAGCAGCACTACGGGTTTCCGAACTTGGTGCCAGCCGACAAGGCCCAGTTCTGGCACCTCGACATCCTGGCCGGGCTGATGCTGATTCTGCTGGTGGTGGCGCTGGTCTTCGACAACATCAACACCCACACGCTGCGCGCCGTCGGGGCGCAGAACACCCTGCTCTCGGAGCGCACCGCCCAGCTCGAGCAGTCGCTGGCCGAGCTGAAGACGGCGCAGGACCAGCTGGTGCAGCGGGAGAAGATGGCGTTTTTGGGCGAGCTCACGGCCGGCATTGCCCACGAGCTGCAAAACCCGCTCAGCTTCATGAAAAGCTTTGCCGAC
>JANXMN010000219.1 GCA_025354605.1 Hymenobacter sp. | reverse complement strand
GTGGTAGAATGGCTCCACGCTGAAGCCGTCGGGCAGGGCCCAGCGCAGGGTGGCCGGGTCCTGGCCTTTCAGGTCGCGGGCCAGGCGGGCCTGCCACTCGGCAGTGCTGACGGCCGGAAACTCGGCAAAGGAAACGGGCGTAGCGGCCGGAGTATCAGACATAGAAACCACAAGCTAGGAAAACCATGCGAAGCACACGACCAGATGGCCCCCGCCCGCCGAAAATCAGGCCGAAAGATACCGCGCCTGGGCCGAAGCTATTGGTTGCTGGCGGCAGGCCGTAGCTTTGTCAGCAATATGGTGCCCCACCAATATTGGCTTTGGCCCTTCCGTATTCATGATTCTTTCTGATAAATGATAAAATATTTCTGACCCACTGCCCTGCTGCTTTACTGATTCCAACAGAAGAGTCGGCAGCCCGCCTGCGGACTTGCCGGGCCGCTATAGTGCCGGTCGAGGCATCGCTTCAAGAGCATTACCGTTACTGGCTGGTCTGCTAAAACCAGTCGTGCTTGCCTGAATCCATTGCTGTAGCGTCCGACGAAAGTCCCAATCCCCCCTTGTTATAGTTTTTACTTTTACCACAATGAATAAAGCGAATGTCCCGGTTAGTATCTTGTTGCTGCTGATTTTATGTTTTGGTATTGGGTTAGTGGCCAAGGGACAGGCCAATTTCCGGCCAGGTTACGTCGTGTCTCTGGCTGGCGACACTCTCCGGGGCGAAGTGGATTCGCGGGAAGGTGGTACCAATGCCGAGCGGTGTAGATTTAGGGCTATCCCCACGGCCGACATCATCACCTACTCACCCACCGAGGTGCGCGGCTTCGGCATCGCTGGCGGTCGGCGCTATCGCACGCTGACGATGCCCGTTTCCGATGCCCGCATCCGTGTGGGGGCCGTGGCGGGGCTGCCGTACTTTATGGAAGTTCTGGTTGATGGGCCGGCCCAGTTGTATTTCATGCGGGTGCAGGGTTATGACCATTTCCTGGTGGCCTCGCCGGTGCGGCCGCTGGCCCTGCTCCAGCATGGCATCGAGCGGGTAGACCGCAAAATGGGGAGCGATGTCGTCACGTATCAGGAAGAACTGACGCCCTACCGCCAAGTGCTGGCGCAGGCCCTCCCCAACTGCCCACTGGCCCAACGCCGACTGCCCGCGCTGGCCTACACCGAATTCGGTTTTCGCCGGGTTGTGGTTCTGTACAACGATTGCCAGGGCAGCCCTGCCATGCCGTTGGCGAAGCGCGCTGTGGCGGCGCATGTGCGACTGGGCCTGATGGGGGGGATGTCTCGAAGCCGCCAGTTATTCGATGCGAATAGTCCGTATCACGGCCAGGCCATTCTGGACAACGCCACGCCCACGGCCGGCATCACCCTGGCCCTGACCGTGCCCCGTATCAGCCAGGAGCGGTTTACACTGCAAACGGCCCTGCTGTATGGGGTTGATAAGTCGGACCGCGAGTACACCGCGCCGGCGCCGGGCACTCTCAATGGTGTTCAGGGCCTGCGACTACATTTTAATGTAGCTTTCCTGCGGGTGCCGGTGATGATACGTTACACCTATCCGCGCGGCCGGGTGCGGCCATTACTCGAAGGCGGCTTCGTCTCCACCATCGCCATACGCTCGGAAAATTATCACCAGACGACCGACTATTTCGGTGAATTCACCTCTCCCCAGATGGATAAGGACTTTGGAGTAATTGGCTATGGGGCCGGGGTAGGAGCCGGCTTGGCTACCCTACTGCCGGGTGGCCGGGCGCTATCGCTGCTGGCCCGCGCCGATATCAACTATGGCTTTTTAACTTCCACGCCCGTTCAACGGTTCAGCGCCCTGCTCAGCGTCGATTTAACCAAATAACGGCTTCAACACGCCTAGGGCAATATAGGCAATGTACTAGGCCAAAGTGCTACGGGCTTGGGTTACTTCTTCATAGTTTACAACTTAATGTTTACAACTTAATTGCTGCGGGCGTGTCCCTTTTCATTCTTGCAAACTATTAGCTAGTTATGTATTTCCTCCGTTTCTATATTGCTGCCTTGTTGCTGGCCCTGGCCGGTGGCTGCCAGCGCGCCGCCTACGTGCCGACGGCGCATTTCGTGCCCGTCACGAGCCGGCCCGTGGCCAAAACCCAGGCTGAAGACCCCGCCATCGTCGCCCTCATCGCACCCTACCACGACAAAGTGACGGCCCAGATGACCGAGGTGCTGGGTACCGCCCCCGAGGCCCTCACCAAGAATTCCGGCGAGTCGCCCCTGGCCAACTTCGTGGCCGACCTGCAACGCGAGCGGGCCACCCAGGTGCTGAGCCAGCCCATTCCGCTGGGCGTGATGACCAACGGCGGCCTGCGCGCCGGCTTCGCGGCCGGCCCCATTACGCTGGGTTCCGTGTTCGAGCTCATGCCCTTCGAGAATGAGCTGGTGGTGCTCGATGCCCCCGGCCCGGTAGTGCAGCAACTGTTCGACTTTGCCGCCCATTCTAAAATGGCCGTTTCGGGCGCCACCTACACCATCACCTTCGACGGCATGCCCACCGATATCCGCATTGGCGGCCAGCCCTTTGACGTGAACAACCCGCGCATCTGGGCCATTGCCATTTCCGACTACCTGGCTACCGGCGGCGACAACATGGGCTTCTTCAAAACCCTCACCCCGCGCCACACCAACGTGCTGCTCCGCACCGCCATTGCCGACCACGTCCGCGACCTCACCAAAGCCGGCAAGCCGGTCACGGCCCGCGTCGAAGGCCGGGTGAAAGTCAATTAAGAATTATGAATTAAAAATTATGAATGATGAGCTGTCGGAGCAAGTGAGTTCGCACGGTTTTTAATTCGAATATTTAACTCATAACTCATAACTCATAATTTTTAACTCATAATTATTACCTATGAAGCGCCGCGATTTCCTCCGTAATTCCCTGCTCGGCACCGCCGGCCTGTCGGCTCTGGGCGGCTTGGCCAATGCCGCCGTGGCCGCTCCCGCCGCCAGCGTGCCCCTCAAGCTCACCATCCTGCACACCAACGACATGCACTCGCGCATCGAGCCCTTTCCCGATAACGGCGGGCAGTGGGCCGGACTGGGCGGCATGGCCCGGCGGGCCGCCCTCATCAAAGAAGTGCGGGCGCAGGAGCCCAACGTGCTGCTGCTCGACTCGGGCGACATCTTCCAGGGTACGCCCTATTTCAACTTCTTCGGCGGCGAGCTCGAGTACAAGCTGATGAGCCAGATGGGCTACGATGCCAGCACCCTCGGCAACCACGACTTCGACAACGGCCTCGATGGCCTGCTGCGCCAGCTGCCTAATGCCACCTTTCCCTTCCTCATCGCTAACTACGACTTCTCGAAAACCCCGCTGGCCGGCCGCTTCGCCCCCTACAAGGTGTTCGAGAAGCAGGGATTGCGCATCGGTGTGTTCGGCATCGGCATCGAGCTGAGCGGGCTGGTGGCCGACAAGAACTTCGGCCAGACCGCCTACCTCGACCCCGTGGCTAAGGCCCGGGAAATGGCCGCCCAGTTGCGCGGCCCCGAGCGCTGCGACCTCGTTATCTGCCTCTCGCACCTCGGTTACAAGTACGAAAGCACCAAGCTCGACGACCGCAAGCTGGCCGCCCAGGTGTCGGGCATCGACCTGATACTGGGCGGGCACACCCACACGTTCATGGACGTGCCCGAGGCCATTGCCAGTCCCGACGGCCACGCCACGCTCATCAACCAGGTGGGGTGGTCGGGCATCAACCTCGGCCGGTTGGATTATGAGTTTTCAACAAAAAAGAAGCGCGCCGGGTTGGCAAGTGCCGCCGTGATGCCGGTTCGGGCGGCCTGTTAAAACGACCGTAAAAACAAGGGCTTTTCGGCTTTTTTAAGTGCGGAGTTTTCCACAATTTTGTCCCCCTTCAACAAAATAGGGGGGCTGCTGGCTCCGGCTGCTTTTCTGTTTTCCGCCTCCGGCCCCGGCCGGTTTATTGTCTTAAATTCCTCATGCTCAAAGATTTTCGCACGGTTTGGGCTGGCTGCTTGCGCAGCATCGCGGCGGAAATCGGCGAACAGAGCTTCAAAACCTGGTTTCAGCCCATTGTGCCCGTCGAGCTGAAGGGCAACGTGCTCACCATTCAGGTGCCCAGTGCCTACTTCTACGACTGGCTGGAGGAGCACTACGTGGACGAGCTGCGCCGCGCCCTTTACCAGCAGCTGGGCTCGGAAGGCCGTCTGGAGTACAGCGTCGTTGTCGACCAGGGCAACGAGCAGGCCCCGCCCCGCGCCCTGCACCTGCCGCCGCCCCGCAAGCAGGCCGCCCCCGACCCGCGCGACGCGCCCCAGTCCTTGCCCGGCCAGCCCGGCCAAAGCCAGGCGATGGGCAACCCGCTGGCCGGTAGTGCCCGCGCCGGCTCGGCCCGCTACGTGAACTCGGGTGCGGTGCGCACCACCCCGCGCGGCAACAACTTCGCCAACAGCGGCGCGGCCGATACCCTGGCCCCGCCCCGCAATCCCTTCGACCAGGCCCGGCCCATGGACGGCAACCTGGTGCCCTCGCAGCTCAACGGCTCCTACACCTTCGACAACTACATTGAGGGCGACTGCAACCGCCTGGCCCGTTCGGCCGGCCTCGCGGTGGCCAACAAGCCCGGCACTACCAGCTTCAATCCCCTGATGGTGTACGGTGGCGTGGGCTTGGGCAAAACCCACCTGGTGCAGGCCATCGGCAACCACATCAAGGCCACTGCGCCCGAGCGGTTCGTGCTCTACGTGTCGGCCGAGAAATTCACCAACCAGTTCATCGACAGCGTGCAGCGCGCGCAGGTACAGGACTTCGCCAATTTTTACCTGCAGGTAGATGCCCTGATTCTGGACGACGTGCAGTTTCTGGCCAACAAGGGCAAAACCCAGGAGATGTTCTTCCATATCTTCAACCACCTGCACCAGTCGGGCAAGCAGATTGTGATGACCTCCGACCGGCCCCCCAAAGACCTGCTGGGCCTGGAAGACCGCCTGCTCAACCGCTTCAAGTGGGGCCTGACGGCCGACGTGCAAAGCCCGGACTTTGAGACGCGGGTGGCCATCATTCGCAACAAGATGGAGCAGGACGGTATCGATATCCCGCCGGACCACGTGGTGGACTACCTCGCCAATTCGGTGCACACCAACGTGCGCGAGCTGGAAGGTGTGATTGCCTCGCTGGTCGCCCAGAGTAGTTTATCTCGGCGCGACATCGACCTGGAAATGGTGAAGCAGGCCCTGCGCCACATCATCGAGGAAGTGGAGGCCGAGGTCAACCTCGACTTCATTCAGAAAACCGTGGCCGCCTACTTCAGCATTTCGGTGGAGCTGCTGAAGGATAAAACCCGCAAGAAGGAAGTGGTAACGGCCCGGCAGGTGGCCATGTATTTCGCCAAGCACCACACCTCGCACACGCTGAAAACCATTGGTTTCCACTTCGGCGGCCGCGACCATACCACTGTGATGCACTCGGTGCAAACCGTGTCGGACCTGGTGGATTCGGACAAGAAATTCCGCGACCAGGTGGACGAGCTGCGCAAGAAATTCGCCAAGAAGTAGCCGCCGCGCTTTCCGGGCGGGCGGCGTTATATTTGGGAAAGCCTTTACCCTATGGAAGCCCTTGCCCCGGAAATTTCCGACTACGAGCTCGAACGCGGAAAGCCCATACCCAGCCTGAAACACGCCATTATCCAAGGAAACCTGATTCAGTTTCTGCGCCTTAATTTGGGAAATGATTATTTGGTGCTACCTGAGCTCAGTCTGGCCCTTGATGCTCAGAAAGCGGTACCGGATGTGTCCATTTTTCTGCGCTCAATAATTGACGCAACCATTGAGCAAATAGCCGTGGCACAGATTCCGCGCACGGCCATCGAAATCCTGTCGCCGACGCAGGTTATTGCCGAGTTGCTCGAAAAAGCCGCGCGGTATTTCGCGGCCGGGGTGCAGTCGTACTGGCTGGTAGTGCCCGAGCTACGCGCCATGGCAGTGTATTCGGAGCCCGGCAAGTACAAGTACTTCTACAATGGCCAGACGTTGAGCGACCCGGCCACGGGCGCAGAAGTCGTCGTCAGCCAGTTGTTCGACTAAGCTGCCGCCGGTGAGCCCATCTCCTGCAGGGGCAGGCTGTATTTGGCGGCAAAATCGCGCAGCTGCTCGCGGAAGCGCAGCTTGCGGTTGCGGCCTTTCACTTCGCGCAGGTTCAGGGCGAAGATTTCGCCGTCTTTCTGCCGCACGCGCAGCTGGTAAGGCTTGAGCTCCAGGGCAGAAATGTTTTCGGCGGCGAATACCTGCTTGGGGCGGAACAGACCGTTTTTGTGCACGATGTAGCCCGGCGTAAATTCGAGGTAGCTCTGGGTGCCGAAGATGGGGGCGTTGTTTACCAGCACGTAGCCGAGGTACACGAGTGTGAAAACCAGAAACACCCAGTGCAGGAAGTGGTAGTCCTGCGCGCCGGTATTGCTCAGAATCCCGAACAGCACGTAGGCCAGCCAGAACAGGCCGATGGCGAGCTGGCCCCAGAACGGGACGCGGGAATTGTTGGCGGGACGGAGGCGAATGCGGATGGTACCAGTGGGCATGGCGCAAATTTAGTTGCTGGGGGTTGGTTGTCGGTTGTTACGTGCAAAAAGAACGTCAGGCACAGGGTTAAAAAGGAACGTCATGCTGAACGGAGTCGAAGCATCTCGCGTGTAGTAGTAAACCAATCGATTGAGTTACTACCCCACGCGAGATGCTTCG
>JANXMN010000207.1 GCA_025354605.1 Hymenobacter sp. | reverse complement strand
AACTACAACCTGACTAACCTGGCCGCCGCGCCCTGGGAAGAGCGCCTAAAGCTGCGCCGCCACGCCAGCAACCTCTTCGATTTTGACGAGCAAAAGGCCCAGGGCGAGTGGGACCGCAAGCTGCACTTCGCCCTGCGCCGCCTGCTCACGGCCGCCGACGTGGGCCGCGTGGCCGGCCAGCTCGTGGCCGAGGGCATCCTGAGCGCCCGCGAGCGGCCGGCGCTGGTCGAGAGCCTGGAGCGGCTGGTGCGCGACCCGCGCCTGGCCCCTTACTTCGCCCCGCACCTGAGCGTGGAAACCGAGCGTGAAATCCTGGTGGGCGGCGTGAAGCTGCGCGACTACAAGCCCGACCGCATCGTGCTCGAACCCTCGCTCGAAGAACACCACCGCCTCGGCGGCCGGGTCACGTTGCTCGATTTCCGCCTGCCCCCGCCGCAGGAGAAACACCAGCGGCTGCTGCGCAACTACGCCACGCTGTTCGAGCAACTGGGGTACGCGGAGGTGCGCGGGGTTATTTATTATTTCGGGACGGGGGAAGTGGTAGAGGTGTGAGAAGTAACATAAGCCGCCTTCGATACTTATCAAGCAATTTCCCTCCCATGCTAATTAAACCATTCCTACTTTATTCGCAAAAAGAAGATTGGCTATTCTGGCTGGCATTATTCATAACCTGGATTCCTGAACTTATTTTTATATTCTGCGCCGTAATATTATTGACCACCATTACACTGAGTCTTCGTCGTTTTTGGATAAGGTGGGTATTGATGCTCATTCCGTATTGTATGCTATACTTTTTGGTTTCTTCTGTGCTGCAGCATGCTTACCGAGATTTAACTCAGAATTTTTCGCTATCTGATGTTATAAGTGACTCACACCTTTTTAAAGCCCATGCGCCTACCTTCTTAGCCGTGCCTGGTTTAGTTATTTTGCATATTATGCTGCTTGTGACTGCTAATAAAATTAAGTCGAGAAGACGTAAGACGACAATAAACGACATCTAGTCCCCCTCTGGCGTATCTGCGACGCGTTGCCCACTGGGTTCGAGCCGGTGGCTCGGACTTCGCGTATCGGCCGAACCCGCAGCCCGGTTCCATTTCGACCCCGAGCTAGAGGCTCGCCGCCAGGCGGCAGCGCGTCGCAGACGCGCGCCAGCGCACACCCACCCCGGAAAAATCCCCCACTGCTTATATCACCTGGAATTGGGAGCAGTGCGGAGCCCCCGGAGCACCTGGCGCGGGGTGCCGGCGGCAGTGGGGAGCCCCCGGAGGCGCCACCTCAAGGCGGCGAGGACCGGGCGGAGCTCCCGGCGCGGCCGGCGCGCTGGGCCGAAGCCAGCGGGGAGCCCCCGCGGGCAGTGGCCCTGGTGGCCCGGCATGGCGGGGAAAAACAAGGGGATTATCGGAATTTTATGCACCTTAGCCGGGCCGTAACGGTACGGCGCATTTCATCCCTTATTCTTACCTGTTTACCACATGGCAGACCAAGCTACCACGCCCGTTTCGGCCGGCGCTCCTACCCCCACTCCCGCCCCCGCCGATGCGGTGGTGAACCCCAAGCTCCTCATCCCCAAGAAAGACGGCCCGCTGGCCGAAGTGGCCCGGCTCGTGGCCGCGGCTTGGGGCCAGGAAACCTGGTTTGCGCTGCGCTGGAAAACGCAGGCTGATTTCGCCAAGCTGGTTGCAGAATTCTCCGCCAGCATTACCGACAAACGGAGCGCTGCCACCGCCCGCACCCCGCAAAGCCAGCGCCTGCAGGAGCTGGACGACCAGTTTGACGAGGGCCTGCGCATTCTGAAAAAATACATCAACGAAGACAGCGGCTATGACAAGGCCCGCACCGATGCCCGCTTGCCCGGCTTTGGTCTGCTGGCCAATAAGAACGGCGGCTTTAACCTTAGCCGCGACCGCGACGAGCGCCTCGTGGTCCTGCGCGATATGCTGCTGCCGGCCGTGGCCAAAGCCCCGTTCGCCAAGCGCGAGTTCGGCACCGCCTACTGGCAAATCCGTTTCGATGAGTACAAGGACCTGCTGGGCAAGGCGGGCGGCCTCGCCAGCAAAGTGAGCAAGTCCGTCAGCCAGAAAGACACCGCGAAGCTGGAGCTGCGCAAGGTGCTGCAAGCGGTGGTGTACGCGCTGAAGGCCAATTTCCCGGACACGTTTGACGCGGAATTGCGCGCCTGGGGCTTTCGCAAGGAGAGCTACTAGGGTTCTGGCCAAGTGACAGCAGAACGTCATGCTGAGCTTGCCGAAGCATCTCTACCGCAATACTAAATCCTGATAAATGGGTTAGTGGCGCGGT
>JANXMN010000347.1 GCA_025354605.1 Hymenobacter sp. | reverse complement strand
ACCAACGCCAAGGCCCGCCGCGGCCTCATCACTCCTGAGCAGGCCCAGCAGCAGCGCGCCGAGGCCCGCCAGGCCACCCAGCGCAAAGACCGCCCCGACTGGAAAGCCAGCCCCGAAGCCCAGCACCAAATCGACAAGCGCCACCGCCAGGAGAACCGCCAGCTGATGGAAAAATACCGGGTCAAGCAGCCCTAGCCCGCCCATGATAGCCCGCAAACACGACCAACTTCCCCTTGACTTCGGCACCCTCAAAGCCGGCGAGATAACCAGCGCCATCATTGCCTACCTCACCAAGCACGGCTTCAAAGTATGGCGCCAGAACACCACCGGCATCTACGACCCGCAAACCGGCCGCTGGAAGAAAAACCCCCAGGGATGCAACGGCGTGCCCGACATCATCGGCTTCCGACTCGCTGACGGTGTGTTCGTGGGAGTCGAAGTGAAAGCCGGCCGCGACACCCTGCGTGACGACCAAAAGCAGTTTATCAACGAACTGAAGCAAGCCGGCGGTGTGGCCTTCGTTGCCTACGATTTCGCCCAGTTCCAACTGTCATTTGAAGGCCGCAGCCTTCACCTGTAGCACCACAACAATTAAACTTCCTGCTATCTATGTAGGCAAATACAACCGCCTGAACCCTTGTGTTAGGTAAAACACTTCTGCCATAACTCATTATCGCTACGAGAATGATTGTTGACGCGTGTGATTTATTCATCGAAATAGCATTGCGAGCTTGGGAAGAGCTTGCTGACCGGCACGACTACTTAATAGGATTAGATGAACGAGGAATTACTGATACAATTGTTTATTATATCATCAAACACCATTCTTCTTATCCCGGCAGGATTATTAAAGTTCGCAAAGCCGTAAGAGAATCCATAGAGGGCAATGACATTGACTTGTATATACGAGTCTTTGGTGGTGGTTATGCTCGCATTGCCCTTCAAGCAAAAGTGCTTTTTCCACCTGCAGTAAAGCCGCTCCCGAAAAGTGGGATAAAGCCTAATCCTCCATTACACTCTAAATATTATGAAGGAATCGAAAAAGGAAGAGGTACACGAGGCTATCAATGGAATATGCTTAAGAAGTGGGAAAGGTCAGGGCTATTTAAAGCATATTATTTACTCTATAACGGCTTTTCAGATGCCCAAATGAAGGCGTGTGGAATTAATACAAAGGTCCGTTTTTACCCTTATTTCGGTTGTTCCTTGGTACGGCCTACAGTAGTTGAAAGACTAACCAGAAGTTCCAAAGGAAAGGTGAGAGGGAGATACGTTAGAACTGCCCCCGCATACGAGGATTTTCACTCTGTTAAAAACCCCGCAGCGAAACCTTGGCACAGCTTGGTTTGCGACACAAGTTTCATGGTGGATTATAAAGCCAAATTATATTCAAACACCGAAATAATGAGTAATGATTTATTCATTACCCTTGAGCGGTTACAGGAAGAAAACACCCAGGATAAACTGAAAGGCATCGATATACCCGTTACCAACGACACGACATTAGCATCTTCCTCCCAGGAGGGGTTTAGTCCCATCTACCAGATAATAATAGACTAGTGCTTAGTCAGGCAAGTTAGTTGCCCTAATTTTCTGATAGTGTCGGTCGAGTTTGACGCGGGCTTTTGCCAGGGTGAACTGCCATTTGACCGTGGCCTGGGCCGCATTCCGCTCGGCCACGCAAGCGGCGACGTGGGCGGTGAGTTCGTCTTGCGTGGGGATGCGCTGGTGCAGGCACTGGCGGGCGATGGCCGAGAGTTCAAGTTCGACCATGTTGAGCCAGGAAGCGTTTTTCGGGGTGTAATGGAGCTCGAAGCGGGCGGCCAGGGCGCGGGCCTGGGCCGCGGGCAGGTGCTGGTAAAAGACGGCATCGGTGTGGGTGTTGAGGTTGTCCTGCACCAAGATGATTTTCTCGGCCTGCGGGTAGTGGGCGGCCAGGCGCTGCATAAAGCGGCAGTAGTCGGCCCCGGTGCGGCGGGCCGAGACCTCGACCAGGCGTTGGCCCGTACCCGGCTCGAAGGCCGCCAGCAGGCAGGCCGTGCCCTGGCGCACGTAGGTGCTGCTCTCGCGCCGGGGCCGCCCGGCTTTGGCCGCTTGCTCGCCCACGGCCGGCTGGGCCGGCACCGGCGGCAGGGGCTCGATGGGCTGGCCGTGCAGCACGCAGGGCCGCTCATCGAAGCAGACCACGGGAAACCGCGGGTCGTAGGGCCGCTCGTAGACGGCCAGCACGTCCTCCATGCGCGCGACAAACGCGGCGTTCACTGCCCCCAGGCACCAGTGCTGCTGGCGGTGAGGCTGCAGTTCGTTTTTTTGAGCACCTGGCTCACCGTCTCGTGGGAAATGGCCTCGACCAGTCCCGACTCCACGGCCTGGTCTGCCAGCAGGCGCAGCGTCCAACGGCTGTGGCCGACCGGAGCCGGCGTGCAGGCCAGGGCGGTAACGGCCGCCCGCTGGGGCCCGTCGAAGCGCGGGGGCGTGCCGCTACGCGGAGCCTCCGTCAGCGCGAACTGCCAGCCGCCCTTTTCGTAGCGGCGGCGCAACTCACTTACGGTCTGCCGGCTCAGGCCGACGGCCTCACCGGCCGCCTGCTGGCCGATGCCAGTAGCTAAGGCCAGCAGGGCCTGGGCGCGGCGCACGGCCCGCACCGGGCGGCAGCCCGTGCGGGTGAAGTTTTCCAGGGCGGCCTGGTCGGCGGCCGGTAAAGCAAAAAGGGCGATTGGTCGGGCCATACCAGACTAACCTAAATGGCCTGCATTCTGTTAATCAACTTGCCTGACTAAGCACTAG
>JANXMN010000069.1 GCA_025354605.1 Hymenobacter sp. | reverse complement strand
AATCAATTTTACTATTGCGGTAGAGATGCTTCGGCAAGCTCAGCATGACGTGCCACTTCACTGCTTTCCCTACAAAACCTCTACTTCGCCACTGGCACTGGGCGGGCCGATTCCAGCGTTTCCACATCCTCGGCGGTTAGGCGCAGCTCGGTGGCTTCGAGCAGTTCAGTTACCTGGCCGACGCTGGTGGCGCTTGCTATGGGGGCCGTCACGCCCGGGGCCTGCATCAGCCAGGCCAGCGCTACCTGAGCGGGCGTGGCCTGCTGGCGGTTGGCCACCGCATCGAGGGCCGGCAGCAGGGCCAGGCCCTTTTCGTTGAGGTATTTCTGGCCGACGCCGGCCCCGCGGGGGCTCTTTTGCAGGTCGGCCGCGTCGCGGTATTTGCCGGTGAGGAAGCCCGCCGCCAGCCCGTAGTACGGAATGGCGCTGATTTGCTCCTCCAGCAGCAGCGGCACCAGCTGCTGCTCGAAATCGGTGCGGTCGTAAAGGTTATAGAGGTTTTGCAAGGTTTCGTAGCGCGGGAAGCCGTGCGCGGCGCTGGCGGCGAGCGACTCCCCGAGGCGGGCGGCCGTGAAGTTGGAAGCCCCGATGGTGCGCACTTTGCCCGCTTTCACCAGTTGAGCGTAGGCTTCGAGGGTTTCCTCCACCGCGGTGGTCGGGTCGTCCTTGTGCGACTGGTACAAATCGATATAATCGGTGCCGAGGCGTTTGAGCGAACCTTCGACGGCGCGCAGGATGTAGTCCTTCTTCAGGCCCTTGTTATCCGCGTTCACCTCCCAGCCCACTTTGGTGGCGATGACGACATCGTCGCGCCGGCCGCGCTGGCGCAGCCACTTGCCGATGATGGTTTCCGACTCGCCGCCGACGTGTCCTGGCACCCACACTGAGTAGCCGTCGGCTGTGTCGATGGCGTTGCCGCCGTTGGCCACGAAGGCATCGAGCACGGCGAAGGAAGTGGTTTCGTCGGCCGTCCAGCCGAAGACGTTGCCGCCCAGCATGAGCGGCGCGATGTGCAGGTCGGAGCGGCCAAGTTCACGGGTTTGCATAATATGGTGTTTTTGGGTAACGCCAGTCATCCTGAGCCTGCGAAGGACTTTAGCACTTACGTGCCGTTTGGACTACTGCAAACAGGTTATCGGTGATTAGGTCCTTCGCAGGCTCCGGGTCACAGCCGTTACCCGAAACGCGCAGCGGCCGCGTAAGTTTGCCGCATGAACTATTCGTGGCTGTGGGTGGGCTTCGGGGGCGGTATGGGAGCGGTGGCGCGCTACTTTATGCAACAGTACGTGCAGGGGCGCTGGCCGCTGGCCTGGCCCATCGGCACGGGCTGCGTGAACGCGACCGGCTGCCTGCTGGCCGGTTTGCTGCTGGGGCTGCTGGAGCGCCACGCGCTGGGGGCGGCCTGGCGGCTGCTGCTCATCACCGGAGTGTGCGGGGGCTTCACCACCTTCTCGGCCTTCGCCCTCGAAAACGTGGCCCTGCTACGCACCGGGCAGGTTGGGCTGGCGGCCTTGTACGCGGGCGGCAGCGTGGCCGTGGGCCTGTTGCTGGCGGCGGCCGGCTACTGGCTGGCGCGGTAGCCGCTGGCGAATATCAGGCTGCGCGCCGCAGTGCTGCTGCCATTGCAAATAGGTGCGGGCGCAAGTAAGCGTCGGGCGTCGTGGCGCAATCAGCAGCAATGGGGGGCCGAACAGGAGAGAAGCGAATGGGTGAGGCATGACGCAAAGTAAGATTTTCGGTGCGCAACTCAAGCGTGAGCGAGTGTTTGGCTGCCTGGGCTTGCGTCATGCAATTGCCCAGCCTTCAGGCCTGCTTCAGAATCCTGGGCGACCTTCGCATCCACCGTATCACTCAACCTGATTTACTTCGTGAACAAACTTCTGCTGGCCGCCTCCCTGGCTATGGCCTTTTGCGGCCCCGCCGCCCACGCCCAGACGGCCGCCGCCCCGGCTGCCGCGCCCTACCACCTGCTCAACACCATTGCCATCGGTGGCGAGGGCGGCTGGGACTACCTGAAAGTGGACCCCGCCGGCGAGCGGCTCTATGTTTCGCACGGCAAGCAGGTGGAAGTCGTCGATTTAAAGACCAATAAAGTCATCGGCACCATCGCCGACACGCCCGGCGTGCATGGCATCGAAACAGTGCCTTCGGCGGGCCGGGGCTACATCACCTGCGGCCGTAACAACACCTGCGTGGTGTTCGATTTGAAGACCCTGAAGCCTATCGGCGCGCCCATCCCCACCGGCCCCAAGCCCGACGCGCTGCTCTATGATGCCTACTCCAACCGCGTGTTCCTATTCAGCAACGACGGCGGCAAGAGCACCGTGCTCGATGCCAAAACCGGCACCGTGGTGGGCACCGCCGAGCTAGGTGGCGACGTGGAAGAAGGCGTGAGCGACGGCCACGGCACTATTTTCGTCAACATCGAGAACAAGAGCGAAATCGTGGCCTTTGACGCCAAAACGCTGGCCGTGCGCCACCACTACCCGCTGGCCCCCGGCGAAGAGCCCACCGGCCTAGCCTACGACGCCAAAGCCCACCGTCTCTTCAGCGGCTGCGCCAACGAGAAACTGGTCGTTACCGACAGCCAGACCGGCAAGCAGGTGGCCGTGCTGCCTACCGCCAAGGGCACCGACGGCGCGGGCTTCGACCCGGCCACCGGCAACATCTTCACTTCCAACGGCTCGGGTACCTTTACGGTGCTGCACGCCGATGGCCCCGGCAAATACCGCCTAGTGGGCAGCGTACCCACCGCCCGCGGCGCCCGCACCATGAGCATCAATCCGAAAAACGGCCACCTCTTCACCATAACGGCCGAGTACGGCCCCACGCCCGCCCCCACCACCGAGAACCCCCGCCCGCGCCCCAGCGTGGTGCCCGGCACGTTCCGCGTGCTGGAGTTTGGGCGGTAGGGGTTAGTTAATTGGAGAGGATTAGGAACGTAGTAAACAAGAACGTCGTGCTGAGCGCAGGCGAAGCAGCTCTCCCTCCATAGTAAATGAATTACTTCGGCGGTAAAGATGCTTCGACCAGTTCAGCATGACGTTCTTTTTTTCGTCTTGTCCGTAATTCTGCCCACCATACACTCAGCCCCCGCTTCCTATGCCCGCTTTCTGGCTTCGTTTGCGCCATGCCCTGCGCATCCACAAAATGCTGTTGCTGGCTCTGTTGGCTGGCCTGGTGCTGCCCTGGGTGGTGTTCGTGAACGTGGCCGAGGACATCTGGGAGTCGGGTGGCTTCATCGGCGACAAGCCAATTCTGGCGTCTCTGCACGCCCACGCCAGCCCGGTGCTGGACCAGTTGGCGCTGGGCCTCACCGCCGTGGGCGACCCGCTGCCGATGGGCATCGCGGCCGTACTCATCACCCTCGGGCTGGTGGGGTGGGGCACCCGCCCGCAGGCCTGGTTTTTCGGGCTGTCGGTGGGCGGGGCCATGGCCCTAAACCTGCTGGTGAAGGTGCTGTTTGCGCGCCCCCGGCCCACGCTCTGGCTGAGTATCAAGCCGGCGTTTTATTACAGCTTTCCCAGCGGGCACGCTATGGGGGCGGCGGCGGTGGTCACCGCCCTGGGCTTTTTGTGGTGGCAGCGGCGCGGGCACTGGCTAGCCTGGGTGCTGGGGCCGCTGTTTGCCCTGGGCGTGGGTTGGAGCCGCATGTATCTGGGCGTACACTACCCCTCCGACGTGCTAGCCGGCTGGACCGGCTCGGTGGGCTGGGTGGTGGCCCTGCACGTACTGTTTTCGCCCGAGTTTCATCAGTTGCGGGGCATCTGGCGCGAGGCCCTGCACCGGCAGTTACCTACAGTGGTTTCGCCGCCCCGCGAAACAGCCGAAAGCGCCAGCCCGGCGTAGAGATGCAATTATGCATCTCTACGCCGGGCTGGTTTTCTGAGCGTTTCCAACAACCGTTGCTCCAACCTACGTCCAAGCGCGCATTCCGGCCCACTCGCTCATGCCTGAACCACCGCCTACCATCCTCCGCCCGCAACCGCCGCTTCGCCCGCTGCTGCTGACGCTGCTGCTGGCGGTGCTGATTTTTGGGTACTTGCTGCTGGCCGTGCTCTATACTGGCGGCCTGCCGTGGGATGCGCCGCTGCTCGAATTCTGGCACCGCCACGCTACGCCCACGCTCGATAAGCTGGCGGTGTTCCTCACCATCGTGGGCAACACTGGGCCGATGGTAGGCCTCGGGCTGCTGGTATTTTTGGGACTGCTGGCGCGACGGCAGTGGCGGGTGGCGGCCGTGTTCTGCCTGTCGGTGGGCGGCTCGATGCTCCTCACGCAGGTAGTCAAGCGGCTGGTGGCGCGGCCCCGGCCGGCGCTGTGGGCCAGCATCCGGCCCGAGCACACGCTCAGCTTTCCCAGCGGCCACGCCATGGATACGGCCGCCCTGGCTACGGCTATCCTTTTTCTGTGCTGGGGCCTGCGGGCGCGGGGCTGGGTCGGCACGGCCGCCGTGCTGTTTTCGCTGGCAGTGGGCTGGGCACGCATGTACCTGGGCGTGCACAACCCCTCCGACGTGCTGGCCGGTTGGGCCGCCGCCGTGGCCTGGGTAGCGGCGGTGCAGCTGCTGGCGCGGCTGAAATCGCTCTAGGACTTCTGAGGTAGGGTGCGGGGCTTGTCCCCGCCCGTCATTGAACGACCTGTATTGACATCGTTCAACGACGGGCAGGGACAAGCCCCGCACCCTACTTCGGAAATCAGTGGTTTATTGCCGCACCACGCGCCGGTGCTGCCCGTTCAGCTCCAGCACGTACACGCCGGGCGGCAGCGGCCGGCCCGCGCTATCGGTGCCAGCCCATTGCACCGCGCCGGAGCCCGCTGTTGCTGCCACCACGGCTACACTGGCCACCAACTGGCCCGTCAGAGCATGCACGCGCAGTTGGTAAGTGCCCGGCTGTGCCACCTCGTAGCTGATTGTGGTTTCGTCGGTGAAAGGATTAGGGTAGGGTGCATTCAGACTAATGGCCGCCAGTATAGGCGTAGCCTTATTCGTGGCCAGCACCGCCCCGAATAGCCGCACCGTCGCCATTTGGTGCCGCCAGCCAAACCGCACCCGCAGCACCTGCGCCGCCGCATCGAAATACACCGCCGAATCGAGGGCTGCATAAGCCGCCACCGAAGCCGCCACCGGCAACGCCAACCCCTGAAACGTGACCATGGAAGACGCGGCCCGCAGGCGCTGGATGGCATATTCCACCACCCGGCGGCGTGGGGCACTGGCGTAGCCAGGACCGGTGGCGGTGGCTATAATCGTCATGTCGGCCGCGCCGGTGGGGTAGTCCTGGAAGTGCAGCAGCTGGTACTGGCCCTGACCGAAAGCGTCGGGGGTGCGGCCGTCGTCGTCGTACACTACGGCGGGCCGGCCCACCACGCCCTGGGCCGGGTAGTAGGCCAGCTGCAGCGTGTCGAGCTGGCCCTGGGCCGTGCTGGCGCGGTAGGGCTGGGTCGCCACAAAGCTGCCGGCCCGCACCAGCAGCGGCAGGCGCGTCAGCGGCGCGGGCACCGTGGCCGTGGTGCCGCCGGCGTACTGCTGGTTGGTCCAGTAGTCCAGCCAGGGGCCATCGGCGGGCAGGGCAATGCTGCGCTGGGTCTGGCCGGGGCTGAGGACGGGGGCTACCAGCAGGTTTTCGCCCCACAGGTAGGCGTCGTTGGCGTTGGGATAAGGAGTAGCAGTGGGCTCGGCAAAATCCACCGGGCGGGCCAGGGGCGCGCCGGTCTGGCTGTTTTCCCAGGCCAGGGAGTAGGTGGTGGGCAGCAGGCGGTGGCGCAGGTGGGCGTAGTCGCGCACAATGCTGCGGTACGGCTCGGGGTAGTACACCGGCTCGGGCGGCACGCCCTCGCTATGGGCCCGCATGATGGGCGTGAAAGCCGCAAACTGCAGCCAGCGGACGTACAGCTCGTTGTTCTGGCCGCCGCCTGTGAAGCCGCCGGCATCCGCATGCTCATACGCTACCCCGCTCAGCCCCATGCCCAGCATAATGGGCACCTGCGCCTGCAGGCCGCTCCACGAGCGCTGCACGTCGCCGCTCCAGGGCGTGGCCCCCAGCCGCTGCATGCCCGCGAAGCCCGAGCGCGTAAGATTGAACAGCCGCTGGCCCGGAAATTCCTGCTGATACTTCTCCTGCAGCAGCCCGGCCCATTGGCTGGCGAAGCCGTTGTGCACCTCGCGCGCCGAGCCGCCTACGTGGCGCATGGCGTCGGGGTGGGTTTCGGGCTCGCCGAGGTCGCTCCACCAGCCGGCCACTCCTTCCTGCGCCCGGGCGCGGTAGAAGGGCCACAGCCAGGCGCGGGTGGCCGGGTTGGTCATATCCAGCAGGCCCGCGCTGCCCGCCCAGAAGTTGCCGATAACGTAGGGCGCGCCCGTGTTGGTGCGGGCTAGCAGGCCGCCCGCCGCCGCCGCGTAGTTGCTGCTTTGCTGGGTGATGTAGGGTTCGGTAATGAGCACCGTTTTCACACCCACCGAGTCGAAGTCGTGCAGCATCCGCACCGGGTTGGGGAAGCGGCTGCGGTCCCAGCTCAAATCGCCCATCCGGCCCATGCCGCCAAACCAGTACAGGTCGAGCACCAGGCCCGAGAGCGGGAAGTTCTGCGCCCGCATCGTCTGCACGATGCTGCGCGCTTCGGCCTCGGTCTGGTAGCCGTACTTGCTCTGGATGTAGCCCAGGGCCCAGCGCGGCGGCAGCGGCTGCCGGCCCGTCAGGGCGGTGTAGGCGGCCAGCAGGGCGGGCAGGTCGGTCTGGGCCAGCACGAAGTAGGTGAGGTGGTCGTTTTCAGTGCCGAATTCCAGGGCCGCGCCGTCGGTCTGGCCCAGGTCGAGGTAGCCGGGGCGCACATCGTCAAAAAACAGGCCATAGCCGCGCCCGCTCAGCACCAGCGGAATGCTGATGTTGAGGTTGGCCTCGCCGTTCGAGTAGCCGTAGTGAGCCTGGTTGTAGAGCTGCACGCGCTGGCCGCGCCGGTTCACGGGCAGGGCCCGCGTGCCGGTGCCGTACAAGGCCTCGCCGGCCCGCAGCCCAAAGCGCACTCCGCGCAGGCTGCCGGTTTCGAAATAGCCCGGCGTTTCGGCCAGCAGCGTATCGGGGCCGCGCAGGTAGCGCAGCCGCAGCGGGTTTTTGTCGAGTAGCAGCGTGAGGCCCGGCGCGGCCAGCGTGAGGCGGGTGGGCGTATCGGTCAGGGTGCCGGCCGGGGCCATAGCGGCGGCGCTCACGGCCAGGCTGGGGGCGGGCACGGAGGCCGTGCCGCCCGGGTAAAACGCCACCCGCAGCACCGCCGGAGCGTAGGGCTGCACCGTGAGCGTGGCTCCGTCGGAGGCCGTCACCGTCAGCACGCCGCCGCTCCACTGGTGACTGGCGTAGCTGCGCGGGGTAGTGGCGTACAGCGGCAGCAGCACGTCGGCCCCGCCGGCGGCCCGGCCCGAAACCGAGCCGTCAAGGCTCCGAAACACGAAGGCAAAGGAATTGACCTGCTCGCCAGCCGCCAACCCATAAAACGTGTCGGGCCGAATGCGCAGCGCATAGCGGTGGCCGCCTAGCGCCCGCATTTTCAGCCGGGACAACGCCGGAGCCCACGGCCCCTGCACGTGCTGCCAGTCGGTGAGCGAGGTGCTAGCCGGGGTGATGACGGCCGTATAGGCGTACACGTCGCCGGCCCAGGTGGCCAGTCCGCCATCGCCGCGCGTGGCGTCGAAGGTGATGGTGAGCGAGTCGCGCAGGCTGGCCGGCTGGGCGGGCATGAGCGTGGCCACGGCCTGCGCGGCGGCCAGCTTCGGCAGCAGCCAGAGCAGCGCTGGCAGCAGCGGGGGCCGGAAGAAACGGAGAGTCATGCGGCTTGGTCAGCAAGTAGCCTGGGAAGCGGTAGTCCGAAAGTTACGCCCCCACCTGCGCATCGGCCTCGTACCAGATGCAGGGCACGCCCTCCACCAGAAAGCGCGGCCCCTGGCGCATCCCAATCTTGCTGAGAATGCGCCGCGAAGCCACGTTGTGCCAATCGGCGTAGGCGCAGATGCGCGGCAGCCGCAGCGTCTCGAAGCCGTGGTCGAGCCAGGCGCGGGCGGCCTCGAAGCCGTAGCCCTGGCTCCAGTAGCGCGGGATGAAGCGGTAGCCCAGGTCGTAGAAGTTGGTTTCGCCGTTGATGGGGCCGGCCACCAGCTTCAGCCCGGCCCAGCCCATGAACTCGCCGGTTTCGCGCAGCGTCACGGCCCAACGCCCAAGGCCGTTTTCGGCGTATTGCCGCTGAATGAATTCGATAGTGGCCGCGCTCTGGGCCGGCTCGCTCACCAGCTGCCCGCCGATGCCCCCCAGGTAGCGGTGCACGGTCGGGTCCGAGTCGAGCTCAAACATGCCGGCCGTATCGGCGGCGGTGAGGGGGCGGAAGTGCAGGCGGGCGGAGTCGAAGGGTTGCATAAGAAAGGAGCACGGGCTTCAGCTGGTGCCGAAGAGGACGGACAACGCACAAGCTAAAGCAGGTGCTACAAAGTTACCGAGTCAGAATCAGCCGCTGGTGCTGGCCGGCCGCCTCGGCTATGTACACGCCCGGCGGCAGGGGCCGGCCGGCCGCGTCGCGCGCATCCCAGGGCAGGGCGTGCGGGCCGGGTTCGGGCGCCAGCGGCAGCGTGCGCACCAAGGCACCCTGCCCGTTGCGGATGCGCAGCTCGGCCGGAGCGGGCAGGGTGCCGGCTGGGTGCGAGTAGCGCAGCGTGGTGCCCTGTGGGCCGAAGCTGCGGCTGTCGGGCGCTTCCAGGGTCAGCGCCTCGGGGGCGGCCAGGCCGGCGGGTTCAGCCAGTAGCTCCAGGCCGCGAATGCTCACGGCCACGCCGGCATGCATCAGAAAGTGGATTTCCAGCTCGTGCCGGGCCGCGTCGTACGAATAGCCTTCGGGCGGCACGGGTTGCTCATCGAACAGAATGCCGGTGGGCGGGGCCGCCACCCGCTGCACCAGCAGCCGCACAAACCGAAACGCCGGCTGCCCCGGATACGCGCCGCTGCTGCTCAGCAGCACGTCGGTTTGCCGGGGCTTGCAGAAGCCGCGCATGGTCAGGCGCTCGAACTCGCGGCGGGCCAGCGCCTGGGCCGAGTGGCCGTCGTCGTCGTAGAGCGTGAATTCCGATTCCGGGCTCGTGGGGTCGGGGTAGTAGCGCAGCAGCAGGGTATCGGGGCGGTACTGGGCGGTGCTGGGGCGGTAGGCCGTCATCGGCAGGAAAGCCCCGGCCCGCACCAGCAGCGGCGCGTGGGCCAGCGGGGCGGGCACGCCGGCCGTGCGCCCGCCAGCATAAGTCTGGCCGGTGTAAAAGTCAATCCAGCGCCCGGCGGGCAGCACCACATTGCGCCGCCGCTGGCTGGGATGCAGTACCGGCGCCACCAGCAGGCTAGGGCCGAGCAGGTATTCATCGTTCAGGCTGGCCAGGGCCGCCGCCTCTGCCGCTGCCAGCGGGGCACTGGTGCGGGTGTCGCGGGAGTTGTCGCCGGTTTCGATGGCTTCTCCCCAACGGGCATCGGGAACATAGCCAGCGGCCTTCTCATCGGCTGATAATTCGTCGGTGCCTGTCTGGCGCATGGTGGGGCGTACCGGCGGAGCGTAAGCGCTGGAAAAAGCACTGCTGAAATCAAGGGGCCTAACCAGCGGCGCACCTGTCATCGTATTCTGCCAGGCCAGGGTGTACAGGTAGGGCAGCAGTTGGTACCGCAGCTGCACGGCCTCGCGCACGGCGCTTTTGTAAGGGTCGGGGTAGAAGTAGGGCTCGGGCGGCACGCCTTCGCCGTGGGGGCGCAACACAGGGCAGAGGCTGGCCATCTGCAGCCAGCGGGTGTACAGCTCGGGGTCGATGTCGCCGGCACAGAAGCCACCCGCGTCGGAGTGCATGTAGCCCACGCCCCCCTGGCCCATGCCCAGCATCACGGGCACCTGGGCCTGCAAGCCGCTCCACGAGCGGTTGATGTCGCCCGACCACGGAAACACGCCGTTGCGCTGCAGGCCCGCCCAGCCCGAGCGGGCCAAGTTGAACACCCGCTCGTTGGGGAATTCGCGGGCGTAGTTATCGCGGAAAATGCCGGCCCACACCTGCCCGTAGGCGTTGTGCACGGCCCGCGCCGGCCCCCCGGCGTGCTGCATGGCGGCGGGATGGTTCTCGGGCTCGCCGAGGTCGGACCACCAGCCGGCCGCGCCTTGGTCGTGCAAGCGGCGGTAATTATTCCACAGCCAGTTGCGCGCCGCCGGTTTAAACACGTCGAGAATACTGGCCGGCCCGGCCCAGAACGAGCCCACCGTGAACGGCCGGCCCACCGCGTCGGTGCCCACCAGCCCCTGCGTGCGCACGAGGCTGTCGTTGCGCGAGGTGCGCATCACGTAGGGCTCCGAAATCAGGATGGTTTTTACGCCCTGCTGCTTCAGGCGGCCCATCATGCCGGCCGGGTCGGGGAAGCCGGTGGGCTCCCAGGCGAAGTCGCCCTGCTTTTTGGTGCCGCCAAACCAGTACAAATCCAGCACCAGCGCATCGAGCGGGAAGTTTTCGCGGCGCATGCGGCGGGCCACCTGCTGCATTTCGGTTTCCGACTTGTACCCGAACCGACTCTGAATCAGGCCCAGCGCCCAGCGCGGCGGCAGCGGCTGCCGGCCCGTCAGAGCCGTGTAGCGGTCGAGGATTTCGGCCTGGTCGCGGCCCGTTATCACGAAGTAGGAGAGGGCGCTGAGGCCTTCGCCACCGTATTCGAGCACGTTGGGGTCGGTTTTGCCCAGGTCGAGGTAGCCGGCCGCGTGGTTGTCGAAAAACAGCATGTAACCCCGATTGCTGAGAACCGTGGGCAGCGTGATGTTCAGGTTAGGCTCATTGTTTTGGGAGCCGTAGTGGGCCTGGTTGTAGAGTTCCAGCCGGTAGCCGCGCCGGTCCAGCGGCAGCGCCCGCGAGCCGGTGCCGTACAGCCGCTCGCCCGGCGCGAGGCGGAAGCGCACGCCCACGCCGCCGGGTTCGGGTAGGGTGGCGGTGGTGGCTGGGGCGGCTTGGCGGCGGAAGGCGGCACTTACTTGAGATAGTGAGTCGTTACCCTGATAAAAATTGACTTGCAGATTGCTCTTATCAATAATCATCAGCCCAGTACTCATCAGTCCATATAGCACAATTAGCCTGGCTGACTGGTCGACAACCCCAGGCTTTGACGCGAAAATACCTTTCCCTTCGAAAGTTGAAAGGGGTTGAACAACGCTTATTGAACTATCGGCTGTGGTGGGCTGGCCTGGCGCGAAAT